>JAATGQ010000238.1 GCA_015654595.1 Chitinophagales bacterium | reverse complement strand
GATCCCGACGACAGGGACGTATTATGTAGACTATCGTGTTGCCAGCCCCAATTCCAACGAGACGCTGCGGCTGGAAAAGGACGCCGGCGCCACACAGCTGGGTACCGTGACGATCCCCAATACCGGCGGCTGGCAGAACTGGTCCGATGTATCCCATACGGTCAGCCTGCCTGCAGGCAGCTATTCCATCGGGATAGCCACGGCAACGGGCGGCTTTAATATCAACTACTTTACGATTACCGCAACACCGGCAACGGTAGCTTCACAGGCAGCCCAACCCACATTGGCAACGCAATCGGCAGTGCTGGCAACGTCCTCGGCTACAGACAATACGCTATCGATATCTCCCAACCCGGTGAAGAATCAGCTGGTCATCCGCGGGAACCAAGGGGTTAGACAGCTGACGCTGTTTGATGTCAACGGGCAGGAAGTGATGAAAGTCCAGAATCCGGACAATATCGTTTCCGTGTCGTCCCTGTCGCCGGGCGTATACGTTGTTGTACTGACGCGTGTCGATGGTACGCAGAAAAAAGTGAAGATCCTGAAGCAATAGTCTTCCAAGGCTCAAGGAGTGCGATAGCATTCATGGAGCAAAATCCCCTATATACCGGTGTATAGGGGATTCTTTTTATCTTTGATCTGTAGGTTTATGTATACCAAACAGGAAATATCAAAACAGAAGCAGGCATTCTGGACGGCGTTTGGAAGGTATATGAAGCCCATATTGTCAGCTGATGGTGAAGAAATAGGCTGGATAAACTACAAAACGGGCAATAAGTATATCCATTTTAAGACGGATGTGGATAGCAGCCAGGCGACGATAGCGATCGTATTGGATCATCCGGATGAGGGCGTAAGGGGGGAATATATCGCCCGTCTCAGGGGCGTTAAGGCGATTCTTTATGACTCACTGGAAGAGGAGGATTGGACATGGAAGGTCGATCACGCCGATGAGCACGGCCGACGGATGAGTATGGTCTACAAACAGCTGCCGTCGGTGAATATCTTTCGCAATGAAGACTGGCCCGCGATCATCTCCTTTTTTAAACCCCGGATTATCGCACTGGATAATTTTTGGAGCATGGTGAAATATCAATTTCAGAATCTGATCCTATGAGAGCAGACCAATGCTCGATTGGACTGCTCAAAGACTGGCCTCTTTTATCGGACTAGTCTACCCTCAGGCTCTTTGTCGGGTTGGCCAGCGCCGCTCTTATCGATTTATAAGAGATCGTCAGGGCAGCAATGACCACGGAGACGCCAATAGCAATCACAAATATTTCCCATCCGATGCCGATCTGATAGGCAAAATTCGCGAGCCAGGAATGCATGACCAGCCATGCCAGCGGCGCTGCAATAACAAAAGCGGCAAGGATCAGCCAGACAAACTCCTTGCTGAAAAGAACCAGGATGTCCGGAATAGAAGCGCCAAGCACCTTACGGATACCGACCTCCCGCGTTCTTTGGATGGTGGCAAAGGCGATCAGACCATAAAGACCCAGACAGCCGATAAAGATGGCAATACAGGAAAAAAGCCAAAAGGCGGTGTAGAACTTTTGTTCCTGTCGATAAAAGCTGGCGATGTGCTCATCCAGGAACTCGTAATTGAACAATAGTTGTGGGTATAGGGACGACCATGTCTTATCGATCTGGTCGATTGTGGCGTGCATTCCAACCGGGTTGATCCGGACGCTTGCAGAGCCAAAATTGCTTTCGTCATAAAGCATCACGACGGCTCTTCTTTTTTTGTGTTTGCTTTCGCTCTGGAAGTCCTGTACCACACCGGTGATGATACAGGGAACCCCGCTGACTCTTATCATCTGATTAATTGCCGTGCGAGGGTCTTTGATGTTCAATGCCTGCACCAGCGTCTCGTTGACTACGATATTGTAGGAGGTGTCTTTGGGTTTTTTGAAAGCCCTGGTGATCGTATCGCCCGCAAGCATCTTTATGTCATACATCCGTATGAAGTGTTCGTCCACAAACTTCAGCTCCGTGATATTCTCTCCTGTTACTCCCAGCTGCGGCGCCTGAAAGCTGGTGGCGTTGTTAACATAGGTCGGGGCGCCTGAATTAAAGCTGATGGCGGAGATACCCGGTATAGCGGAGAGTTTTTGCCACAATACCTGCCGGTGTGCCGAATCGGGAATATCAAACGATATAACGAAGTCCTTATTAAAACCCAGGTCTCTGTTCTGAAAAAAGTCCATCTGTCTTGCTACCACGATGCTGCCGATGATCATCAGCTGTGAGATCCCAAATTGCAATATAACCAGTCCCCTGCGAAGTCCAAGACCGCCGCGGGAGACAAGGGGCTTTCCCTTAAGGGATATTGCCGGCCGAAACGCAGACTGGACAAAGGCCGGATAAAGACCTGCCATTGGGATGATCAATAAAGTCAACGCGAGCAATAAAAGCATCACGGGCGTTTCAAGTAGTTCCTGTGATTGAATGTCTATGTTGAGCCAGACGCTCAGCCGGGGTGTCAGCAGAAAGGCGATCAGCAATCCAAGCAGGACTGCTGCAACAACCTGGATGGCGGTTTCCCCCATAAACTGTCCGATCAATTGCGGCCGACGGGCGCCCAATACTTTTCTTACGCCCACTTCTTTGGCCCGGCTGACGGCCTGGCCGGTGGCGAGATTGATAAAATTGATACAGGCTGTGATGAGGATGAACAAAGCGATGCCGGCAAGGGCCCAATAAGTCTGCCGGGATGTAGTGGAGCTGATGTCAATATACAGATAACGCTGATCGAAATGCACCTCCCGCAGCGGCTGCAGGATCAGTGTCGCGTGATCGGCCATATCCTTGCCCCAGTTCTTGGCCATAAAGCTATGGATCCTTGTTCTTACCCTGTCGATAGAGTAGTTATCCGGAAGACAAATAAACGTATAGCTGCCGCCGGGAATGGCAAAGTATTCATTGCCGAACCGGGCAAGATCGGCTTTGATCGTCGTCAGCGAGACGAGGAAAGGCAGAGGCAGGCTTGTATTGCCAGGCAGGTCCTTTATAATACCCGTAACCTTACAGTTGAACCGGCCCTGGATGTTCATGGTTTGCCCCATCGCGTCCCTGTTGCCGAAATACTTTTTGGCTATCCGTTCCGTCAGTACCACCGAATTGGGCGCCGATAAGGCGGAGTTGGGGTCGCCGGCTACCCATTGATAGTCAAATACGCGCGGCACATATTCGTCTGCAAAAGCAAAGTTGGATTCGTTATAACGGTCATTGCCAACCTTGATCATTCCCCCATCGTAAAAGAACTGCGCTACCGTCAGTTCGGGGAAATCGTGTCGGATGGCGGGGGCCACGACGGGAGAGACCCGCGGGTTATAGTCGATGGAATGGTGATTGACCCGGTATATCCGGTCTGCTTTCTTATTAAACGCATCGTAGCTCAGCTCGTATCGAACTACCAGAAAGATCAGAAGACAGGAGGCTACGCCAAGGGACAGACCAAGTACATTGATCAGCGTGAAGCCAAGTCGACGGCGGATATTCCGCATGGCGGTGAGCAGATAGTTTACTAGCATGGTCTAAAAACCACAAAAAATGATACCGAATTTATATTGTATTCAAAGCCAATTTGTTGGTCATTGACAGGTAGGGAGCGCTGTCCGCTTTCGTTACACTGGATGTTCGCCGACAGACGGCCTTTAGCTGCATTTCCCCTAATTTTAAGGATGTTTTCTTCTTTTATCCAGTTCCTCAGGCTTTTCCGGGATATTCCCGACGCCGATGTCGCCATAATAGAAGCTCATGTCAGTACCTTGACGGCATCTGAAGGGGAGGTGTTAGTAAAGAACGACAGTATCTGCCGCCAGCTGTTCTTTATCACGCAGGGGGTACTTCGTATTGTCACCTACAACGAAAAGGGCCAGGAGGTGACTTATCACTTTCTGAAGGAAAGCCAGTTTTGTACAATCCTTGAAAGTTTTACCAATGGGACGCCAGCCAGGGAAGGCATACAGGCTGCCTGTGCTATTTCGGTTGTCGTATTTCAGCGCCAAAAGCTCGATGAGCTATACCGGCAGCTGCCTTATCTGAAGCCGATCATCGACCAGATTATCCAGCAGGGGCTGCTGTTAAAGGTACACAACAGAAATGCCTACCAGGGGGAAGATGCTGCCGGCCGTTACCGGCTCTTTCTGATCCGGCAGCCCGAAGTGGCATTGCGCGTTCCTCTTGCATATATAGCCTCTTATCTGGGTATCACGCCTCAGTCGCTCAGCAGGATCAGGAAAAATATGCGCTAGTCCCTTTTTTAACATTTGGTAAGCAGCGCCATCCCGGAGGGGTAGACCTTTGCTTTCATAAAAAGAAATTATGAACAAGCAAACGTTTCAACTGACAGGAAAAAAAGTAATCGTACTGGGCGCAAGCTCGGGTATTGGACTGGAAACAGCAAAAGCGGCGGCGGCGGCAGGCGCCACCGTGACCATCGTTTCGGGTAACAAAGACCGTATCGAAAAAGCATTGCAGCAGCTGCCTGCGGGAAGCAAAGCAATGACGGTAGACCTTTCCAATGAGTTGGCGATAAAAGCATTCTTTACACAGACTGGAGGTTTTGATCACCTGGTTTATACGGCAGGGGAGAATCTTTCACTTACCGGTCTGGATGAGACCGATTTCGATGCCGCTCGCAGGTTTTGGAATATCCGTTACTGGGGAGCGTTTGCGGCAGTGAAGTATGCAAAGCCTCACATAGCCCCGGATGGCGCCGTTGTGTTGACCGGAGGTATTGCGGGCCAACGCCCCAGTAAAGGGTGGGCGGCAGCGTCGAGTATCTGCGGCGCGATGGAAGGATTGACAAGAGCTTTGGCTATGGATCTGGCGCCGATTCGGGTCAACTGCGTAGTGCCCGGTGTTGTCAGGACAAACCTGTGGAATGCGTTTTCACCCGAAGACCGGCAACGGTTGTACGAACAAACCAGCCTTGCGCTGCCCGTCAGGAAGGTCGGCGAGCCGGAAGATATCGCTCTTACCTATCTTTATCTGCTTTGCCAGCCCTATAGCACCGGGCAGTGTATTACCGTCGATGGCGGCGGCGTGCTGGTCTAGGCCAGCACTTATTGCAAATCCTTCAGATACGTAAACATGTCCCGGCCGGGATCTGCGTTTAACTCGTGCAGTTTCTGAAGATAATATGCTCTTACGTCTTTCCAGCTATAATAAGGGAATTGACGGGTGACTACAGGCAGGTGTATCGCATGCTCATTGTAAAGTACTTTGAGCAGGTAGTCGCCTTTGCCATCCCTGGGACGGTAAAAGATCCATTGGATGTTCGCGCTGTATCCCATCACCTGCGCACAGTTCCATACCTGGTCGTAGTGAGCGGGATCGGCAACGGAAATTGCTGAGCCTTCGCAACCCATCAGGGCGGCAAATGGCGCAATGGTTTCCGCATGTGCAAACCTCAGATCCGCCCCGCTTTTCCCCGAGGCCAGCCACTGATCCGTACTCTGGATAAAATCGGCGAGCAGCGGAGCCGCCACCCTGACCTGTATACCTGCTGCGTCAAGTCCGGGGCCTTTGACAAAGTAATCCTTTGCTCCATCGACAAAAGCAAGCTCCGTGGCTTCTTTTACCGACAGAATGGAAAAGACGTCTGCATCTTCCGGTTTATGCCCGGCTTTGATCAGCTCTGCACGGAGCCCGGGAGCCGTTACGGCCGCGGCATAGATTGCCGTCATAACGGCATTCGGTGTCGGGAAGGTTTCAAAAGCGCCTGCTTCCAGTTTGGCCGTCAAGGAGCTGTCGAACAGGCGATGCAAAAGGGATAAGCCGGCGGTATGATAAGAGTCTGCGGTCTCCAGTTTGGTCTGTGCCAGCCTCCAGGCTCCTTTTTTCTCAAAGCTCTTGTAGGTGGGGGAAAGCGAAAAGAAGCGGAGCCGGACACTATCGTCGGGCGTATGCTCGACACAGGTAGAGGGAGAAGCAAGCCCTTTCAGAAAATATTCAGCGCTCTGTACCGTCCTTATCTCGGGTGTACTCATGATCTGGAGACAGTTATCCGGTTGCCGGACAACATCCGGATAGCGATCTCCCATGTCTTTCCCGATGCGGTATTGTTCCGCCTCCCCTACTTCGGTAAGTGTGCCGGAAGGGTAATTCTTTTCTACTTCATAGATGATGTGTACCATCTTTGCCAGTCGTTTGCCTTCGGGCAGGAGCATGCCGGCAGTCTCCGCTTCGTGCAGGAATTGGTCGAGCCTCGAAAACTCATTCGTCCCCGTTGCATGTCTTGCGCCATGTCTTCCGACATAATTGATAAAAAAGGCCGTATAGCCGTCCGGTATCGGCGCATCTGTGTCCGCACCGGGCGTATAAAGCGTCTTTGTTCCCAGTGGACGGGCATAAGCGGCTGGCCCCTGTGCGGGTGCTGCAAAAGCTATCGCCGACAATGCCAGCAAAGAAATGATAACTCTATTCATGATTCATACAAAGAAGGGCCGGCCGTATGGCCGGCCCTTTGAAGAAATAATACTTTCGACTAGTGTTTGTTG
The DNA here is from genome assembly GCA_015654595.1 of Chitinophagales bacterium. Lineage (GTDB taxonomy): Bacteria > Bacteroidota > Bacteroidia > Chitinophagales > Chitinophagaceae > Puia. The sequence goes on along the minus strand of JAATGQ010000238.1, from coordinate 4,602 downwards.
CCCGTTCCGTTGCTTTGGTAAGCGCCGATATCGGAACCGGGTTGTGTGATCTCAGTAGCGCCGTAGCTTGCGTTAACTGCAACCTTGGCCAGCGGAGAGAAAGAAGTATAACCCTTTCCGATCGCAGGTGAGTTGGAGCTCAGGTGGAAGTTAAAGCCAGCTGCGTTGTTGACGTTTCTGAAGTTGGTGTTGGGCAATGCGAAGCCCGTAAATTCAGGATTGTTAGCGCCAATAACTACAGTGCCGTCATAAGAAGCTCCCAGTACATAGTTCTGAGGAAGGTAAGAAGAAGGCAAAGGAAGATCCGTTGTTTGCGGATGTGTAACGTCGCCGACAGAATAGAACTCGCCTGTTACGGAAGCGCTGTCACCATAGAAAGAAGTATTGCCATAGTGTGCATTGCTTGTATCAGCCGTGTTGACGATACGCATACCAACCTTACAGTTGACGATCAGGTTATTGTAGATATATGCTTCGCCTTCTTTTTCCAGGTTGATGGAGCCGCCGTGGCCGGAAGTCGAAGACTGACGATATCCGCAATCTACGTACGTGTTGTTGTAGACGTGAACGTTTGCCTCAACAGCTGTTGCGCCGGCGTTGGAGAGCTTTGTGCCATTGGTTGCAGAACCGATAAATACGTTGTAAGCGATGTCTCCAACGGTCCCGCTCTTGATATTGACGGATTCGCCTGTATTGCTGCCGTTCTTTTCGAAGGTATTGCGCATGATGTTGATGTCGCCATAGGTAACACGAACTGCGTCATCGGCAGAACCATAGATCCAGCTGTCTTCCAGATCGAAGACGCCGTTGATGTTCTGGAATAGGATCAACCAGGAAGCTGTACCTGCGCTTGTGCCGGCGACGGGAGCAGAGCTAAAGGTAGCGCCGCCGAATTCCAGGTGCGTCCATTTCATAACAAAAAGCTTACAAGTCGTATCGCAGTTGATACCCATCCATTCGCCCGAGAAGGCAGGATCGCTGGTCAGTGCTGCAGCGATAGAGCTGAAAGCGTTATCCTGGTGAGTCGTACCAGGCGTGATGTAGTTGGGAGCGGACTGTGTTCCGAGAGAGATAAAGCTTCCCTTCACGGTGATGTCATACTTGCCGCCGATCTTGAGCGTTACGCCGCTTTGCATCAGCAGTGTGTCACCTGCAGGGACGATGATGTCTCCACCCAGGGTATAAGTTTCGCCGGCTTTCATTGTTCCGCTGACATAGCCGGTCAGAGGCTGGGAGTTATCGATATAACTTCCTGTAGTGGTTTGTGTCCCTGTTGTGTTGTTGTTCTTGTTGGATTTTGAACAGGATGCGAGGCCCAGCAATGCTATTACTGCGACGGCCATCGTCATCTTTCTTACTTGAATCATAACGCTTGTTTTTTTAAAGGTGATAGCGGATGCCCGCCAGATAAGTTTGTCCGAATTTTTTCTTTTCTACCAGAGTCCGGTCGCTGCGATGTGCGGCGTCTGGGAATTGTGTTTTAATGTTGTCGGTGGGCGGGAAATACATTTCGATAATGTCCGCGGTGTTCAACAGGTTGTTGAGCTTAACATAGATCGAGAAGTGTTTGCCGATGGTCTTCTCGCCGGAAAGATCGAGTACGGTTGTTCCGCGCTGCCAGAAGTCAAAGCTGTTGGTTGGGGTGGCATATTGAGACAGGTAGACGATATGCTTACCCGTATAGATCGTTGCCAGCTGCAGGTCAATACCTTTCTTGGGATCTTTGTACAGGAGCGAGAGGTTGCCGATGTGCTCGGCCTGTCCTTGTAATGGACGGCTCTTATTGATGTTTTTCGAAGTAGAGGTGACGTTTCCGCTGGCATCCGTTATCCGATAGTAATATTTATAGACTGTCGGAATATTGCTGTGTGTATAGGTGTAGTTGGCCGACACGCCAAATTTGTTCCAATAGTGCGTGTAGACCAGCTCGCCGCCGATGTTGGTCGCTGTACCGACATTGGATGGTGCGATGGAACTCTCAGAAGTGGCAGGGCGTTCGTAGACGTATTCGATGGGGTCTTCGATGCGCTTGTAGAAGGCGCCGATCAATAACTGATCAGCCAGTCCGGGGAATAATTCATACCGAAGATCGACGTTTTGAGCCCTGGCGCGTTTCAGCGTATCGTTTCCAATTTCCGAGTAATATTCTCCCGGGAAGTCGTAAGGCACGATCTCGAAGAAGCTGGGACGGCTGATGCTGCTGAAGTAGGCCAGGTGCAGGGCCGAGATTGGGGTCAGCTGATATTTGATCTGCATGCTCGGGAGCACGTCGGGATAAGACTGGTCGCCGGTCTTTGTGCTGTCCAGGAAGGGATTCAGTTTTGTCTGATCGTAGCTCTGGTGCGTGTGCTCGAAACGAACGCCTGCCAGGATATTCCAGCGGCCTTTTTTCCACCGAAGAGAGGCGTAGCCGGCCTCGATGTCTTCCTTCGCGGTGTAGGTATTGGGGTTGTCTACGGAATAGGTGCTCAGCAGAAAGGATGTGTTTTCCAGCGTAGTAAAGGGAACGCCTGAAGACAGCGGTGAAAATTTATAGTCGATGTAGTAGTTGTTCCGATTTTTATGCCGGGCCATACCGCCTGCGGCAATCTCCCAGGTATGATCGTCGCCGGGGATCGTATAGTGCAGGTTGAGGTAACCCGCAACATCCCGGTCGGAGTTGTGCTGCCAGAGACGTTCCATGCCGCTGGTTACGGGCGATGTCGATCCATAAGGCTGGTAGGAGCCGGTCGTGTCGATATAGGCCTGATAGAGCGTCAGCGTAGCTCTGTCCGGCATTTTTTGCCCGGCATGAGAATAGACGGCGGACCAGTCTACGCTCAGGTGGCTGCCGATCGCATGCTGTCCCTGCAAAGTAGCATTGTAGATCGTTTGCAGGTCTGTGCGCGAGCGGGAGATATAGTCTACGTTCTTGCTATTGACATTGTTTCCAGCAGGAGAACCTGTGCCGGTGTCGGTGATCATGCGGGTCTGGTATTCGTTCTGCCGGATATAGACCGAATAGAGGCTGATCCGGCTGCGCTCACCAAGCCGATAGTCCAGTTTGGCGTGCAGCGCGTACCGGTCCTCATGTGTGTTGTAGGTACGGAATTCTTCGTCTGTCATCGCGGGAGATTGCAGGACGGGGTCGGGTTGAGGGCTCAGGTCAAAGAACTGGTCATGCGTGATCCGGTTCGTACTTTGCAGCGTACCACTGAGGATCACGCCCAGTCGGTTGTTCAGATAGCGATTGCCGATCGTCAGACCTGCCTGGCCGTCGGGAGCAAAACTCTTATGGCTGAACGACAGGTTTTTTGTCGTAAACTCCGTATACGCCGGCTTATAGTTTTCGTCTGTATGTATCTCGTTGGGAGCGCTGGCATTTACGGCGCCATGCGGGAATGTTGTAAAAGACTGGTTGAAGATCGGCTGGGCATAGCCGCCTGCGAGGTTGGCGTTGACGATCAGGTGCGAGGGAGGGTCTTTCATGACCAGGTTCATCACGCCGCCGATAGCGTCGCCTTCCATATCGGGTGTCAGCGACTTGATCACTTCAAGCCGTTGCAGCATTTCCGAGGGGAACATGTCCATCGGAACATAGCGGTTCTTGTCGTCAGGGCTGGGGATCTTGATGCCATTGATCAGCGTATAGTTATACCGCTTGTCCATGCCGCGGATAACGGGGTAACGTCCCTCGCCGTTCTCGCCTCTGTCAACGGTTACACCGGATACCCGGCGGAGTACGCTGGCCACTGTAAGATCCGGCGCCAGTTGAAGCTGATGTGTCGACAATACATTCATCACATTGTCCGATATTTTTTCCAGGCGGCGGGCGCCGGCATCTGTTGCGCCGGACGTACGTCCTACAACGACCGTCGCTTCCTGCAGATTAGTATGGTTGGGTTTGAGCGAAATGCTCAATTCCGTTACGCTGTCGACACTGACCGAGGCTGTCTGCTCGGAAACCTCATACGACAAGCCTTTTACGGTTATTTGATAAGAGCCCTGGGGGACATTCTTTAGCGTGAATGACCCGTCCAGTCCAGTCATTACTGTGCGGTGCAGTTCTTTTATCTCGACCGTTACGCCGACCAGCGCCTCGCCTGTGCGGGCATCGGAGACCTTGCCGTGAATGCCGCCGGCAAAGCCATTCAGAAAAGAGAATAGGGGAAGAAGAAAAACAATCAGCAGTCTTTGCATGTCCGTTGTTTAAGATGGCGCGAAATTATTTTGACTCATCTCCGCTGCAAATAGTCATAACAGCTTCGATGGCATAGTCATTTTGACTATGTTTTGCAATGGTCTGATAACTAGGTGTTTATTTTTGCCTTTGCCGAGGCTTTGTGTAGGAGTTAATAATTACATAACCAGCGGACATGCGTGGAACGCCCGACCCGAGGTAATTTTACGGTCCCACTCCATAACGTATGGAAGATGCATGCAGAAAAATAATAATCGCCGATGACCATGCGGTAGTACGTACCGGTCTTCAACTCATTTTGGACGAGACCCCCGATCTTGGTATCAAGGCCGAAGCCAGGAATGGACAGGAATTGCTGGATCTTTTGTCAAAAGAGGTTTACGACCTGGTCATACTGGACATTTCTATGCCTGGTAAGGACG
>JAATGQ010000005.1 GCA_015654595.1 Chitinophagales bacterium | reverse complement strand
GCAAAAGGAGCCGTAGCCCGGTCAAAATTCCGTGCATCCGGGCCGCCGATGACGGTTATCATCCGGGCTACATCGAGATTGTTATCGCCGGTCCTTCCTTCGGTAGACTGGTAAGAAAGGAGGGTTTCTCCATCCGGGAGTACGCGCAGGAATGGAGCCCCGGCATAGGTGGCGGCAGCCAGGCTGTCTTTCAGCGCGGGGTTGCGGTTGGGACTATTGCCATCCACTATTCCATCCCATGCATCCGTCAGTGGGGAGCGGATGATATAAGGTTTGAAATTGACGTTGCCGTTGTCCTCTATGGAAAAGGCTATCTCCTGTCCCCCATTAAGCAGCACGGGCACGGGCATACCATCCCTGTACCCGGCTCTGAAGCTGACGATCTGCGGGGCTGATGTCCATGTCAGGCCGTTATCGGATGAGCGGAAAAGGGAGATATTCTGTTCATTCGTCGTCGTATATACACCTTCGTTAGAAAAGAATAACTGTATCTCCCCGGATGGCAGCTGCAGGGCCGAAGGCTCCCAGCAGCCGTCCTGGAAAAGGTAGCTGGCCTGGTATACGACCCGTTGATCTGTCCAGGTCTGTCCGCCATCATAGCTTTTGGCGGTCCTGATGGCAAACCGGCTTGCCGGGTCGGTATTACTGGATGGGGGCCGTGGATTATAACAGGCGAGCAGGTCTCCGTTTTGCAACTGGAGGATATCCGGTGTAGCCATTGAGATAGAACCTTCTGCAGCTGCAACGACCACCGGCGGTGTCCAGCTGAGGCCGCCGTCGGTGCTTTTCCGTACCTCGACATTTCCGTTGGAGGCCCCATAGATGACCATCAGGGAGTGATCTTTCAGAGAGATCATCCGGGCATATCCCGCAGCGGGAGTCGATACGGGAGCTATTTTCCGAATGGTCGTATAGTCCCAGGCGATCCTTGCTCCGCTGATGGGCGTTTTGGATGCGATGGGTAGGACAGGCGGCGGCGGACTGGGCGAAGACTTCTTATTGCAGGCGGAAAGGGCCCATATCATCAATAATAATATCCGGATATCCATAGATTTTGATTTGAAGGCTTACCAGCCTGGGTTTTGTTGTATAGAAGGGTTGAGATCTATTTCTTTTTGAGGAATAGGAAATACCCTGTTCTTGCCGACGACGAAATTCTTAAAGTCAGGGTCGCGGGCGGCAATGGAATCCACCCCACTTTGCCGGTCCAGGTCGCCCCAACGTTTCAGGTCGAGCCAGCGGGTCATTTCTCCGCACATTTCGGTGATACGTTCATGTTTCAGCTGCTGGAAGAATTGATCCTGTGTAAGACCTGGCTTTACGGTTGACAAAGGGGCGAGGCCCGATCTTTGTCTGACCCGGTCCACATACTGATACGCCTGTGAGGTATTGCCGCCGGCATTCAGGCATTCTGCGTAGAGTAAAAGCATATCGCCCAGCCGGAAGACTCTCGAATTGATGGGCGAATTGAAGATATCTTCGTCGTTGCGCCAGTAATCATTCAAATACTTGTGGAACCAGCAATAATCGGGGTTATTGGGAAATACGGATCCTGCTCCATAAAAGGCTGTCCACGTCTGCCCGTATACGTTGGTAAAACCGGGGCCTCTTTCATCTGTGGAATCGTATAAAAGAGTTACGGCCAGGCGGGGATCCCGACGTCCGTCCGCTGTTTTTTCGGCGAGAAATTCATTGATCATCCATCTGCGTGCCCTGGCATCGGAGAAGCAGCCCGACACTCCCTGGGGGCCGATGAAGTCAGCCCTGGCGCTACCGAGGCTTTCATTGGTCACATTATCTCCCTGAGTGTCGCCTCCGGGAATGACATTGGAATATTGGATCTCGAAGATGGACTCTTTGTTATTTTCCGCCAGGTGTGTAAAATTGTCCATATAATCAGGCATCAGGCTATAGAGCGTGGCGCCCGGTCCTTCTACGATCCATTGCAACTCGTTTTGTGCGCTTGCGTAATCCCTTAACTGCAGGTATATCTCTGCGCGCAGTGCATGAGCAGCGCCTTGTGTGACCCGGCCGATATCTCCTGCGGCTGAATAGGAAAGCGGCAGCATTGTCTCGGCGTCCTTAAGATCGGCCAGGCATTGCTGCCAGTCGGCCTGTTCGGTGGAGTTGACTTTCAGCAGCTGGGAGTTGTTGGGTTCGAGCACGAGCGGAACGTTCCCAAAAAAGTTGATCAGGTTGAAGTAAAAATAGGCTCTCAGGAATTTGGCTTCTCCGATATACTGGTTCCGCAGAACTGTATCCATTTTTATTGGCGGCACGTAGGTGATAATCTGGTTGCAGCGGTAAATACCGGTATAAGCTGTACCCCATACGTCGTCGATCTGGCCGCGTATGCTTCCTGCCAAAAAATTATAGTCGGGGTAAATGAATTGCATGGTATTGGCGAGAGCTGTAAAGCCGCTTTCCGACCAGCCTTCGTCGGAGCACAGATTGTACAGAATGGGAAACCACCAGTTATATCCCGGCTTGACAAAAACGGCATAGGCGGCCACGACTCCCTCGTTGGCATCGGTGGCGTTGGTCCAGAACTGATCGATGGTCTCTGTATTGGGGTTTTCTATCGAAAGCTTCTTGGAGCATCCCCAAAAGGAAGAGGCCATCCCAAGACATAGTACAACGAGCAATATTTTATTTTTCATGGCTGTGATCGTTTTGATGTTTATAATCCGCATTGGATACCGAAAGAAATTGTTCTGGATACCGGGTAGGAACCGTTGTCTACCCCACGGGCGAAAATATCTCCATTGTTGATCTCTGGATCCAGACCGGTGTATTTGGTAATGGTGAACAGGTTCTGACCGCTGACATAAAAGCGCAGTTTGAGAAGCCCTGCTCTTTTGAGCAAAGCTGCCGGAAGGTCATATGCCAATTCAATATTCCGGCAACGGGCATAAGAGCCATTTTCCAGCCAGCGGTCGCTCAGGCCGCTTACGTCGAGCGCGGCATCCAGGCTGCCCGATCCAAAATAAGCACGGGGAGTTGTGGTGCTGTGATTTTCAGGGGTCCAGGGTTTGATCCCGCTGCGATAGCCCGAATTATCCAGAAAATTATCCAGGATGGATCTGGGGCCATTGAAAAGCTTATTGCCAAAAGAGGCGAACCAGATCATGTTAAACGAGAAATTCTTGTACCCTGCGTTGATGACGAGCCCTGTCTGCCAGGTGGGCCAGGGGCTTCCGGCAAACGTGAGGTCTCCTGCCGTGATCTGGCCGTCTCCATCGATATCGGCGTATTTTACATCCCCAGGCTGGGCGGTAGGCTGGATGGGATGGCCGTTCTTACCGACATAGCTGTTGACTTCAGCCTGGTTCTGGAAAATACCTTTCGATTTGTACAGAAAGAATTGTCCCAGCGGTCCGCCGATCTGCGAGCGTGTCTGTACATCCTGTACATAATTAGTATTCGAGGCGCCAAGGGCTAGCAGCTTATTCCTGTTGGCTGTAAAGTTGGCGGTCACGTCATATCGGAAGGCATGGTTATTATCCTTGTAGGTAACGCTGGCTTCCAGTCCATAGTTACTCAGGCTGGCGGCATTGACGGCGGGATAGGGAGGGTTGCTGTTGCCGCTGATATAGGCAGGGATGGGGTTGTTGGTCGTCAGTACATTGTAGCTGTGACGGTTATAATAATCTACAGTCACCTGTATGGCATTATGCAATAAGGAGACATCGGTACCGACATCTGTTGTCTTATTGGTTTCCCAGCGAAGGTTAGGGTTCACTACGGATGTCTGAGTAGCGCCTACTACCGGAGTGGAGGCGTCGAATTGGTAGCGGATGGTGGATGTTGCCGTACCCAGGTACTGCCATGGACCGATGGTTACGTTGCCCATGCTTCCATAAGAAGCTCTCAGCTTGAGGTCGCTGATGAAATCGGAATGAAAGAACCGTTCATTATTAATACGCCATGCACCGGAAATAGAAGGGAAAGTGGCGTCCTTATAGCCGGTCCCGAATCGTGAATCCGTTTCATGCCGGATGGTGCCGGATAGCAGGTAGCGGCTGTCGTAGTTGTAATTCAACCGGCCAAAGAAGGACTGTGCGGCCCATTTTTGGATATTCCCGGATGAATTGGTGATGGTTGATGCCTGGTCGAGGACCTCGAGGTAGCCTCCATTGGCGGTCTGGTTGAAGCCTACACCATTGGTGTAGACGTTGTTGAAATTATCGGTTTCGAAGTTGAATCCCCCTACCCCATCGATGGTGTTTCGTCCGAAGGTCGTATTGAAGTTTACAGTATGTTCTGTGATGATATCCAATGCCTGGTCGCGGCTCTCGGATAAAATGGCGTCGGGCCAGGTCACATCTTTAGAGATTCTGCCGGGAAGGCGGAATGCTTTATAATGATCAAAGTTGGTTTCGAGACCGAGGTTAAACTTATAGCTCAGCCAGGGCAGGAATTTCAATTCGGCAAAGGCATTTCCCTTGATCCGTAAATTGCTGTTTCCTTCGTTTAGAAAGGTATTGACGGCTACGGGATTTTCTGCTGTCGTAAAGAAATTCTGGTTACCCGATGAAAAGCCGCCCACCTGGGTAGAGTCCCGTACGGGCATGATGGGCAGCATTTCCAGCATGTCCACGAAGGGGTTGCCCGTCATATAATCCTGGTAGCTGTTGGAGATGATCATATTTTCACCGATCCTGAAGATTCCCCGTTTTCCTTCGGTGTTCACGCGAAAGGTCGTCCTGTGAAAGCTGGTACCGATGATCGTGCCGCTATTGCCGAAATAGTCGGCGGACACGAAGTAGCTGCTGTTCTTGTTTCCACCGGAAAAGCTGGCATCATAATCCTGGGTCATTCCTTTCTTCATCACGGCTGACTGCCAGTCCGTATTGGCGTTATCACCGGCTGTTCCGTAGTTTGCCACGCCTTCCATATAGGGCGTATTGGAGTTGTCATAGGCTTCTTTATTCAAGGCAACCCATTCGGGTCCGCCTGCCAGGCGCCATCTTTTATGGATATCCTGTTGACCCATTTTCATGGAGAAATCTACTCTCATGGGGCCGTCTTTGCCTTTTTTTGTCGTAATGATAACAACGCCGTTGGAGGCGCGGGATCCATAGATGCTGGCGGCAGAAGCGTCTTTCAGGATCTGGATGGATTCTATGTCACCGGGATTCAGGTCGCGGTTGGCCGTCGTCATGGGCAGGCCATCGATCACGTACATGGGGGAATTATTCAGGAGGCTTCCGTTGCCCCGGATCTCGACGATCGGTTCCGATCCGGCCTGTCCGCCACTGCGAACGTTCACGCCTGAGGCAAGTCCCTGTAAGGACTCCCCTACGGAGGTTGCCGTGATCTTGCTCGCGGCATTGGCATCCACTACGGATACCGCTCCGGTCAGGTCTTTTCTCTTAACGGCCTGGTATCCGATGACGACCACGTCGTTGAGGTTACTGGCAGAGGGCGTCAGCGTGACGTCCGGATCGCTGCCGGTATAGGTCATAGCTTTGTCTGCATAGCCAATAGAGCTGAATAGCAGTACATCTCCGGCCTTTCCCCTGATGCTGAACTTTCCCGAGGTATCGGATACAACAGACCGGTTGGTCCCCTTGATATTGATGGTGATGCCGGTAAGGGGGGCCCCCGTAGGGCTGTGGACGCTGCCCCTGATCAATTCCTGGGCGAAAGCGGCTGTAGAGAAGAATATAGCCGCCAAAAAAATGGCTGAATAAAGCAATCGCGATTTCATAATAGCAGTTTTTTTAACGTGGTAAAGTAAATGCATCCTGTTGAGAGACGGCTTATCAACGGCTTTCAATAAAAACTCAAAACGTTTCATTTTCCTTTCACCGGCAGCCTCTCCTTATATATATTTTGTAATATTGTCCGGCAGGGCATGTCCCTGTAAACAATGCGATTGTTTTGCGAGAAGTAGCCATATTCATAGCCTGTATATTTTCCCTTTCGGCTGGCCTGGGGCAGTCCTATTATTTCCGTCACTACCAGGTGGAAAACGGGCTATCCAACAATGCAGTGATCTGCAGCATGCAGGATACGCAGGGTTTCCTTTGGTTCGGAACCAAGGATGGCCTAAATCGCTTCGACGGCTATGCTTTTAAGGTATTCAGGGCTAAATACAATGATACGGGTAGCCTGGGCAGCAATTTTATAAAAAGCCTGAGCCAGGGGAGAGATGGCGTCATATGGGTCGGCACCGACCGAGGGTTGTTCGAATATAGTCCTGTCACGGAAAGCTTTACCCTGGTAAAAAATACCGGAGCCCAGGAGATCAGGGATGTCCGGACGGACAAACAGGGCGATGTGTGGTTTCTTGCAGGACTTACACTGTACAGGTATACGCCGGGTACGGGGAGACTTCATCCTTATGATCCGGACAGGTACTTCCTGGCAACGGCGCTTTGTATAAGTCCTGATGGCGCTCTTTGGGTGTCTTCCTTTTATGGCTATCTCGAGCGATATGATCCTGTCCACGATAGTTTTACAGCTTACACGGTATATCAAAGGCCATCCGACGCTCCTATCAATGGGGAATCCATCGAAAAGATCTGTGATGCGGGCAATCATATGTTACTGGTGGGTACGACCAACCGGGGGGTAAAGATGTTTGATACCCGTACCTGTGCTGCGAGAGATGTCCCCATCTTCAATGAAGACCATTCCGAAATTTTTGTCAGGGATATACTCCCCAAATCAAATGACGAATGGTGGATCGCAACAGAATCCGGTCTGTTCATCTATAATGCAAAAACAATGGAGGTGAGTCATCTCCGCAAGCAATACAATGATCCTTATTCCATCACGGACAATGCCGTGTATACGCTCTGCGGCGACAGGGAAGGAGGTATATGGGCGGGCACCTATTTTGGGGGGGTGAATTATTTTCCCCGGCAATACAACTCGTTCGAAAAATACTTTCCAAAGACGGGGGCCAACTCCATCAGCGGGAATGCGGTCAGGGAGATCTGCAAGGACCGGCTGGGTAATCTCTGGATCGGGACTGAAGATGCAGGTCTCAACGAGATCAAGGCGGGCACCGATACCTTTACACATTACCTGCCCGGGGGCCGCAAGACGGATATTTCCTATAACAACATTCACGGTCTGCTTGCTGTGGGAAATAAGCTGTGGGTAGGTTCCTTCGAACACGGGCTGGATGTGCTGGATATACGGACGGGCAAGGTTCAAAGGCATTATTCCACTACCACGCATCCTCACGCACTCAAAAATAATTTTATCTATTCGCTGGCGCGGACGCGGCAGGATGATATACTTGTAGGAACGGGGGCAGGACTATACCGATATAATAAAGAGAAAGACGAATTTACGGTGGAGTCCTACGTTCCGGGCTATGACTTTGTCACGTGCATCTACTGTGACGACAAGGACATCATCTGGGTGGGCACTTTCCGGGATGGCGTCTATTATTATGATCCGGCAACCGGCGCCAGGGCCAACCTCCGGTTCGATCCTCAAAGTAACAATACCCTTTGTAACAACAGGGTAAACGGCATCTTTGAAGACAGTCGTCAAAGGATGTGGTTTTCCACCGAAGGCGGGGTCAGCCGGCTTGACCGGGATAGGAAGATCTTTACCACCTTCAACACTCAAAAGGGCTTACCGAGCAATGTAACCTACAGAATCCTTGAAGACAGGCATAACATCTGGATCAGCACATCCAACGGGCTCGTATGCCTGAATGAAGATTCTGGCGAAATGCAGACCTATACAAAAGCCAACGGCTTATTGAGCGACCAGTTCAACTACAACTCCGCTTTCAAAGATGAAAGCAGTAAAATGTATTTCGGCAGCGTAAAGGGCATGATAAGCTTCGACCCCGGTACATTCAGGAAGAATACCTATGTTCCCCAGGTGTATGTTACCGGGTTCCAGGTATACGATAAGGAGCTTGCGGTCCACCAAAGGGGGGCGCTGCTTCAGCAATCGGTGATCTTCACCGATAAGATCGTATTACCGCATGATCAGTCCACTTTCAGCATCGATTTCGCCGCTCTTAGCTTTACCGCCCCGGAAATGACGGAATACAGCTATCGAATGGACAATCTAAGTAAGGATTGGACTTACCTGAAGAGTAACCGGAAGGTATATTTTACCGAATTGTCGCCAGGGACCTATACTTTCCAGGTCCGGGCGTCAAATGGCGGCGATGCGTGGAATGGGAAACCGGCTACGCTCGTCATAAAGATATCTCCTCCGTTCTGGCGGACGATCTACGCTTACATAGCCTATGGAATACTATTGACATTGATGATCTTTGGAGCGATCCTTTTTTATCACCGGCGTATCGAGGAGAAAAACCGCAGAAGGTTCGACCAGTTTGAAAATGAAAAAGAAAAAGAGATCTATCATGCCAAGATCGAATTCTTTACCAGCATCGCCCATGAAATAAGAACGCCTCTGACCCTGATCAAACTGCCGTTGGAAAAATCACTGGCCGGTCCCCGGCTGGATCCCGAAATAAGGCATAATCTTCAAATTATGGAAAAAAACACGAATCGGCTGATCGCTCTCACCAATCAATTGCTTGACTTCCGGAAGACGGAAAACAGCGGGTTCAGCCTGACTTTTGTAAAGGCCGATATCCCCGACCTGGTAAAGGAGATCTGTGCCGGTTTCAAACCTTTCGCCGAACAAAAAAATCTGCAATATCATATCGAGCTGCCGAGGATGCCTTTCCAGGCGTATGTGGATGTGGAGGCCTTCAAAAAGATCCTGAGCAATGTTTTGAGCAACGCTATAAAATATGCGGAAACAACCGTTACTCTTTCTACTCCGCCTTTCAGCAGCGTCGATGAAAGCTTTTCGCTCAAGGTCGTCAACGATGGCTTTCTTATCCCGGAAGAAAAAAGAGAAAAGATCTTCGAACCTTTTTTCCGGTTAAAAGAAACAGAAAAGCAGGAAGGCACTGGCATTGGTCTGGCTTTGGCCCGTTCGCTGACGGAGTTGCACAAAGGATCCCTGACGGCCACGGCTGAAGAGGGCCGGAATGCTTTTTATCTGTCGCTGCCTTTTCACCAGGAGAATGAATTTCAGCTTTTCCAGGAATCAGAAAATGCTCTTGAAGAATCAACTGACGAAATTTCCAATGCCCCGGAAGACAGCGTAAAATCGGGGTCTGCTATCCTGCTGGTGGAAGACAATCCTGAAATACTGGAGTTTATAGAAGGAGAGCTTGGCAGGAGCTATCACCTGATAAGGGCGTACAATGGATCAGAGGCCCTGGAAAAGCTGAAGAAGGAAGTCATACAGCTGGTGATCAGCGATGTAATGATGCCTGTAATGGATGGTTTTGCATTATGCGAGGCGATCAAATCGAATTTCGAGTACAGCCACATTCCTGTTATTCTTCTTACGGCAAAGAACACCCTGCAGGCAAAGGTGGAGGGACTGGAAAAAGGGGCGGACGCCTATATTGAAAAGCCCTTTTCTCTGGTCCATCTGCAGGCTCAGATAGGCAGCCTGCTGACCAACAGAAATAAAATCAAGCAATATTTTGCGAGCACTCCCCTTGTTCATATAAAGACGATCGCCTATACCAAATGGGACGAGATGTTTCTCCTACAGCTTACCGACTATATCGACCAGAACATGTCCAACGGGGAATTGAGCGTAGAGCATATGGCAAAGAGGCTAAATATGAGCAAGCCTACCCTATACAGAAAAATAAAAGCGCTTTCAGACCTTACGCCTAACGAGCTGATCAATATTACCCGGCTAAAGAAAGCTGCACAATGGCTGGCCACCGGTCAATACAAAATATACGAGGTCGCTGAAATGGCGGGTTACAGCATACACGCCAATTTTAGCAGGGATTTCATGAAACAGTTCGGTGTCAGCCCTTCGGACTATATGCACCAATTAAAGACAAAGTGAGGGACAACTTATCATTAATATATGCAGGGTTGCATAAATAAGTCCGACGATAAGAAAAAGAAAGAATGTTCCGAAAATGATATCGGGAAAGCCATCAGGGCGATCGCCGCCGTGAATCATATCCACCCCAGCCATCTGCCGGACAATGCATGTTTGGTTGCAGGATTTTGCTTACCGTGCGCCTGTCCAGGTTTGGATATTTTTCTTTGCCGGCGGCATGATGGCATTGATTACGCTTGCTACCGTTGGCTCTCGGGCGTTGGGCGCCGCGTTGGCTAATCCGATCAAGACGCTGCGCAGTGAATGAGTTTAATTTGTAACTTTCGGCAAGTCAGGCATCACATTAAAAAAACCACCTTATCCGGTGGTTTTTTCTCTTTTATTCAGGGAAAGCAAATGGCTATTTTCTGGCTACGACAAACATGATGACCGTCATAGCAATGCCGATCACCCAATAAACGATCTTGATCTCATTGCTCAGCCTGTCATTAATCGCTTGCATTTTGACTTCCAACTTACCTTCCATCTCGTTCAGCTTTGCAATTACTTCTTTCATATCGTTATTAATTTTCGCATCGATTAGCTGCAAAATCGCTTTCTTCTGATCTGGCGGCAGGGGAATATTTTCCAGGCTGCTGCTGACTTCCGATATATTCATTTTTTCTGAATTGCCCGTTGATTCGAAAATTTGAACAGATCGGAATAAGACAAATTTAGTGAAATCTGTAAAAATAAATTCAAAAAAAATTGCACATCTATCCCTCACGCTTCTCCCGCTATAATAATAATTCCCGCCCTCATCCTTCAGCCCCTCCTCAATCAACAACCCCGCAGCAGACATCAGCGCTCTGTATTCCTCCGCCCCTAAAGACCGGGAGCTGAGCAGGATTGTAATCGTCGCCTATAAACCCCAAAAAGGGCAAGCAGAAGCATTAAAGGCCCTCACAAAAACACATGTCCCCCGGCTATTGGCAGAAGGGCTGGTAACGGAACGACCTGCCCTAATTTGTGAAGCCGCCGACGGAACTATTGTCGAAGTATTCGAATGGATTTCTGCTGAAGCCATTCAAGCGACGCACCAGAATCCGGTTGTTCAACAATTATGGGAAGAATATGCTGCCGTAGTGGGTTGCCGGCAACAATGTCCTCATTCAAAACAGATGAAGATTATGGGCTGATACTATGAAAAGGCTGTTATTATTTCTTACTACTCCCTCCAATCACCTCATTATCCAGCAATACCGCGCAACCTTTATAGGTCTGGCCTTTATAGACAACATTCATCCGATACTCGTAAATATGATCGGTAAGACCATCGGTACAAAATCCGGGCGCTATCGAGACCTTCAGCAAATTACCGCCATCGGTGTTGATCGCATAGACCAGGCTGTCTTTTGTCAGCACGGTTTTTTCTATCGGCACGATAACAGGACGCGCTATAGCAGGCGCTTTAAAAAGTATATATTTATCCTTGTCGATCTCTACGCTCCAATAGGGTTCACCGCCATTGCCAAGGATCTCGACGCCTTCAGACCTGCGTTTCTTCCAGGAGGCGTTCTCTGGTCCGATGTTCTTACGGAACAGCGCATATTGATGCGACAATGAATCAGGGATCCTGACGCCATTGCTTTCTGTATTGATCAGACTATCTTTCGAAAGCCTGTATTCTGCAATCGGCTTATCGTTCTGATACAACCTGAAATGTCCCTTATCCTTTTCCCAGGTCCCTTCGGAAGCCCTGGCAGGCGTGCTCTTTCCCCAATCCAGCTCTTCCATTCTATAATGTTCCTTGTCCGTAAACAGGATCGTGCGCTGAATACCTTCACAGTTTTTACAGGGAAGCATTCCCTGATAGTACCCGGAAGGGATCGAATCGTAGGCGCCGGCATTGATGATGGAATCCTTAACGATGACCATGGTGTCCGTCTTCAGAGTAGTGACCGCTACGGGCTTTGGAGCGGAGGAATGATAAAAATCATAAATATACCAGCCGAGGCCACCGGCTATGATCAGGGCAAGTACAATGACGAAGGTTTTCATTGGGGTTGGTTGGTTTGTTACGATGGAAGAACGTCAAAGACAACGAATTATTGCCATATCAACAGCCTCATAGCCCTGGAAGATCTTTTCGGATATCATCCGGCCCCGCCTGCCGCTCTTTCTTCTCGTAACGGCGTGGGTTTTGTAATAAAAAAAGTCCAGCGTTACCGCTGGACTTTTTTTATGCGTTAATATACTAACCCCAATGTCCGGGTACCCACTGTTCGCCGCGATGAGCATCGTGTTTCCAATGGCCATCAACCCAATGCTGTCCGGGACGAGGAGGCAGCGCCCAATGTCCGCCGGTATGTACATACTTACCGCCGCGAACCGTCCAATCTTCTCCGATCCATACATACTTTGGACCAGGAGCCTTTGTCTTGTGCATTTCGGGAGCATGAGGTCTTACCTTTACAAAAATTTGAGCGGATGCAGAATATGCATTCGCTGCGATCATAAGACCGCCGAGAATTAAGATTCTAAACAGATGCTTTTTCATATACCAGTTTTTATTCAACTACTAATAGAAGCTGAATTACAAATGTTATGCCCGCGCCACTTCTTTCCAAAAACAATACCCCTACGCCTATAACTAATCGGTGAATTCAAGATATTTCCCGTCGTTTAAAATAAAAAGAGGATTGGAGAGAGAGAACGAATAAAATCGGTGGTAGAACAATTCACTGCATACCGGGCTATTTATACCCTCAAAAAGCACAAGCTTCTATTAAATTAAAACCAAGCAGGTTTTTATTCTAAAAACGAGCACTTTTTATACAAATAAATCTAAAACAAATACATTTACCAGCATAAATGTTTATAAATAAGATCAGATCCGGCCAGTCCGGCATTTTAACGTACGGCATCACACCGCCAAAGACAGGAACAGTCTCCCAGCGAATCGCAGAGATCGCGCAGAAAACGATCACGAGGATCATGCCGCTGGATATAGACGCACTTATCGTCTATGATGTGCAGGATGAATCAGCCCGAACCGCTGCAGAAAGACCATTTCCTTTTTTAACGGCAATGGACCCCCTGGAATTTGCCAGCAACTACCTGCAGGATCTGGAGATCCCGATGATCATCTATCGCCCCGCCGGAAAGTTTTCGAAAGAAGAATTATCCCGCTGGCTGGACTCTCTTCATAAACATCAATTCTATCCTGTATTTGTCGGCGTTCCGGCAAACGGCTTTGCGGTAAAGACAACGCTGCCGGAAGCCTATCAGCTCTGGAGTAAAAACAAGCACGCTTCGGTTGTAGGAGCTGTTACGATACCCGAACGGCATGCTGCGCAAAAAGACGAGGACCTGCGTGTACTTGAAAAGGCAAGGCACGGCGTATCTTATTTTATTTCTCAGTGTGTATTCAATATAACATACGCCAAACAAATGGCAGCCGATCTAGCCCGCACCTGCAGACAAAACGATGTACCTATCCCGACCATTATCTTTACCCTTACGGCATGCGGATCGGTCAAGACGCTACGCTTCATGGACTGGTTGGGTATACACCTTCCGGCCGACATAAAAGAAGAACTGACTAAAGCTGACAACATGCTGGACAGATCAGTCGGTATCTGTCTTGAAATTGCGGCGGAGCTTATTGCATTTTGTTCGGACCTTCATATGCCGTTTGGTTTCAACATAGAAAGCATCGCTATCAGAAAGGATGAGATCGAGGCATCTATCTATATCGTCAACCGGATCGGAGAGATGTTGGAAGAGCAAGGCGTGCGAAAAAAAGGCGCCTGGTCTGCAGCCTGAGGGTTCTGAACAACGGGGCGTCGACGGATCAGTTTTGACTTCCGTTGTTGCGGAGCAATGCGCCGATCTCTGCTACACTTTTCCTTTCGATAAAATACATTCGTAAAATATCCTCCTGATTGCCGGGCAATTTCGACAACTCTTCTAAAACCATAGAAAGCGCATTCATTTTAACGCTTTCCGTCTCCAGCCGGTCGTCGAGAGCCCGGGCTATCTCTTCTGAATTCTCTTTTTTTGCCAGCAGGTATTTTTTCGTGTACTTCCCCGCTTGAGCATACAACCATTTCTTTGTGGAATCAAATGTTTCCATTGTATTACACACTTGAAACAAATCAACATACACGTCGGAAACAATGTTGTCTGTTTCTTTTGAGTCGTTGATGATCGTCTCAACAAAACTCGTCAACGGAGGACAAGTCTTTTCATACACCGCCCGGAAAGCATCTCTATCGCCTTCGCGGAAAGCTGGCATGATCGCGTCAAAATCAGGACTGTCGTGGTTCATGGCTTCTAATATAAGGTTAAACAAGACAAATATAATATAGGAAAAGTATTATTCGTACCATACTCCGATTATTTCTGTACCGCTGATACCCTACTTGATCCACCTGCTTTGCAGGTCTGCCCCGGGAAGAAAGCCGAATTGGGGTATAAGCGGGAATTTGGTACATTTATTAAAACGCAGTCAGATGAAAAATAACCTTCTATCCTTTCTTCGCAAATGTATGTTTAACGACAACTGCGGCGTGAACAACAGTAAGCTGGAGTTGGTGCGTATAATAACCAAACACAACGCCACGATAACCCCCTATCTTTTGGAATATGCTGTTAGCCGGCGACGCAACGAGGTCAGATGGTCGGACGTTTATATGCCGCTGATAGGATTTCTTCTTCCCTCCTTGTTCTGTTTTTATGGCGCTTTTCTTTTCCCTATCCCCCGCCTCTTGTACGCGGCGATTGGAATGTTTGTCGGGACGATTATTTATTTCCGGGTTACGATCTATACTATCTATCTGAGGACAAATCGGCTTCTTTATATGGCTGCCAGTCAGTTAGCAGAAGAAGCCCAGTTCGGGCATACGCGCTGGCTGCCATTCAAGACTGCAGAAATACCGCAGCAAACGAATGAACCTGCCATGTCCGGGCCGGCAGTATCCGAGAAGAAGATGCCCGAGCTAAAAGGGAGCGAATCGCCGGCGCCCTTGGAAACGCCAGCAGTTGAGCCTGGGGCGGCCGCTTCGATGTCAATGCCCGAGCCGCCTGAATTTGAGCGGGCAACAGGGAAATCGCCGGCATCCGCGGAAACACCGTCCCCCGAAAATTTCGCCGACGAACCAGTTATCAGCCCCGGCAAAGGCAGCATCCCAACCGTCCTCCTGCACGAACTCATAAAAAAAGAAGCCCAACGCCCCAATGTCTTTAGCGGCGACATGCACCAAACCCTGCTTTACTACTCGATCATACTCAATTGCCAACGCAAGAACATCCTTAATAAGGCCAGGCATTACCAAAGCCGCAAATCCATCGTCCTTCATTCAGAAAATGCCAGGACGACACATATAAAATACCTCGAAACGCTCTTCCAATACTACAGAGCGACAGGCGAAGACGTGTTATTGGCTAGTGCAGAAAGCCTGAAGCAACATATTGAAATGCTGCCCCTTACAAAGCACTAATAGAAAAGACGCATCTTTTCGTCCTGAAAGATGCATCTTTCATACACTTCGAAGTATCGTTCATCATATTGCATCAAACCGATGCAATATGATGAGGCGTTATCACTCTATTACTGTGTCCTGTACCCTTTTAGAAAAAAGGGCTATTCAGGCAAAAGCCGGGGTTACCGGCGCAAAAGTTTCAGTGTACTTACGGGAAATACTATTAAATGGAAAAGCGGACGGAGCAAAAAGACCTCTGCCAAGAGAGGTGCTGCGCCTGATAGGCGAGCTAAACCAGGTGGCTGGCAACCTGCATCAGATCGCCAGGAAAAGACAAAACGACGAAGACCTGAATGCGGTCGAGCGTGCTAAACTTATCCAAGTGGCGGCGGACATCCATCAGCTGGCCAAAGACATCAAATCTTATATTATATGATTGCAAGAATAACAATGACAAAATCCTTCGCTAAAAGTATCAGATACTGTTTAAGCGACAAAAAGGAACTGAGTGCAGAACAAAAAGAGAAGCTGTCCTTACAAGACGGATTACAGCATAAAGACCGGGCAGAAGTCCTGGTATACAACAATTGTTATGGCAGTATACCGGAGCTGATCGAGCAATTCGAAGACGTCCAAAAGCTCAGCCGGGGAGTGAAAAAACCCGGTTATCATATTTTTATGCGCCAGGCACCGGAGGACCGGCTTAAACGAGGTCAGTGGATGGAAATAGCGCAGGTTATTGCAAAGGAATTCAATTTTGAAAACCACCAATATGTCTGTGTCCTGCATCACGACGCCAGTCAGAAGCATATTCATATTATAGCCAACCGGGTAGGTTATGACGGAAAAACGGTAAACGACAAATTTTCTCACTTTCGAATAGCAAAACTGAGTCAACAACTTCAAAAGGAATACAACCTTCGTCAAACTCCAGCTTCACGCCGTCATCTTTCTCCCGAAGAAAGGCTGATTCCAAGACAAAATCAACGACAGGAAAAATTAAGAGCAGCCATCAAAAGTGCCCTTGAAAACACGCACAGTTTTGCCGAGTTTGAAAAAAGAATGTCGGAAAAGGGCTATCAGCTCCATCAAAAACAGGCCGGAATCGCATTTTGCGAAAAACAGGATAAAAGGATCTGGACAAGGGGTTGTGACGTTGGCTATCCTTTTAAAACAATCGAAAAACAAATCGCACAAAACCTTCCTCCCGCGCAAACAAAAGCAAAACAGCAACAGGAGGAACAGCAACAGGCACAGCATCTCCGCCAGGACATATCCTATTCTTTACATATTTAAAACAATAACTTATGGATTTAAACACGCTCGAACCAGTCTTAAACGACGTCTCCGAAGACATAAAAAAGCTGAACACGCTGTCCAAACAGCTATCAGAAAAAGTCGAGTTACTCGAAAAAAGAATATCCTCCTTTGACCAGCGGCTGGACCAGATCAAGGTCGTACCGCCTGCCGTCGACACCGGCCCCATCAAGAACCTGGTCCAGGAAAAAATGACCGCTATTGAAAACAGGATAGAAGCGCAGCCAAAAAATGTGATAAAAAAGCACCAGCTGCTGTTCTTTCCCGAACAGGACACAAAAGAGTATTATCGGTTCTTCGCCAGCCAGATAATGCCCTATGTCATCTGGTTCTTTGTCGTCTATTTTCTTTACTGCCTCGGGCGGCAAATCATCGTCAAATGGCCAACCCATCCTAGCGAAGCAACCTCGGGTCTAAATTCCCGGCTTCCCGGTTAAAATCATCCACCAGCTGATTAAACCGCTCCGGGTAATATTCCAATGCCCTATCCAATTCTTCCATCACCCCGACACGGCGCGGGTATCCAGCCGACGCATCCTTATGCTTTATCTGCTCGCACCATTCATACAGACGTCGCAGCTTCTCCGGCAATCCATTGATATCCGGCCGCCTCCCGCTGCCGAATTGCAACACCACCTCACACCCCGTCTCTGCCTTCACCGCAGGAATATAGACTTGTACCGCCATCTGCCGCCCGTCATAATACCAGCGTGCGCCCTCCCCATCGGGCTGGTAACGCAATGCTGCACCCGATGTCCGGACCGAAGCAGGCATAACCGTTCCATAGAAAGTCACCACGTACTGCCTCACCCGCCGCATCCCCGCAAATGCTCCTGCGACAGGCGATATATGCACCCGAACGCTTCCGTCTGCACCCTCGCGGCGATCAAAAGAAGTCACGCTATACCGATGCGCATAGTCCCTGTCATTCCCCTCGTCCTCATACATTCTCCCGGTACCTGCCGCGCCGGGAAAAACGCCCAGATGCACTGCAGCAGGCTGACCATCGAGATCCTGGATCGTATCCGCATTCATCGGGACGATCGCGCCAGCCCTTACATACAATGGATATTCGTCGATCGAAAACACCCGCTCCTGTACACTCCCTCCTTTCAACAAGGTACCGGTATTCCATTCGTACCAGTCATTCCCCTCCGGCAGCCATACGCGCACCCGCGAGGTCCCGCTGTCAGAAGGCGCCCCGATCGGCGCTACCAGCATATCATCCCCAAATAAATATTCGTTCCTGAAGCTATAAGCATTCTCCGACAAAGGATAATCATAGTACAAGGGTCTGCAAAGCCCGATCGCGGAATCATATGTCTTTCGAGCCATCGTATAGATATAAGGCTCCAGCTCATAACGAAGGCGGATCGCCTTGCTGATGGCATCGAAATAAACGCCGCAGAAGTTCCAGGGCTCTTTATTCAACACGGCGTTCTTGCTGGAATGCGCCCTGAAGATCGGACTCAACGCTCCATATTGCATCCATCTTGTAAACAACTCAGGATCCAGTCCCTTAAAACCCTCTCCCGCCACATGGCCGCCGATATCATGGCTCCAATAATCATAAAGCACATTCGACGCCGTATTGGTAAAGTATGGCTGAAAGGCCAGCGACTTCCACGAAATGATCGCATCCCCGGAAAAGCCGATCTGGTAACGGTGGTTCCCAAGCCCGCCCCAACGATGATACAACATAGGACGACTCTTGCCATTGCGCTCCATCTGGGAAAAAAACACATAGTTCAGCCACCAGGTGTTGCTAAGTCCGGCCACGCGCCGATCTTCCGGCCATTGCTGCCAGTCCAGCCACCAGAAATCGACACCCATCTTTTCGTAAGGATGCAAGATGGTGTCGAACAAGGTCTGCATGAACTTCTTATCGGACCCGACATAAGGTATACTTTTCCGTTCCTTCGTATCAAAACCGAGGGCCCGGCCCATCCGCTCATACTGCATCTCCTGGGGCCCTACTCCATCCGCCGGATGCAGATTCAGGGTCGTCTTCAAATGCTCGGTCTTCGTCCATCGCAGAAACCCCGCCGGATTGGAGAAACAACTGCTATCCCAGGTCCAGCCGGTCCAGCCATCCTTATGCCAGTCCATATCTACCACCAGCACATCCAGGGGTATCCGAAGCTGCCGGAACCTGCCCACCAGATCCCGCAGCTCATTGTCCGTATACCTCCAGTAACGCGACCACCAGAACCCAAACGCATACCTGGGCGGAAGCGGCACCCGCCCGCCGATCGAGGCATATTCGGCCAACGCCTGTTTATAAAAGCTTCCATAGAGTAACAGATACCAGTCCTGCCGACTATGAACAGCCGACGCATCCACCCAGGGAAATGAACTATGATCAAACAAAAAACTCCGGCTGTCGTCGATCAATGTCCAGCCATCCCGTGAAAGAATGCCATCCTCCAGCGACACCTCCTTCCCCCATTGTTTGTCGCCGTCAAAGCCATCCAGCGTCCGGTATGTCCCCTTTAGATTCTGCTGCTGTGACAAACCGGGGTGCCATCGGATCGTATCTCTGCCTCCCGGAGGAAGATAAGACACCTTCAAGTTGTCTTCCCTGAATGCTCCCGACCCGGACAAATATCTCAACTCAACGCATCCGGTCCGGATGATCAGCCACCCATTCGAAAAAAGCCGTTTAAAAGGAACTACAGGCCGTCTCCGGTTCACCACCACAAAAGAAGCCTGATCGGTAAAATGCCCTGCACTATCCCATTCCATACGGATCATGGATTTTGAAAGCACGGTAAACCGTGCATTTCTATCCGCCCGAACAACCGCAGCAGGATCGGCAATAGGGTTATAGGATTGACCAAGGGCAAAAAGAGGTCCCAGCAGGATAAGCATCCCGCAAAAAAAGCATTTATTCATCATCGTTAGTTTACCAGTCGAGGTTCTGTGTCAGTTGGGCGTTCTTGTTGATCTCTATCTGGGGAATAGGAAATAAATAATGTTTGTTTACAAACACTCTCGTCTGATCTACGACCTGCTGATAAAAGACGGCCACACCAGCCGCCTCGCTGCCCGGATCAAAACCAGAGGACTGTAACTCGTCCTGCGAAGGCCTCGCGTTCAATCCGTACATCGGACCATTGTCCACGGCAGTAGCGATCATCCAGCGGCGGACATCCCAGAACCGATGATTCTCGAAGGCAAACTCAACCCGCCATTCATTCCTGATCCGCGCCCGCATCCCCTCTTTTGTATTGTCGGAAGCGGAGATCGGCAAGGCCGGCATCGAGACCCTCGCCCTTATCTTATTCACCGCGTCATCAATATCCTGGGTTGGCGCATCCTGGTATTCATTCATCGCTTCGGCATAAGCCAGCAGGATCTCCGGCAGCCGGATGACGGGATAATTTCTATTGCTGGTACCATTATTACTCCGCAGGTTTACGTTAGGATTATTCCATTTGCGCCAGTTGTACCCTGTCTCGCAATTCGTACCCGACTTTGGCCATCCGTCACAAGCGCCATTGGCATTTCCAAAATAAGCGAACTTCAAAGGCCGGGGATGATTGGCGGAATCCCAATACTCATACTGAAAATAGATCGACGCATAGAATCGGGGATCACGGTTCTTATACATGTTGGAAATATTCGTACAATAGCGATAAGCCTTGCCATCCCAGATCTGCCCGTTCCAAAAACCGGTACTGACATAACCAGATGCCGGATCGGTGATCGGCAGGCCGTTGCTCATCTCATAAGCGTCCACCATGGTCTGGAAGATACTCAACTTGCCATGGCCGCCGCAAGACTGCGCGTCCTGACCATTGGGCTCATAGTTAAGCTCCAGGTTATTGGTGCTGCCCAACAGAAAAGGCAGGATCGTTTCATTGTACTCTCTTGTATAAAACAGCTGCGCATAGTTGTCAATAGGGTTGGAAGGATCAGGATTGTACAAAGAATATACATTCAGATCAAGCACCGCCTTCGCAGCATCCGCCGCCTGCTTCCACTTGTTGATGTCATAGGTCTGCGGAAAAAGCTGCTCGCCATTGGGATTCTTTACATTCGCATACAGGCTATTCCCATTGAAGAGAGGGCTTGCCGCATAGAGCAGGGCGATCGCTTTTAACGACAAGGCAGCGCCCTTTGTTACGCGTCCCATCTCGCTGGGGTCACTGGTATAAGACAAAGGCAGGACTGCAGCAGCAGAATCGCATTCGGATGCGATAAAACCGATCACAGAATCCACCGGCGTCCGCATCGCATTCACAGATCCCGCTTCGGTTACGTTATAGGATCTTGTGACCAGCGGCACAGCGCCATATCGCCGGAATAATTCGAAGTATTGAAAGGCCCGCATAAATCTCGCATCAGCCTTGTAACCGGGTATCCGGGGCTGATAATAGCTGACCTTATCCGGGGGAATATAGGCCGCATCGATATTTTCCAGAAATATATTAGCCAGGCGGATCGTCTGATATGCGCTGTTCCAGTTGTCCAGCGGATTGCTGACCGGGCTCCACGATCCAGAGTTAAAGGCCAGTTCGGCTGGCGTCTCCCAGTGATTCTTGCATTCATCGGTACAGGCATCGAGGAGCACGCCATTGTATCCCCCCGATTCTGTCAGCCCGAAATCCTGTAAAGTATTGCCGTAAAGCTGCGCCCAGATCTTCTCGGCATTGATGATATCGCCGACCACATCGGTCGTAGAGATCGTCTCCGACGGAACGACGTTAAGATATTTCTCACAGGATGCCGCCGCGCAGACAATCACCAGCAGCATCGAAATACGAACCAAAATATGCTTTCTCATTGTTGGATTGTTTAGAAGGTAAAGGTGAAGCCGGTGTTGATGACCTTTTGTTGCGGATATGTACCAGTTCCGCCATTGGCGATCTCGGGATCGAAGATCTTCAGGTGATCCCAGGTCAGCAGGTTGATCCCATTGGCAAAAAGTCTTGCATTGGAGAACCCGATCCTGCTGATCCATTTCGATGGAAAGCTATAGCCCACTTCAAAGGTTTTCAGCCGCAGGTAATTGCTGGACTTCAGCCAGAAAGTAGAGGTCGCTTCATTATCGGGATTATCCTGCGAAGACATCCGCGGAAATTCATAATTTTTATCCGGCGCCGACGCCACCCAGTGATTGTTGATCACCTCCTTCAGGACGCCCGTAAACCGGGCAAACGGAAATATGCCGTTCCCAATCGTCATCACCGTCCCCCCCAGCCCAGCCTGGAAAAATACGCTCACGTCAAATGCAGAATAGTGATAAGACATGCTCAGCCCCAATATCGACCTTGGCGTATTCACTTTACCCGGTAAATAACCCTGATCCAGGCTATTGATCGTCCCATCCTTATTCAGGTCCTTGTATTTGATATCCCCCGCCTGCGTTGGTCCAAAATAAGACTGGTCGGGGCTCTTGGAGACATCCTGCGCGCTTTTGAAAAGCCCCGGCGACGTATACCCGTATTGCTCTCCGACCTCTGTTCCCGTCACGGCCTGCCATTCTCTTCCCGTGTAAGGAGGCTCTGCATAGTACTTGATCTTATTGCGCGCATAAGAAGCGTTCAGCCGGATGCTATACCCCTGCTTCTTAAATTCCTTTTTATGCTCTATCGAGATCTCATAGCCATGGTTGTCTACGATACCACCATTGGTCGGCGGAATATTGATCAAACCAAGCGTTGCAGGTATCAATTGCGAAGTCAGCAGGATATTGGTACGATGATCCCAGAAATAATCCGCTGTTAGCGAGAGACCGCCATTCCACAAAGAGAGGTCAAGACCCAGATCGGAATTTTTGGACTTCTCCCAGGTTACATCGGGATTGCCGATCTGTGTCTCATAAGCCCCCGAATAGCTGTTCCCATCCCTGTTCGTGCCAAATTGATATCCTCCGCCCGTTATGGTCCATGCCGTGAGATAAAGAAAGCGCGCTCCGCCGATCTGGTCATTCCCGACGACGCCATAAGAACCGCGGATCTTCAGGTTATCGATAAAGGAGAGACTGGAATTGCCCGCGATAAACTTTTCTTTTGACAATACCCAACCCGCAGATACCGCGGGGAAGAAACCAAGCCGATGCCCAGGCGCAAAGTTTTCAGATCCGTTATAACCGCCATTCACTTCGAGGAGGTATCTATCGTCATAGTTGTAGGAGATACGTCCAACCACCCCATCGTACTTATAAGGCAGTCCCGCGATCGCGTTCGCCTGCCCGCTGGCGACCTGGTCAAAAAAGCTGGACTGGGTATATACCACGACGCCATGGAAAGAATGCCTGCCAAAGGACCGGTCATAGTTGAGATAGTATTCCAGCGTCGTTCTTCTCGTGCCGTTGGCATTCACCTGGTAGTCCAGGGTCCCGTTGCCCTGTCGAACGGTCACATAAGTGCCGTCAGCGGTGAGGTTGGCAGCGGTATCAGGCAGTATCCCCGGCAACAGATTGTATTTATAGGTAGTGCTGCTGAGCGGCCTGGCCACGTTCCGGAAATTGAGGTTGTCAAAGGACAAGCGGACTCTCGAACTGAGCCCCTTGAGAAAGTAATGCATATCCCATTTAAAACCTGCGGTCGACTGAAGCGTGGTCTCGAACAATCGCTGATAGCCGGAGTTGACCAGCAGGTCGTAGGGGGACTGATCCAGGTTCGGTGTCTGAGGAACGCTTCCATCGGGGTTTTTCAAGGGATACCACCATGACGGCGTTTGTTTCATCTTTGTGAAAAGGGTCTGAGCGTCTGTACCCGGATAGTTCCGGTCTCTCACGATCGCGCCCAGGTTCAGCTCCATCGAAAGATCTTTCGAGATCTGCAGATCGATATTGGATCTGAAATTGTACTTGTTGGTCACCGCCTGTATATCGTACTGCTTGATCTGGTTCTCGAAGTTATACAGTCCATTCTGCCGCAGGTAAGACATTGAAACAAAGTATTTGACCGCGCTGTTCCCGCCGGTGACGTTCAGATTTCCCTGGCTGAGATAGGAAAAAGGTTTGAGCATGGTCTTTAACCAATCGACGCTCGGGTAAAGATATTGATAGGCCGGATGACTCCTGTCCCGGTATAGGTTGAGGATGGAATCGGTATACTGGGTGGTGCTCAGCCCGTCATTCTGCAGTCCCTCTCGGTAAAGCTTAAGCGCATCATAGGCGTCAGCATACTCTGGTAACCGCGTGGGCGACTGCCAGCCATTCTGAGCCGTGATGCTGATCCGGGGCTTTGCATTCACGCCTCTTCTCGTTGTGATCAACACGACGCCGTTGGCGCCTCGGATGCCATAGATCGCGGTAGACGCCGCATCCTTCAGGATCGTTATATTGGAAACTTCATTCGGGTCCAGGTTGGAGAAATCCCTTTCAATCCCATCCACCAGGATCAGCGGCGAGTTGTTGCCCGTTGTCCCAAAACCCCTGATATACAAAGCAGCTCCATCTGCGCCCGGCTCGCCGCTGTTCTGTACCGTGACAAGTCCCGGAAGCCGCCCCGCCAGCGCATTACTGATATTGGCCACAGGACTCTGCTTTAGCTCCTTCGGTCCGATAGCCGCAATAGCTCCCGTCACGTCTTTTCTTTGCTGCGTTCCGTATCCTACGATAACGATCTCATTCAACAAGCTGCTCTGCGCATCCAGCCGGACATTAAGGGTCTCGCCCGTCCCAACCTTTGCCTCCTTCATAACATACCCGACATGACTGAATTGCAGCACATCTCCCGGCTCTGCAGGTATCCTGTATATCCCGTCGCTATCGGTAACCACTCCTTTGCTGAGCCGGCGGTTAAACACCGAGACCCCGCTGATAGGATGGTAAAGAGAGTCGGTCACTTTTCCATGGATAATAAGGGGCTGCTGAACGGCGGCGCCTGAAGGAGCGGCTGTCGCCGGGAGGACATACACAAACTTCCCCTCGATCTTATAAGAGAAGGGCAGCCCCTTCAAAATTTCGTCCAGCGCATCTTTCAAAGGAATGTGCTTGAGATGGACGTCGATCAGCGGGGCCGTTTTGACCAGCTGATCCGACCAGAAAAAAGCATATCGAGATTGCGTCTTCAGCTCTGTCAACGCCTGGTCCAGCGTGATCTTGTTCCGGTCAATCGTGATGGATTGCCCTTCCGCTTTTGCGTAGTCCAGTAAAGTCATGGCAAAGAAGAAGTAGAGGAGAAAACGGATTCCCCTACAGGATGAAAGGTCCATATGGTTTGTTTTGGTTAGTGAGCATTCGCCGGACTGTCTGAAACGGTCACGGTCTTATCCTTTAGTATACAATGAATACCATTTACACTCAATGCCGCCAGGAGTTGGGAAAGGGGCACATTCTTATCGATCGAACCGCTAAAACTAAGCGCAGCCGGTTCGCCTTTATACACGACATTGACATCATACCAGCGGCCTATCTGCCGCAGCAATCTTTTTGTATCCATACTATTGAGCGGGAACTGCCCCTTCATCCAGGCGATGGATTGCTGTACATCCACTTTTCCGATAAGGATCCTGCCCTGTGCGTTCGTTCTGCTTTGCTGTCCCGGCGACAACAGGCTGGTATGCTCCCGGTTACCGACACGGATCGCGCCATCCAATAGCGTAGCATATGTGTAGGGCTCATCGTCATAAGCCATCGCATCAAAGCTGGTCCCTAAAACCTCTATGTTGTTATCGCCCATGCTGACGATAAAGGGATGCTGCGTATTTTTCGTTACCTCAAAATACGCTTCGCCCGAGAGAAATACCCGCCGCTCTTTTCCAGCGAAGATCACGGGGAATCGAAGCGTAGAGGCCGCGTTTAGCCAGACCTTTGTGCCATCCGGCAGCACCAGCGGCGGGGATTGCTCTCCTTTATGTGTGACCAGTGTATTATAAAGATTCGTCGAAGCCACCGTGCCCAGATAGTTGAGCTTGCCATCTTTGTCCAGCACGGCAACCGCTCCATTCTTATCCGTAACATTCAAAGGCTGACTGCCATTTACCGGCAGGTTTTTCCCATCCGCCAGCATCAGCACCGCCTTTGTACTGCCCGGCTGCACATCGGAAGGAATAGCCTTTGTCACAACAGCGGGTACACTGACGGCATGATGGCCCCGAAAATAAAAGATACCCGATACGACAAACAGCAAAACCGCAGCTGCCGCGGCCATAGATCGCCGATAAATCCTATACGGCTGCCGATCCTCTGTACCGATCTGCTTGTCGATGGCGGCAAAGACCTTTGCCTTAAGCGCACCGGCAGAATCGACAGCAGGGTCATCCCAGTTAACCGCGGCATCCGGAAGAGCAGCATACCACGCTTCCAACGCCGCCTTGTCCTCTTCGCTGATCGTACCAGCCAGATAGCTTTCCGCCCAGGCTTTTAATTGTTCTTGGGATGGCATATACAATAGTCTTATCAAATGGATAAATACCCTACCTCTGGGTCGAAAATATTTTTTACCAGAAAAACAGCGTAGTGAAGTTTTTTAGTGCGGTATGCAAATGGCTCAGGGCCTTGGTAAGATGCTTTTCAATCGCCTTTACCGACACCTGCAGCGATTTGGCGATCTCCCTGTTCGACAAGCCCTTTTCCCGGCTTAGCCGGAAAACGAGCCGGCATTTCTCCGGCAGTTCCAGCACTGCCTTTTCGAGATCCTCCCTCAGTAACTCATAGTCAAGCCACTGCTGGGTCGTATTGCAGTCCTGGGCGACGGTCAGCTGTCTGACGGTATCGCTCTCCTTTTGTTTTTTTGCCAGAAAAGTGTAGATCTTGTATTTGACCGCACCGGCCAGATAGGTATAAAAGCTGTTGTTGATCTCCAGAGAGGCCCTTCTCCGCCAAAGCTCCACGAATAGTTCCTGGACTATTTCCTCAGCGTCCTGTCTGCATTCCAGCTTGACGTAGGCCGTCACAACCATCCTCTCCCAATACCGGTCGTACAGCTCTGCGAAGGCTTTTTTATCGCCGTCTTTTAATAAGATTAGCAGCTCCTTCTCATCCAGAGAATGGTAGGTATTCATAAACAGCAAGCAATTTTATTCGGTGGGCCGGTCCCCCATGCAGGAGGGAACCGGCTCCTCAAATATAGCTTTTTTATTTTGCCGCCGCCAGGATCTTGCTCATCCTGCTGTCGGAAACCGTTGAACTGCTAACCTTGCCGATAACTCAAGACGGTGATGGCGGCAGAATCGAAGTCAGTTGGGAAAGTTAAAGGCTGCCGTGAAATTTTCCTGCGGCGCGCCGAAGAACCAGCTTAAAAAAAAGCCATCCTATCGAATGGCTTTAGAAAGAATTTAGTACTGCCAGGATCGATTAATCCTCTAATTCCGACATGTTGCTCTTATCTTCTTTATCGTGCCCTTCTACCTTTACAATTTTATTGTAAACGCCAAGCAGCAGAAAAGGGGCAGCCCATTGGCCAATAAACAAAGCATCATGTTTTTTCCCCAATATTTTTAACGTCAAAGATGCGCCCATCGAAGCAAGCGCTCCCCAAAGAAAAATATCAGATGGAATTTTAGACGTTACGTTTTCAATCTTTCTGGCGACAGGACCTTCTTTCGAAGAAGTCTGTCCTGTTAACTGATCCACAGTGGATGACAATGATGATTCCATAAAAAGTTTATTTCGTTGTAAGCATAGCATGAAAACGTCATGCCTTACGAAATAAGAGCCAGGCTCATCGGAACCTCGTCATATGCTCCACATGCCAGGGGTATAAATTCCACCATTATACCCACCCATCGCCCGTTCCCCTACCGGCCGCGGCGAAGACGGTGAAGCACATTAACCAGCACATCGATCTCGCCGCAGGTATTATAAAAAGCAAGGGAAGGCCTCACCGTACTCTCCACGCCAAATCTGCGAAGGATGGGCTGGGCACAGTGGTGCCCGGTACGGACCGCAATACCTTCTTTATTGAGCGCCTGTCCCACCTGATCGTTGGTAAAACCATCCAATATAAAAGAAAGCACACTTGCCTTGTGTTCTGCGGTTCCGATCAGATGCAAGCCAGGAACCTGTTGCAGCAACCGCGTAGCATATTCCAGCAGATAGTGTTCGTAAGCCGCAATCCTTTCCATACCCAGCCTCGAGATATAATCGATGGCCGCCCCCAGGCCTACCGCATCCGCAATATTGCCGGTACCCGCCTCAAAGCGCCCTGGCGCTGCCTGGTATTGCGTATGTTCAAAGGTTACATCCTTGATCATGTTGCCGCCGCCCTGCCAGGGCTGTGCAGCGTTCAGCAGTCCCTCCTTTCCATACAGTATGCCGATGCCCGTAGGCGCAAATAATTTATGCCCGGAGAGCACAAACCAGTCGGCATCGATCGCCTGTACGTCCACGCGCATGTGCGAAACGGACTGCGCCCCATCCACCAGCACTTTTGCTCCGACCGCATGGGCCATTGCCACCACCTGCTGCACGGGCGTGATCGTGCCAAGCGCATTGGACACCTGCGTAATGGACACCAGTTTGGTTTTGCTGTTCAACAGTTTGGCATATTCATTCAACAGCAGCTGACCCCGATCGTCGACAGGGATCACTCTTAGCTTTATACCTTTCTTTTCCGCCAGTTGCTGCCAGGGGACGATATTGGCGTGATGCTCAAGATGGCTGACGATCACTTCGTCGCCGGCGGAAAGATGCTGCTCGCCCCAGCTTTTTGCGACCAGGTTGATCGCTTCCGTAGCTCCGCGCACAAATACGATCTCATTGGGAGAAGCCGCATTCAAAAACTCCTGTACTTTCTTTCTTGCGCCTTCATAAGCATCCGTGGCCCTTGCCGCCAGTTCGTGCGCGGCTCTATGAATATTCGAATTCTCGTTTTGATAAAAGTAGCTGATCCGATCGATCACCTGCTGCGGCTTCTGGGTTGTGGCCGCATTGTCCAGCCAGATCAGCGGTCGGCCATTGACCAATTGCCTTAGGATCGGGAAGTCGCTGCGGACCGCATTGACGTCAAAGGGCTGTGCCGATAAGCCGGTCAGCCCGTTGATCCCCGCGGTCAGGCCGCTGCCTGCGCCAATGGGATCGAGGTCACGGACATGACTCAGCGGATGTTGCGCACGTTCGCTCCATACGCCGGTCAACGGGTGTTGCGCGCCTTCGCTTCCTGCGTGTCGTCCGCCCGGCAAAAAATAATACTCCGGTTCGCGGAAATTGACATCCGGCAGCTGCGGCCCTTTTACAAAAGCGGCAATGGCTTGAAAGACCGGGCCCAGATCCGATTCGAACGGATACCCGGCGGGAGCAGCCGCGGCGTGTGCCGAGGCCCCCTGCGACGGCGAGGGGTTTGATGCCGCAGCTTTATTCATTGCCGGCGATCTGCCGCTTCCGGCAACAGAAGCCGGAACCTTACCATCGGTGAAATGCGGATCGGGCAGACTCGACTGCGGATCTTTTATATCAAATGATTCCTGACGACCGATGGTACCAAGCGGGGCATTTCCTGTTGGACCGGCAACCGGAACAAGAGGCGCCTGGGCGATGGCGGGGTTTGGCGTCAGTTCAACAGGCTCCGATCCCGGCGCCGCCTTGAAATACTGATTTGCCAATTGCTGCAGCAGCCCTTCGTCCAGCCAGTTAGAAGGTTCAGTATTTGTACTCATAATAATTGCCTATTTCTACATTATCCAATACAGCCAATGCATCATCGGTAAGCACGGCGAGAGAGCAATAAAGAGAAATAAGATAGGAAGCGATCGCTCTTTCGTTGATACCCATAAACCGAACGGAAAGCCCGGGTGATTGCTCGCCGGGCAGGCCCGGTTGATATAGCCCGATAACGCCCTGACGGCTTTCGCCCGTTCTCAGCAGCAGGATCTGCGACTTGCCATTCTCAACGGGAACCTTGTCGGAAGGGAACAATGGGATCCCCCGCCAGGTCAGGAACTGGGAACCGAAAAGCGAAACGGTCGGCGGAGGCACGCCCCTCCGCGTGCATTCACGGCCAAAGGCTGCTATGGCTAAAGGATGAAGCAAAAAGAATCCGGGCTCCTTCCATACCTTCGTGATCAGTTCGTCGAGATCATCCGGCGTCGGCGACCCTTTCCGGGTATTGATCCGTTGGCCAGGAGCGACACTGTTCAACAGACCATATTCCTTATTATTGATCAGTTCACTTTCCTGTCTTTCCTTGATGATTTCGATGGTCAACCGCAGCTGCTCGCTGATCTGATTATAGGGCCTGCTATAAAGATCCGAGACGCGCGTATGTACATCGACGACAGTATTGACCGCACTCAGATTATACTCTCTTGGATTTTCGACATAGTCGACAAAAGTCTGAGGCAGTGCCTTCTCGTCACGCGAAGAGCAATCCACGGCTACGTTTTCAGCATCTTTAACCTTGTTCAGACGAAAAACGCCCGATTCGACGGGCACCCAATTGAGCAAATGCGTAAGCCAGCGGGGTGTAATGCGCGATAACTGGGGGACTGTTCTTGTCGCAATGGCTAGTTGCCTGGCGGCGACATCACCTAAAGCCGTTTGGCTTCTTGTGTCGGTCATAAATGGCAAATTTTATGGTATTAAGTTAACCTTTAAAATGATCCGTGCAGAAAATTTTTTTAACGATCGCATAAACATAACATCCAGCACAAAAACCGATAACCGATTCAAAGAAAGAAAAGAGTAACAACAGAGAAGCAAAGACATACCCCGTCAAAGTCAAACCCGATAAGGAGAGGATCAACAGGGACGCCGACAAACCAAATCCGATCCTGGCGGCAAAGATCTTAGGCGCTAAAGCGATTTGTTTCGGAGAAAACGCAAATAACTTCTGCAATCGTCCGCTCAAAAAATTCAGGGGACTATAAGCGCCAATTCCAAACCCTCTCAGGAAAAAATCTATGGTCAGAAATAAAGCGATCCACCAATAAGGAAAGAGAAGGAAGGTCAAAGCCCGTAAGAAGACGAACAGCGCCGTGAGCCGGACCTGCGCTTCGCTGATGGTCGAACGATCGCCTGGGAAGGGCATAGTGTTTTCCATGTGTAAAAAATTTATCCAAATACCGCGGCTTTTACCCGCACCACAGCATCATCATACCCGTTGAATAATACAACCGGGCGCTTCGGCGGATCATTTGCCCGCCGGGCGCCGGCAAATATTTCGGCGCTGGTGTCCCCAGACAATTGCGCATTCACCAACACAATGTCCGGCTGCAGGAACTGCAGCTGCTCCAGGGCCTGACTGGCGGATTGCGCCCAGGTACATTTGTAATCGACTTTCAGCTCATTCAGGGTATTCACAAAAAACCTCAACTCCTCTCTGTCATTCTCAACGAGCAAAATATGTTTCTTCATACACCTCTATTAGTCCACTAAATTAGTAGACTTATTTGAGACGTCCAAATTTTTCTCTTCCCCGCCTTTAGCCAGGCGAGGGAGGGGATAGGCGAATGGGCAGCTTCGCACAGCCCGGCCGCGGTCCCGCAGCCAGTGCTGGGTTACTCCGACTTCAACGTTTTGACCGGATTGGAAAGCGCCGCCCGTACAGCCTGAAAACTGACCGTCAGCAACGCGATGAGCAAAGCGGCGCCGCCGGCGAGCCCAAAAACCCACCAGTGAATAGCCGTCCGATAAGCGAAGTCCTGGAGCCACTGCCGCATCCCCCACCAGGCCAGCGGGAATGCGATCGCACAGGAAAGTGCGACGAGCCGTAGAAACTCGTTCGACAGCATAGCAGCCAGGCTGACCACAGAAGCGCCAAGCACCTTGCGGATACCCATCTCCTTTGTACGACGTTCTGCCGTATAGGCGGCAAGCCCAAACAGCCCAAGACAACTGATACTGATCGCCAGCAGCGAAAAAAGAGCCGCCAGTTTGCCCGTCCGGGTCTCCAGCTGAAAGCGGTCGTTGAACTGCTGATCGACAAACAAAAGGTCCACCGGATAGCCGGGATTATGCTTTTTGATAACGGCCTCTACCCTCGCAAGATTGTCAGCCAATCCACCGCCGGCACGCAGACGGATCGTCAGAAAGCCGTAATTTGCGCTTGTTTCGGGATCATAGGAAACCATCAGCGGCACCACGGGGGCATACAGGTCATTAAACAGGAAGTCTTTTATGATCCCGATGACATGATAAGAATACCTGCCGCTCGATAATACGGCTCCTATGCGACCGGCCTTCCCCATCACTTTCGCCATCGTCTCGTTGATCAGCACATTGCCGCTGTCCGATCTGACATCAGTATGAAAGTTTCTGCCAGCCGTCAATGTCAATCCCATGGTGTGCAGGTATTCGGGAGAAAAGCTCTCCACGTTGATCTTTCTTTTTATCTGCAGATCATTCCCTTCCCAGGTCAGCTGATTCGACGTCGCCGTCATCCACATCTGCAAGGCCGGACTCGCACTGATAGCAGCATCTTCCACCGCCCCGGACGTCAGCAGATCATCCCGCATCGCGTTGAAATGCTCCGCCATACCCGCGGGCATATCGGTATAGACCAGCCGCTGCTTTTCATAACCCAGGTCACGGGCTTTTATATGCTGAACCTGCTGGTAAATGATAACGGTGCAAATGATCAGCGAAATACTTACGGCGAATTGAGTCACTACCAACCCTTTCCGGATGTAGCCGGCTCCCTTTCTGAGGTTCACCTTTTGTCCTTTCAATACTTCTACCGGTCTGAACGATGAAAGATAAAACGCCGGATAGCTGCCTGCAATGAGTCCGCAGAAGCCCCCGATCGACAGCAAACCGACCAGATGCATCGGCGTCAGCGGATTAAAAACCAGCTGCTTTCCAACCAGATCGTTAAAGCCGCCGAGGAAAACAGCGATCAGGCCGACCGCCAGCAGAAGAGCGATAAACGCCATGACCAGTGTTTCTGCCAGGAACTGACGGATCAGCGTCTTGCGAAGAGCGCCAAGTGTTTTCCGAACCCCGATCTCCCGCGCCCTCTGCCCCGCCCGCGCGGTCGACAAATTCATAAAGTTGATACAGGCTATGACCAGGATGATCCAGGCTATGACAGAAAACAATCTCACCTGGGTGATACGTCCGCCATTCTGCTGACCATTGGTGAAGTTATCGTAAAGACGCCAGTCATTCATGGCGTAAAGCATACAAGTCGCATGCGCATAAAGCTGATCCCTTGGTTGAAGCAGAGCCGTCAACTGACGGTTGACCTGCGCAAGATTGGCGCCAGGCCTTAGTTCCACCAACGTATTGATACCATAAGTACTCCAGGAGTTGAGCCAGGGATAACGATGTACCCAATTGCTGACAGGCGCCAGCCAGTCAAACTGGATAGAAACATTGGATGGCTGATCCTTTACCACGCCAATGACAACAAAGTCCTGCTGTCTGTTGATCCGAAGGGTCTTGCCAAGGGGGTTAGCCGAACCAAAAAACTTATTCGCCATCTTCTCAGAAAGCACAAGGCTGTGCGGATTAGTAAAGCCCGACGCATTGCCCTGGACAAAGGCAGGCTGAAACATGGAAAAAAAGCTGCTATCGACAAAACAGCCCCTCTCATAGGTCGCCTTGTCGTCCAACCCAAAAAGATCACGGCTCCAACTCATCCGCATGACATTGACGATATCCGGAATTGTACCCCGGATCGCTTCGGGCATAGGGCCGGGCACAACGGTATTGCTTTCTATCTTACCGGCGTAGTCAAGGTTCATCCGGATAGAAAAGAGATTATCATGTTTTGGATAAAGATGATCGAAGGACAATTCGTCCTCCACCCACATAAAGATTAAACCCGCGCAGGCTATGCCGAGTGCAAGCCCTACAATATTAAGTACGCCAAAACCGGATGACCGGCGAAAAGCCCTGAAAGTCGTTTTTAGGAAGTTTCGGAACATGCGCTTATAATTATGGCAAACCTCGCACACGATTCATGCCATGCTCTATAAATTTGCAAATCAAACAAATACACAATAAACAAATAGTTATTTGTTCGATTTTGACACTGAGATGCCCGGACTATACGGCCTCTTCGATAGCCGACACCCAGCCTGGACGTCCCCGTTTTACAAGGGTCAGATGCCATTCCTGATCTTCGAAGCCAATGCGGGAGTGACGACTTCCCCCTTAAAAAGGACGAGGTAACAAGTCGTATCCCGGTCGAAATCCTGTTTCGACAGTTGGTCGTACCCAAGCACCTGGTATACTTTTCCACTGGGTACCTCATACAATGACTGCCTCAGAAAAGCATAAGGACGGAAAGCGTTACTTTCATCCCGGGTAAACAACTTAAACGGCCGATCGCTGGACTTATCATAAAGGAACTGGGTGATCACAATCCTTCCCCCCGAAGGGGCCGTAAAAATGGCAGGCGTCAGGACCACAAGATCGGCCAAAAGAAGAAGCACAACACCCAGACGAAGAAAGCCTCTGCTGCGGGCTGCCCCTGGGAAAAATAATAGCGCCTGCTGATATCCCATTACCAATATAAAAGGCAGCAGGTTTACCAATGGGAACATAAATCTTAACTCTTTATGCGGGATCGCCAGATGCATCAGTAAAAAAGGGATGATTACCCAAACAACCACGCTGCGCGGAGAATCGATGCAAACGATGATAAAGGCGGCGAAAACAACAATACCAACCGGAACGAAAGACTCAACCAAAAGAACGAGTAAATAGTCGCTCCAGCTGATCGTCCCGAACTGTGATGCCACATTTCCAATTATATGCAGCTGAAAGACACGGCCGGCGGTCTGCTGGTCCGCTATCGCTGGAAAGCGGATGTGCCTGGTTTCGATATGCCGCTGCGCATCACCCCGACAAAGGATAAGATGGGGTTTATCCATCCAACACCGGATGAACAAACAAAGCTGATCCCAGGAATGACCGCCTCGGATCTCCGGATCGATACGCAAAATTTTTGTATACAAGCAGCGGGGCTGCCATAAGCCGAAAGCCATCCATTAATTCCTGTGAGCCAGTCCAACAAGTCAGCCCCGCCGGCAAAGTTCTTTGCCGGCGGGGCCTTTTTCCCTATCTTACGGCTCTAAAAAAAATCCCTGTATGGATGTTAAAATAGCCGACAGTTGGAAAGAAGTATTGAAGCAAGAGTTCAAAAAAGACTATTTCCTTCAGATCGCTACTTTTCTGAAGGCGGAAAAAATGTCGGGGAAAACCATCTATCCGCCTGGAGGGCTTATCTTCAACGCATTCAACACGACGCCGTTTGAAAATGTCAAGATCGTGTTGCTCGGACAGGACCCTTACCATGGGCAGGGACAGGCCCACGGACTTAGCTTCAGCGTCCAGCGCGGAATCCCGCCTCCTCCATCGCTGGTCAATATCTATAAAGAATTGCACAACGATATCGGGATGCCGATCCCCAGTCACGGGGACCTCACCCACTGGGCGGAGCAAGGCGTGCTCTTGTTAAACGCATCGCTTACCGTCCGTGCCAACGAGCCGATGAGTCATGCCAAGATTGGCTGGGCAGAGTTTACCGACGCGGTCATTTCAAAAGTATCTGCCCAGAAAGAAAATATCGTCTTTTTACTTTGGGGTAAATTTGCACAGGAAAAGCAGGTTCTCGTGGACGAGACAAAGCATCTTGTCCTGAAAGCCGCGCACCCGTCGCCCTTCTCTGCCGACAAGGGATTCTTTGGCTGCAAACATTTTTCCAAGGCTAATGCCTGGCTCGTCAGTCATGGTATCGACCCGATCGAC
Source organism: Chitinophagales bacterium (assembly GCA_015654595.1). Lineage (GTDB taxonomy): Bacteria > Bacteroidota > Bacteroidia > Chitinophagales > Chitinophagaceae > Puia. The sequence goes on along the minus strand of JAATGQ010000005.1, from coordinate 17,957 downwards.
TGGGCGTTATAGTTCGGACTGGCCGGACTTATGCAGGAACTGCCGTTCGGTCCTGCTGCCAAAGCCGCCGGACCTTACCAATTCGCCGGCCGCGCGACCTTAACCACTAGAACAAACAATCTATGACTTCTCTCAATACCAATGCGATCCCTGCCCGGCCTTCGGGCTTCTGGCTTGTGGCGGGCCGCATCTGGGCGTTATGGGTGATCATCCTGTTTACAGTCAGCATGCTGATCTTTATGATCCCCTTTTTGCTGTTCAGCTATTTCCTGCCCGATCCCAAAAAAACGCAGCGCTGGCATATACTTGCCCGTATATGGATGGGCGTTTTTCTACCTTTGGCAGGAACCCCGCTGCGCGTCAGAGGGAGAGAAAAGTTTGTCAAGGGGCAGTCCTATATCGTCCTGTGCAATCACAATGCCCTTATCGACGTGCCTGCAAGCTATCCCGGAATACCCGGCCCCAATAAAACGATCGCCAAGATCGAAATGGCAAAGATTCCGCTGTTTGGTTTGATGTATCGCACGGGCAGCGTCCTGGTCGACCGGAAAAGCGAGGCCAGCCGGAGAGAAAGCGTTACCAAAATGAAGGAGGTGCTGCAAATGGGGCTGCACATGTGCCTCTATCCCGAAGGCACCCGCAATAAAACGGACCAGCCGCTGAAATCCTTTCACGACGGCGCCTTCCGTCTTTGCCTGATGACCGGCAAGCCCATCATCCCCTCTCTCCTTTTCAACAGCCGCAAGATCATGCCGGATGGGGTTGCCTTTTATTTCCGTCCCTGCCGGATGGGAATGCATTTTCTCGATCCCGTCGTCCCTCAACCCGGCGAGACCGTCGAAAGCCTGAAGCAAAGGGTGTTTGCGATCATGCATGATTATTATCTGAATCCAACAGAAGCTATTTAACAGCGGGATGCAAGGCCTGATATAACAAAATCCCCGCAGCTGTAAAAACCGCGGGGATTCTCTTACCAGGCTCGTGCCCCGGATCGATACGCGGGCAGCGGCTCGTCCATCTGCCGGCAGCAGGCGGGGTTTATTGATCATAAAAATACTTGGTCCGGTTGATCCTCAGATCCTGCAATATCCCCGACTTCGGGCTGATCGTCACGTTGAAATAGTGCGTATAGCCAACGGGTGTCACGTTGATGGACATTTGCCAGCAATGCAGATCGCGGGAGATGGTCGCGGTCAGCGACTGCATCTGCTCGGCCTTCAGGTCATAATAGCCGGTAAGGCCCACCTTCCATTTATCCGTCAGGTTGAAGTCTCCGCTCCAGTTAAGACTCGAAGTGATCGTCGTAGCATAACCCGTATAGTCAGCCTTTTCCGCATTGGTAAAATTGAAGGCCAGCGACACGTTCAGCGACCAGGGAATATTGAAGTCGGCAAACTGCCCGGGATTCTGCCGGATATAGTTCAGCTGTGCCTGCTGCTCTTCCACCGTCATCGGGATCTGGTCATTCTGGGTCTGCTGCTTCTGCTGCTCCAGCTTCTGATCCTTGGCCGCGCTCTTAAAGCTAGAAGAGATGGCCAGGTTGCCGGTGGTGATACGGCCGAGTGAAAATTTCTTGCCGCTCCAGGCGTATTTATTTATATCGAAGCCCAGCGTATCATGCTGGTAAGGGTCCATCGTCGCTCCACCCGTGATATTGATATTCTTGAACAGGGTGCTTCGGAAATAGAAGGTGATCGGAGACAGTTTGAATGAATCGGCCAGGTAGTTATAGCTGCCCGTAAAGCCTATCCCATCGATGATCGTTGTCTTTTTGACGCCGTTGGTACTGGTATCGGAATGCGATCGGGTCTTTATCTCGAAGTGGTTGTCCAATCCAAAGGAGATACCGCCAAAGGTCCCCTGGCCAAACGCTCCATAGGTGGACCCGTCAAAGTAGGATACATTCTGGTGATGGGTGATCACCCTGTTGCTGGAGTCCGTCCATGGCGTCGGGATCGATTGATAATAGGCCTTTGAAAGATCGGGTTTATAGGTAAGGCTGATCGTTGGCCGGATCACATGCCGGATCCCCATCAGCGTACTGCTCTTACTAAAGCCCTGGAAGGTACCAAAGATTGCGGTGGCCAGGCTAAGGCTGAAGGATACGTCTTCGGCTTCAAAGATGCCTTTCTGGATCCTTCCCGTATCGATCTTGTTGTTGGCGGTGTCATAATAACGATACATCTTCCTGGAATACGTTCTCGTCGCAAAGCTGACCCCGGGCGTAACCTGAACCGGCCCCTTCAGCGGCAGGGCCAGACTGATCGGGATGGTGTGGTTGGCGCCCCACTGAAAGGTATCGAGAACATTTTTCCAGCTGAACAGGGAGTCATAGAAACTGGCCCCGCCTGAAACAGTACTCGTCAGCCCGATGCCCAGCTTCTCATACCACTTAGGCGTACCGACAAAGTTCTTGGCCTGCAGCGGATAGATCGTCGGAGCCGTAAAGGAAAGATTGGGCGCGCTGACGTTGACCAGCCGGGTCTCGTTATTCTGGTTGTGGTTGGCGCTGACAGTAAGGTTGTACTTCTGATCCCAGGTCTTCGAATAGGTGATCGAAGAACTCAGCTGGTTGGTATAGTTTGCCGTGGGGTTGTTCAACAGATACTGGTTATACTTAGTAGAAGCCACGTTTACGTTGGCGGAGAAAGTAGTCCCTGGACGGGCTTTGCTGTCCATGGTATGACTCCAGCTGAAGCTAAACGTTCTCGAAGTCGTATAGGCATCCGATCCCGCGTCACTCAGCAACTTAGTATTCTGCAGGGCAAGACTCATCTGGCCGCTGTACCGGTATCTTACCCTGTAAGTCGGCGTGACGTAGAGGTTCCAGCCGCCATAAGAATAGAGGTTGGTACGGAAGGTAACATCGAAATAATCGTTCAGTACCTTATAATACCCCAGCCCTTCCAGACCGATACCTGCCTGGGCGTTGTCGGTAAATTCCGGAGGCAGCAGCCCCGAGTGCCGGCCCTGCTGTAACGGAAAGAACCCAAACGGTATATAGATCGGTATCGGCACGCCCTCGAACTCCGGATGCACCGGCCCCGTAATGGCATATTTCTTATTGACGATCTTCATCTTGTTCGCCACAAAGGCAAAGTGCGGTGTATCCAGGTTACAGGTCGTAAAGATGCACTTATAGCCAAAGTACTCGTTCTCGTTGATCTTCTTCATCTTCTCGGCGTGTACATACATTTCCCCCGAGTTGGTATACGTATGCCGGGTGACGCCGCGCTGGCTCTTTGTATTATAGATGATACTGTCGGATGTCATCGTATTTTCCGCCTGTACCATCTTAGGCAATCCAAGGGGATTACCTGCCGAATCCCTGTTCGGTGAGGCGATCACCATGTTGTGATCCTGGTCATACCGGATCTTGTCGGCCGTCAGGTCGGCGTCCCCATACTTGGCATCAGCTTTGGAATACATCGTCATATTACGGGTAGCGATCTCCATTACGATGGAGTCGGAGGCCTTGTAATCGATCTGCGCGGCCAGTGTATCTTTGGAAACCTTATAGGCTGCGGCTCCCAGCAGGGCACGTTTTTCGGGTCCCTCGAGGAAACTGAAACGGCTGGAGTCATCCACCATGTTCCCCCTGTCCAAAGCAGGCAGATGCGGCCGGATCGTGTCAAAGGCGGGCGGAAGGACAGCATGCGGCCTGACGCCGGTATCGGGAGAAGTCCTGGGGCGTACGGTGTCCCCAGCAATATTCAAAAGCCTATAAAGACGACGGATAGCTGTGGTATTTGCAGGACTATTGAAGGCTACTGAAAAGAATCCAGCAGTAAATATCAACGCCAGTAAATATTTTGAGCTAATTTTGCGTCCGTTATTGTTCATACATGTATAAAAAAACGAATAGATCCCATGTGTCAGGTAAGCCCCTATTCGTTTATTAAGAAATCCAGGTTGCTCGTTATTTCCTGGTAGCGGGGACAAAAATAGCGTTTACTCCATTAAGATTATGTGAAGATTGAAGGGTTTTTTGAAGGGTTTTGGTAAAATAAAAGGACTATGATCAAAAAGACGACCGCTTTGTTAGCCCTGTATTCAATCGCCTGTGGGTTAACGTCTTTTTCTCCGATCGGTCCTGCTCCACCCGTCAATAACCGGAAACCAAAACCTGTAATAAAGACGATCATTATCGATCCCGGTCATGGAGGATTCGACCCCGGCGCGCATGGGCTTTTCTCCAAAGAAAAAGATATTGCGCTGGGCATATCCCTGAAGCTGGGCAAGGCTTTGCAGAAAGAATTTCCGGGTATACGCATCGTCTTTACCCGAACGACGGATATCATGCCTGGTAATAAGACCAGTGTACAGGACGGCATTCGTTACCGGGCAGAGCTCGCCAACCGGGAACACGGCGATCTGTTCATCTGTATCCATTGCAACGCCGATGGTCATGAGCCGGGCGGCTATACAGTAAAAAAACTGACGGGCTATAAGATAACCGGTAAGGGTAAAAAGAAAAAGAAGCAGCCCGTTTATTCTACCACCTGGGTAAAGAACACAAAGAAAGGGACGGCTACCTATATCTGGAAAGCAGACCGGAATATACCAAAGGGGCAAGCCATCACTCATCTGCAGGAAAGCGCCCGGGGAGAGAATATGGGGGACAAAAGCAACTCCGCATTCGATATGACCAGTCCCGAAGCAAAGATGCGGGCACAGTTGTACGAGAAAAAATATTTTGCCAACAGCGCTACATTCGGTACCCTTGTTGAAAGAGAATTTGCGAAGAGCGGCCGGCACAGCGATGGCGTCATGCAACGACAGGTCGGGATCGGTGTCCTTCAGGCGACAGGGATGCCGAGTGTCCTTATCGAAACGGGGTATGTGACCAATAAAGAAGAAGAAATTTACCTGAACAGCAAGAAAGGCCAGAACGAGATGGTCCGCGATATCGTAAATGCATTCAGACAATATAAGAAAAGGCTGGAAAGCCGTCCGGAAGCCGAAAGATAGGCCGGAAAAGGCGAACATCCAGCCAGTAGAAAATGTTATAGCAAACAATGAACAGCGTTAAATTTTCATTCATGCTCCTGCTGGGCTGCGTTTTTATCGCTGCCACAGCCTTTAACAAGCCGATCAATCCGGGCCCTGGTCATCCCAGCCAGAAAAAGGACATCCGTACCATTATTATAGACCCCGGTCACGGCGGTTTTGACAATGGCACCCACGGTCTGTTTTCGAAGGAAAAAGACGTCAATCTTGCCATTTCCCTCAAGCTCGGAAAGGCCATCCAGGAAGCCTTTCCGGAGATCAAACTGGTCTTTACCCGCACGACCGATATCATGCCCGGCAATATGCCGACCCTGGCTGCCGGTCTGAATTATCGCGCCGAGCTGGCCAATAAATCCCATGGTGACCTTTTTATCTGTATCCATGGGAACTCCGATGGGCATGAGGCTGGTCACTATGAAGTCCGCCGTTTGGTGGGTCATAAGTATGTCGGAAAAGGCAAAAAGAGGAAAAGAGTCCCCGTATACGAAACATATTGGGTAAAAAACACCCGCGTCGGAACCGGCAGCTATATCTGGAAAGCAGACAGGGCCGGCTCAAAAGGGACGGCTATCAACCAACGCGACGAAAACTCCGAGCCTGCCGACAGCTCTGGTGAAAATATGGGGGACACCACCAATACCGCCATCGACATGTCCAGCCCGGAAGCGATGATGCGCGCCCAGCTCTACGAGAAAAAATATTTCGCCAACAGCGCCCTCTTCGCCACGCTGGTAGAAGAAGAATTTGTAAAAGCCGGCCGCCACAGCGACGGCGTCATGCAAAGAGACGAAGGTATCCGCGTATTGCAGGCGACAGGCATGCCCTCCGTGCTGATCGAAACCGGGTTTCTGACCAACGAAGAAGAAGAGAAATACCTCAACAGCGAAGCAGGTCAGAACGAGATCGTCAGCAATATCGTCACCGCGCTGAAACGCTATAAGGCAGCTCTCGAAGGTCATCCTATAAACACAGATGCCCAACCGCCGGCAACACCGCCCAGCAAAGTGACCAATCCTGTTAATTAATCAAAAAAAAGCTGCTTAAACCGTCTTTGAGAGCCGGTTTAACGTTGTGTTCTATTGTCTCAGCGGCAATTTCCCTACATTTGCTATATTGAATGGACTAAACCTCCTTATTGAATGAAAATTTCTAATGAGACAAAAATAGGGGTCCTGGCAGCGGCGGCCCTCCTCGCCTTGATCCTGGGTTTTAATTTTCTGAAGGGCAGCAGCCTGTTCCAACATACCAAAAAGCTCTATGCCGTCTTTGACAACGTCGACGGCGTCGAAGTATCCAATAATGTACAGGTCAATGGGCTTACGATCGGCAGTGTCACTGCCATCAATGAATCGGACCAGGATCTTTCCCACGGGATCATCGTGACCATTACGATGAAAAAGAACGTCCATATTCCCAGCAACTCTATTGCCGAGATCAATTCCAGCCTGCTGGGGTCCGCCTCTATCGTCGTCGATAAAGGCGATGCCACCTCCTACCTCGACGATGGCGACACGCTGCTGACAAAAAAGAAAGCGAACCTGCTTTCCCAGGTACAGGAAAGTGTCAACCCGATAATCGTACAACTAGGCGGCACCCTGAAATCTCTCGATTCAGTAGTACAACAGGTAGGACTAATGTTCGACCCCAAGACAAAGAATAATTTCAGCGCCATTATCGCCAACCTGTCCGCCTCCTCTGCACAGCTGCAGATCCTGCTAAACGCGCAGACGGGCTACCTGGCGAAATCGCTGAAAAATGTCGAAGGTTTTACCGCCAACCTGGATAAGAACAACGACCATATCACCCATACGCTCGACAACGTCGAAAAGACTACTGCCAACCTGGCTTCGGCTAAGATCCCTGAAACCGTAGCCACCCTCCAGGCCACCCTGAACCAGATGAAGGACCTCGTGGGCAAACTCAATAGCAATAACGGCACGGTCGGTCTGCTGCTCAACGACAAAAAGCTTTACCAGAATCTGGAGAACAGCACCCGCAGCCTGAACATCCTGCTGGACGATTTCCGCGTCCACCCCAAACGCTATGTCAACGTCTCGGTTTTTGGCCGGAAGGACAAGAGTGGTCCGCTGACGGCGCCCATCGCCGACTCCGCGTCAAAACCTAATAAATAAACCGGATGAACAGAAGGTTACTGGCTTTCGCAGGGGCATTCGTGTGCGCTATTCTGTTGGCTTTTTCCGCAAAAGCGCAGAATGAAGTTCCTTTTGGCAAGCCCGGAAGCGATTCCCTGAAAAAAGTCAGGATCCTCAACAACGACCACTACCGGTTCGAACAAAAGAACGATTCGATAGAACTTACCTATGTGATCGGCTCCCCCGCCGCCGGCCCCGTCCGTATCCAACAGGAAAAGACAACCATCTATTGCGATAGCCTGATCATGAACCAGCATGACCAGGTAATCGAATGCTTTGGCAATGTCCATATCAACGACAATGACTCTGTCGATATCTGGTCGGATTATATGAAGTATTGGGTAGACAGGAAACTCGTTCACTTTGACCGCAACGTCAGGCTGACCGATGGGAAAGGCACCCTCACCACCGAAAACCTGGACTACGACCTGGCCGCCCATATCGGAACTTACGAACACGGCGGCAAGATCGTCAACAAGGAATCCGTCCTTACCAGCGACCGGGGTATCTATTATGAAGACACGAAGGACATCCACTTCAAGGACAATGTCGTCTTACGCGACCCGCAATACGATCTCTCCGCGGACTCGCTGCTGTATAACACTCAAACACAGATCTCCACCTTTATCACAGAGACACTGATCCAGTTCAAGGACAGCAGCCATAGAACCGTCAGGACCCGTGAGGGATATTACGATCTCAAGAACCGCAAGGCGCAGTTTGGGCACCGCTCGATCATAAAAGACGGTCCCAAACAGATCACCGGTGACAACATGGACCTCGACGACAGTACGGGTATAAGCACAGTAACCGGCCACGCCATCTATACCGACACCGCCCAAGGTGTTACGCTGCACGCCGACTACATCACCAATAACAAAAAGCAGAATACCTTCCTGGCCACGCAAGGCGCCGTCATGGCCATCAAGCAGGACAAAGACTCTCTCTATGTCACCGCCGATACGCTGATGTCGGGCCGGCTGACGGATTTCGAACTACATCAACGCCGCCTAGCCTTTGAAGACAGCCTCCATACCGTGTATGTCGACAGCCTCGAAAAAGTACAGGCCGACAGCCTGCATAAACTTGCCGTCATACGAGCGCACAAGGACTCGCTGCAAACCATTCAGGACAGCATCACCGACACCCAGATCAAAGACCTTAGCGACAGCCTCAAAGCCGGCAAAGCGGATTCCCTTGGCCGTAAGAGGCTCGACAGCCTGATGCGTATGCGGGAAGTGGAAGACACCAGCATCAGCAAGGCTGCGCAGGATAGTCTTCGTATACTGAAGGAAGACAGCCTTATCAATAAATCGAAGGGGCTGAAGGCGGACACTACGCAAAAGCTGACCCATGCGGACAGTCTCAAGCGAGGGCTAAAACCGCTGACAGCCAAACAGCAGCGACGAATAGAGAAAGCCAAAATCGAAGAAAAGAAGGAAGCCGCTCAACAACGGATACGGGATATAGCCGACAGTACAAAAGAGGCTGCCCGGGACTTCCGACGGAAAATGAAGGCCAGGGCAGACAGCCTCAGGGATGCGCAGTCGGACTATGCCGACAGTGTGCGGTATGCCCAGCGAAAAGCCTGGCTGCGAGCCCGGTTCGTCGCCGACAGCACCCGTAAGAAATTCGTGGCGGACAGCACCACCGCCATCGCCCGCGCCGCCGATAGCGTCGGCCGGATAAAAAGAGGAGACACGGCAGATATGGTAAACCGGCTCGACAGCCTCTACGCACCCGACAAATACCAGGCGGCGCGACTCAAAGAGCTGCGACGATTACGATCGGACAGCCTGATGATAGCCGACTCGCTGTCGCGCATGCGGATAAAGGACTCCCTCGCTAAGATCCCGCCGCCGCCTGCAACCGATACTTCGATGCGTTTTATCACCGGCTTTCACCATGTGCGCATCTTCTCCGACTCACTGCAGGCCGTGGCCGATAGTATGTTCTACTCGACCAAAGACTCGGTATTCCGGCTCTTTAAAGATCCTATAGCCTGGGGCAGCGGCAACTACCAGATAACCGGCGACACGATGTTCGTCTATACCAAAAACCAGAAGGCGACCCGGCTTTATGTGTTTGAACATGCGCTGGCCGTAAATCGCGTCGGGACCAACTTCTTTAACCAGCTGGCGGGGACAACGATCAATTGCTATTTTATAAACGGAGAAGTCGACTATATACGGGCCAAAGGCAGTTCGGAAAGTATCTATTATGTCGCCGATGACCAAAAGGCCTATACCGGCGTCAACAAGGCGCATGCCGACATCACCGACATGATCTTTGCCCCAAAATACGACTCCGCCGGCAAGCCCAACGGAAGGGAGCTCAACCGGGTCGTCCTCCGCAACGATGCCGAGGGCAACATGATCCCCTTCAAAAAAGTCGTGTTCGACGATATGCGTCTGCGTGGTTTCAAGTGGCAGGAGTCACGCCGGCCCAAGACAAAAGAAGAGATCTTCGAACCATGGAAGCCCGACGTGCAGGAACAACATGCCGAACAGTTGATCAACGGGCAGTCCAATAAAAAGAAAATGCCGCAGGTGCTTATTAATAATAAAGTTTACAACGACAATAACGCGCCAACTCCCAAAAGGCGGCATTAACTTTTTACCGGGATTTGGCAGCGCCCGCCGCGCCCAAAGTTGCGAGAGCAACTTAGTCCGAAGGATAATAATTTAGCAGGTAGCACGGAAAGCGCTACGTTTTCAAAAGCGCTTTTCCTGAAGCTTTGAGAAAGTCTTAACAGTGCCAATGGAATAACGCTGCCACTGTTTTCGTTTCAACCAGTAAATTCATTCATTTATGCGGACACTAGCCCTCTACCTGCTATTGCTGGCCCTTGGATGCATTTCCAATAAACTGTACGCCCAGGACTACAGAGCAGCCATCGGCCTGCGATTCAGCACCGCCTCCCCCACTGTCAGCAATGCCATCAGCATCAAGTATTTTCTCGACGACCGGCAAGCCATCGAAGGCCTCGTCTCCTATGGCACACGCTTTGGCATCGGCGGCCTTTATGAACTCCACCAGCTGATCGGCGGCACCCCGGCCTTCACCTGGTTTTACGGCGCGGGCGCCTACTTCGGTTTCCAGGACGGCAGAACCTACGCAGGCCCACAGGGAGTAGTCGGCCTCGACTACAAATTCGCCAATGCCCCCGTCGACCTCTCTCTCGACTGGAAACCAGAACTCGACTTTTCCCCGGAGATCAATTTCGTCCCGGACGCCTTTGGCCTATCCTGCCGCTTCACCTTCGGCAAGTAGATGGGGCCGCCCCGCAGGCCGCAAAAACGGACCCGTGGTCCGTTGCGTCAGCACGACGGATAGATGTTTGCGGGCAAGGGCTTAGTTTTCCGAAAGCCCGCAGGCCGCAAAAACGGGCCTATGGCCCGTTGCGTCAGCACGACGTATAGATGTTTGCGGGCAAGGGCTTATTTTTCCGAAAGCCCGCAGACCGCAAACTTGATAAACGGCAAAAAACCGATGCCATTCTGCGGGTTTTTGCGGTTATTTGCCGTAACTTGACGGCCTAACCATTCTAACCATGCTCAAACAGGAGAGACAGGCCTATATTGTCCACCAGGTAAACCTGCACAACCAGGTCCTCTCCACCACTCTCTGCCAGGAGCTCGGCGTGTCGGAAGACACTGTTCGCCGCGACCTGCAGGAACTGGCCGACAACAGCAAGCTGATAAAAGTCCATGGCGGCGCGCTGTCCCTGTCCTTCAACGGCTATCATCAGACGTCGGCCCCTATCTACGCCCACCAGCAGAAAAAGATCATCGCCCGTAAAGCCGCTGCCCTTATCCAAAACGACATGTTCGTGACAACCACCGGCGGTACAACCCTGATCGAGCTGGCAAGGCATCTGCCCCCCACCCTTAAAGCCACGTTTATATCCGGAAGCCTCCCCGTAGCGCTGGAATACACCAATCACCCGCTGATCGACGTGATTCTTATCGGGGATAAAGTATCTAAAAATTCGCGTATAACCGTTGGCGGGGAAGCCATCCATAAGATCCAGCAAATAAAAGCCGACCTCTGTTTCCTTGGCGTCAATGCCATCGACCCCGAACGCGGTATCACCGATAACGACTGGGAGGTCGTTCAAATAAAAAAGGCCATGATCACTTCAGCCAGGAAGGTGGTCTGTGTCACCATTTCCGAAAAGATCAATTCCGTACAACCTTTCCTTGTCTGTCCTCCTGAGGACATCGATATCCTTGTCACCGAGCTTCCGCCGGATGACCCGCAGCTAAGCCCTTTCCGACAAAAAGGAATCCTGCTGCTGTAACACTCATACCTACCTTATCCTTCCTATCCGCCTTATCAAAACAAATACGCCGTCGAGCGTTGCTTCCCAATCAACCTGTAGACAGTAAAAGACTAAAAAACTAAATGCAAATGAGAAATTGCTTTCGACTCATCTGGTGCGTCCTTGCCTTAACCACAAGCCTGGTGAGCTTTGCCCAGGAAAGGACGATCACCGGAACCATCCAGGACGCCAAAGACAAGACGCCGTTGACCGCAGCCACCGTTGTCAACACCAGGACAAAGAAAACGGTCCTGACCAATGAACAGGGGCAGTACACCATCGCAGCAAGCCCCGGCGACGTGCTTATGATCTCCCATGTCGGCCGGAAAAACGCGCAGCTCGTCGTCGGCGCCGCCAGCAGCTATACCAGCCTGCTGGAAGCAGTCGGAACAGACATGGGCGAAGCCGTGGTCACCGCGATGGACATCAAGCGTAACCCTCGCGAACTGGGCTACTCGCTGCAAAAGATATCCGGAGCGGATGTCAAGGAGACCCAGCGTCCCAATTTTATCAACAGCCTCGAGGGCCGTATCGCGGGCGCCACGGTAACGCCAACGAACGGACAGGCAGGCGCTTCCTCGCAGATCATCCTGCGTGGTTTCAACTCTTTGTCGCTCAGCAACTCTCCGCTGTTTGTCGTGGACGGCGTACTGATCGACAACACGACTTTCAGCCAGGGCTCTAACGGCGGCACGGGCATCGGTCTTGCCACCGACGAGGCCAACCACAACAACGACTATACCAACCGGGCAGCCGATCTGAACCCCAACGATATCGAGTCCATTACCGTGCTGAAGGGTCCCGAAGCCACAGCCCTCTATGGCAGCCAGGCCAGCAGCGGCGCCATTCTGATCACCACAAAAAGATCCAATGTCAACGGCGTTGCCGTCACTTATGACAACGCCTTCGGCGCGCAGAAGATCACCCGCTATAACCCCGAGATCAATACCTTCAGCCCTGGCAACAACGGCGTTTCAGGGATCGCCTATAATAGGCCGGTGTTCTTTGGTCCCACCTATGCAGCCGATACAAAGTTCTATGACAATGTACATCACTTCTTCAATACGGGGTTCTCTCAAATTCATAACCTGGCCGTGGACTTTGGAAAGAAAGTATCCAGTTTCCGGTTCTCTGCCTCCTATACGGACCAGAACGGCGTCGTACCGACGAACAACTACACCAAGTATAACTTCAGACTGTCCAATACGACCCATATCGGAAAGATCCTCGACATCACGCCTTCCATCTCCTATATCCAATCCACCAACGACAAGCCGTTCCGCGGTATCGGCGGTTATCTGACGGATCTCTATGTCTGGCAGCCCACCAACGACATTCGTCAATACCTGAACTCAAAGGGGCAAAAGCTGTTTTTGAATCCGGCGGACTCGATCAACCCCAATACAGAGCTGGACAACCCGCTCTACTCGGCGACCCAGAACCGCAGCCAGGATAAGACGGATCGTATCTTTTCGACGCTGGCTATCAATATCAATCCATTCGACTGGCTGACAGTAAGCGGTCGTTTTGGATACGATTATTACAAACAAACCGGTTATTCCTTTTATAACCCCGAATCGAGCGAATACAGCACGGCAACGGGAGGATATCTCGATAACTATTATAAGAAGTATTACGGGTATAACCATACGATTACTGCAACCGCACATCATTCACTTGGCAAATTCAACGGCCGGCTGATGGTCGGGACCATGTGGCAGAATCAGGAAACAAAGGGTTGGGCCGTCAGCGGCAGCAACCTGATCGATTCCAGCAGCACCGACAGCAGCAACACAAAACCCTCTACCCGTGTCCGGCTTGCCCGCAACGTATTCGGCCTGCCGAACCTGATCATCTTCCGCGACCAGGCTTATTTTGGTGAGGCAAGCGTCAATTACGACAACGTGGTTTTCCTTACGTACAGCGAGCGTTTTGAAGAGTCCTCCGTCTTCCCCAAATCCACCCGCAACTACAGCTATCCCGGCCTCAGCCTGAGCGCCATCGCCAGCGATCTCATCCCCGGCATCAAGGGCAAGGTACTCGACTACTGGAAGGTAAGAGCCTCTATCGCACAGACTGCAAGACTGGCCGATCCCTACTCCAACCAGGCCGTTCTCAGCAACTCCACTTCCAGCGGCGGCGGTTATGCGTATACGATAACCAACAACAATGCAAACCTCAAGCCCGAAAGACAACAGACCTATGAGATCGGGACAGAGGCCCGCTTCCTGGATAACCGCATCTCCGTGGACGCGACCTATTATAATACAAAGGTCACCGACCAGATCGTAGAAGGTTTTCGCTCCAGCTATGCGACTGGCTTTCTGATCAACACCGCCAACGTCGCCAATACCCGCAATACGGGTATCGAAATTACGCTGGGTGTCAACCCCGTCAGAACAAAAGACTGGAACTGGAACATCCTGTTCAACTTCAATAAAATGTACAGCAAGATCCTGGCCCTTCCCGGTTCTCTTACGGAATACTATTTGGGCGATACGCAGATCTTTGGTTCTGCCGGTGTCGGCAGCACCGCCATCCGCGGCAGTCTGCATCTTGGAGGCCCCACAACGACGCTCAGCGGCTGGCACTATGCCCGCAACAACGCCGGTCAGATCCTGATCAATCCATCGACCGGTCTGCCCAATATCCTGACCACCTGGATACCGTTGGGAGATCGCAATCCGAACTTTACGCTGGGAACAACCAATACCATCAGCTATAAGAACTGGTCGCTCAGCTTCCTCTGGGATCTCAAGGTCGGCGGTGCTATCTACAACGGAACAGACGCCTATCTCACACAGACGGGCAGAAGCAAACGCACGGCAGATCGTCTGAAAACCCGTATCGTCAACGGTGTCCTGCAGGATGGATTTGAAAACACTGCACATCCGACCAGGAACAATATTCCTATTACGCCCTATTACCAGCAGGCTTACTATACCGCTATGCCGGATGAAGAGTTTATCCAGCGGAATGTCAACTGGTTCCGTCTGCGCGACCTGACGCTGAACTATACATTCAGACAGGAGTTGGTTAAAAAACTAAAGGTCGTCAAACGGCTCAGCGCATTCCTCACCGCCAACGACCTCCTGCTCTTTACCAATTACTATGGCGCCGATCCGGCAGCCAATGGCGTAACCGCATCCAACCAGGGTATCGGAGGCTTTGGCATCGATTATGGCAATCTGCCTTCTCCGATCAGCGTCAACATTGGTTTTAAAGCATCCTTTTAATTCGGTATAAAATTATGATCATGTCAAAATATAAATTCTTCAAAAGGTTCCTGTTTGCTGGTCTGATCCTCGCACTGGGTAATCTTTCCTGTTCAAAAAAGATCGATGAGGCTTATCAGAATCCAAATGCGAATGTTGTCGAGCCGATAGAAACCATGCTGCCCAGTATTATCGCCAATTTCGTCGGCGGCGCCAACCCCAGCAACGGCGGGAATGGAATTGCCGGCGACGCGATGTACCTCGGCCGTTACGTACAGTATTGGGGTGCTTATACCAGCGGCAATCAATACGATCAGATGGGCGGCACCACCGGTAACCAGGGCGGCGCCATCGGTTATGTCTGGACCATGCACTATACCACGATGGGACAGAACCTCAACAAAATTATCGAATGGGGTTCCGAGCAAAAGAAATGGGATTATGTCGGCGTTGCCTGGGCGATCCGGGCCTGGAGCTGGCTTACCCTCAGCGACGAATACGCCAATATCATTTTGCGTGAGGCCTTCCAGACCAATCGTACCCAGTTCGATTACGATACCCTGCAAAGAGAAGCCTATGATACCGTTCGGGCGAATGCCTACCGCGCTCTCACTTATCTGAATATGACGGGGGACAGCGTCAGCCAGACCAACCTCGCCAAAGGCGACGCCTATTTCTATAATGGTGACGAAAGCAAGTGGAAGAAGTTTGTATACGGCGTGCTGGCCCGCAGCTATGCGCATCTGACCAATAAGGCAGAATTTAAGACCAGTTATGCGGACTCTGTGATCAAATACGCTGGCCTTGCGATGAGTCAGAACGCCGACAATGCCGTTGTCTCTTTTGCCAATAGCGGCGTATCCGGCACGATGAACTACTATGGTCCGACCAGGGCCAACATCGGTACGCTGCGCCAGTGCGATTTTCTTGTCAACCTGCTGAACGGCAACAACACTTCCTTTAAAACATGGGACCCTCGTATCTGGTACCTGGTCCGGGAGAACGCAAACGGCACTTTCGTAGGTGTCCGTATCGACCATAGCGATTCTACTTCAAATGGCATCGCGAAGGCTGATCTTCCCCAGAACTTCTGGGGCGGTCCCTATTCCACCACCTCCGCTGCCAATGACAACAATGCCCGCTATCTGTTCCGGAATGGGGCTCCCTTTCCGATCATGACCGCCAGCGAGATGCAGTTCCTGATCGCAGAAGCGGCCTATTATAAAGGCGATAAGACGACCGCACTGACGGCTTACAGCAACGCGATCAGTCTCAATTTCGACATGCTGACGACCTCCTATGCCACCAACGTCCCTGCAGCCGATGTGATCACGCCGGCCAGCGAACAGACTTATCTGAGCGCTGTCGTGCCCACAGACCCCAACGCGCTAACACTAAGCTCGATCATGCTGCAGAAGTATATCGCGCTCTTCGGCTGGGGCGTACAGGAGACCTGGGTAGACATGCGCCGTTATCACTACACCGATAAGGATCCCGTGACCCAGGAACAGGTCTATACCGATTGGCAGCCGCTGGCGCCGTCAGATATCTGGCCGTTAAACAATCAACATTATGTCTACAGGGTCCGGCCCCAAAACACTTCCGAGTTTTCCTATAACCTGGCAGCGGTGACGGCCATGGGCGGAACAAATGCAGACTATTGCACCTACCAAACCTGGCTCTGCCGATCAGCCGATTAGGCCTTTTGAAAAACAAAAATTACAGATCATGAAAAAAATCAGCATACTATTTACGGTCATCGGCCTGGTCCTTTTCTTTTCCTGCAAAAAGACCTATAATGTTGCCGCGACCAGCACATCGCCCGCAGGATATGCTTTTCTGAAGATTGTACACGCCGCGCCGCATTTCACCCTGGTTACGAAAGCAAAAGACAGTCTGTGGATATACGAAGATTCCACCAAGGTCTGCGGAGCGCCGATGGCTTTTAATACGGCCTTCCCCACGATCGGCAGCGTAAACACATACGCAGCCGTTGCGCCGGGGGATCACAACATCATGATAGAGTCCGTACCCACCGTCGCCGGTGGACAAAGGGATACGATTTACTCGATCCATGAGACGCTGAACGCCGGCAGCTACTATACCTTCCTGATCACCGACTCGCTGCAGTCTGCACAATATGCCGGCACGACCTGGAGACAGGATAACCTGCCGACCCTCAGCTCAGGAAATTCCGCGATCCGTTTCGTACACGTGGTGATGGACACAAAGAACACCGATCCGAAGAGCCTCTACGACAAACACCGCGCAACGACTTTGTTTTCTGGCATCAACACAGATTCTATTACGGATTTTACTTCCGTTCCGTTGTTGACGGGTCTCGACACTTTTTATGTCAGGGACAATACGAATACGACTGTTGCTACCAACATAATCACAACTCCCATGGTCGATCAGGGCGCTTATACCCTTTACTATATGGGTGACACCGCAAAGGCTGTTGCGGCGAAGAAACAAGCATTGATCCTGGTACAAAATAAATAGGGACGAGATCTCTGATAGGCGCCTGCAAGCCCCGCTTCGGCGGGGCTTTTTTTTAACCGCCGAGTCTGGCGGCTGCCCGTCTGCTGCCCGGCGGAAGCATTCGGGACCGGCTCTTGCGTGCGGCCTTCACTCCTGTTCGGCCGCGCCTAAGAATGCCCAAAGAAAAGATAACAGAGAGAGATCGAACTGATGATACTCACCAGGTCTGCCAGCAGCATTGCTCCGATGGAATAACGCGTATTGCGGACTGCAACCGATCCATAGTAAACAGCCACGACATAAAAAGTAGACTCGGACGATCCTTGCAGGATCGCCGAGAGCCGGGCAGCAAAGGAATTGACGCGGCCTCCTGCCATCGTGTCGACCAGCATTCCTCTCGCGCCCGCACTGCTCAGGGGTTTGATCAATGCCGTCGGCATCCCGTCCACCCATCGCGTATCTCCGCCAAGGGATGTCACTACATGTTTGATGGCGTTGATGATCGCGTCAAAGGTTCCGCTGGTGCGCAACAGACTGATCGCCGCCAGCATCCCGACCAGGTATGGTATTATCCGCACCGATGTTTCAAAACCACCCTTTGCCCCCTCCGCAAAAGCCCCGAAAATGTTGATCTTTTTATAAAACGCAACTCCTACGATGATGGCAAAGATCAGCAGGATCAATCCGCCGCTCAGCGCCCGCGAAAAAGACTGCACATGATCCGTATCCAGGCTCTTCAGATAGACGACCAGCGAGGCGATGAACACGCTG
>JAATGQ010000040.1 GCA_015654595.1 Chitinophagales bacterium | reverse complement strand
CGTTTGAGACGTGTAAGGGTACCGGTGAATAAGAACGTTTGGCCATTGAGGTTGCCGTCAGCCCTGGAAGTGGACCTTGAGCTTTGCAGGTTAAGACCAAGATCCTCCAGCTCCTGGATCAGCTGCGTTGTCTCGGGACTGTGAAAGAAATGATAGACGCTGGTTGCCACTTTTGGCCCAACGTCTTCCAATGCCTGCAGATCTTCCAGCGTAAAGCCTTCGAGGTCACTAAGTTTATTGATAGAGGAGGCGAGGATCTTGGCTGTGGTTTCGCCGACATAGCGGATACCCAGACCGAATATCAGCCGGTGCAGCGGCTGCTGCTTGGAATTCTCAATAGCCGTGTTCAGATTCCCTACAGATTTCTCCCCAAAGCCTTCTAGTGATCTTATCTTATCGAAGGGCAGACGATAGATGCCGGGGATGTCTTTTAAAAAGCCAAGCTCATAGAATTTCCTGATGTTGGCATCGCCCAGGCTACGTATATCCATCGCATCTTTGCTGCTAAAGTGAATGATACGCTCTACCACCTGTGCCGGGCAATTGATATTGACGCAGCGCCAGACGGCTTCTCCTTCGGGCTTTTCCAGGCGATGATCACAGACAGGGCAGTTGGCGGGGAATACGATAGGCTGTTCATTACCGGTGCGGACCTCTGCCAGCGGCTTTACGATATAGGGGATGACGTCGCCCGCCCGCTCGACCAATACCTGGTCTCCGAGCAGCAGGTCTTTTTCGCGCACCACGTCCTCGTTAAAAAGCGAAATGGAGCTTACCGTTACACCGCCTAGGGGCACGGGGTCGATCTTTGCGACCGGGGTAACGCTCCCGGTTCTGCCTACCTGGAACTCCACCTTACGCAGGGTACTGGTCGCCTGTCTTGCCTTGAATTTAAAGGCGATGGCCCAGCGTGGATGATGAGAGGTCATACCCATCTTGTCCTGTAAGGCGATGGAGTTCACCTTTATAACCATGCCGTCTATTTCATAGGGGAGATTATCCCGCTGCTCTTCAAATTCATGGCAATAGTCGATAACGGCCTGTATGCCTTTTACAATACGTTTTTCTTTCTGCGGGCTGCGGAAGCCCAGGTCCCAAAGCATCTTTAGCGAGCCGCTATGACTCTTCAGCGCAGTTGGGACAGGGATCTCGCTTGCACTCTTTACCGGTTCGCCTGATTCCGGGTCCTGGCCTGCGGGTGTCACATGTCCATCGGTGATCTGCCATCCTTCGATAGTTGTGAAATAGCTGACATGATAAAGAAAGGCTTCAAGGTTGCGGCGGCTTACTTCCTTTGGGTCTTTTATCCGCAATGAGCCTGCAGCAGCATTTCGGGGATTGGCCAGTGGCGGTAGATTTTGTTCTGCCAGCTGGTCGTTGTATTTTTTGAAGCTTTGTTTGTTCATCAGGATCTCTCCCCTGATCTCGATGAGTTGGATCCCATAGTCTGAGAAGGGGGCAGACAAAGGAACAGATTTGATCTGCCTGATGTTTGTAGTGATTTCGTCACCGGTCACGCCATCACCCCGGGTGACGCCTCTTAGAAGCCGGTCGTTTTCGTAGGTCAAAGAGATACTTGCGCCATCGAACTTTGGTTCGATGCAATATTCCAGCTCTTCAAGGTCCGTTAGTTCCCTGGCCTTGCGGTCCCAATCAACCAGGTCCTCTTCATTATAGGAGTTCTCCAGGGAAAGCATGGGCACCAGGTGCTGAGTGGCCGGGAACTCTTTTGTGAGTCCGCTGGCTACCCGCTGTGTGGGAGAGTCGGGGGTGACCAGGTCGGGGTGCTGCTGCTCGATTTTTTCCAGTGATTTATATAAGGCGTCATATTCAGGGTCGGCAATCAGCGGATCATTTAAAATGGCGTATCGGTACTCGTGAAATCGAAGCACATCCCTTAAATGCCCCAGTTGATCAACTCCCATGGTGTGCTTTTGGGCTTCGGGGAGAAGCGTAGCAGTCAGTTGCTGGAGCTTTTGGATTTGGTCAGGTGAGTACATAAACACATTTTATGGCATAAAGTTAAGTGAATAGATAGCTAAATGCCTAAATTCGTAATCGAATGAACCCTGAAATTTTACCTAACGAACATCCGCAGCCCGGGCTTGCGGACAATGCTGCCAGCACCGCCCACGGTCAAAAAAATGTCAAGGCCATCCTCCAGGAATTGGAGAACGATGGCATCATCGGAGTTTCTGTAGACTGTGTCATCTTTGGATTTGACGAGAACGAATTGAAGGTTCTGCTGATCAAATCCGATTTCGAAAAATATGAAGGAAAGTGGTCACTGCTCGGCGACCTTGTCAATAACCATGAAGACCTTGATCAGGCCGCCTATCGCGTGCTTCGCGAACGGACGGGGATGGACGACGTCTACCTCGAACAGGTCAAGGCTTTTGGCGAAGTGGCACGGCATCCCGCGGCCCGCGTCGTTACGATCGCGTACTGCTCGCTGATCAATGTCCGTCACCATCAGTTGAAGATCCTCGACAACGAGCTGCACTGGCATCGCATCAGCACGCTGACGGATATGGCCTTCGATCATCGCCGTCTGCTGGACGCTTGCTACGAATGGCTGCAGAAGAGGATCCAGGAGCATCCCCTGGGCTTTAGCCTGCTGCCAAAAAAATTCTCTCTCCGCGAATTACAAAACCTCTACGAGGCCATCCTCGATGTCAAGCTGGACCGCCGCAACTTCCGGAAGAAATTCTTCTCGATGGAGCTGCTCGAAGACACCGGCGAACTGGAGACCGATGTGCCGCATCGCCCCGGTAAATTGTATAAATTCAACTACGATAAGTACCAGAAGAAGGAGAGGAAGAAGTGGTTTGGGATTGATTTCTAGGTGTTCTACTGCACCTCTTTCTGATGGTCAATGATAAAGGCGATAATCTCTTCCAGCGGCGTATCGATCCGGCTGATCGCATCGGAGATGTCGTCCCGGCTTACCTGGGCGGCAAAAGATGGCGTCTTCAATTTTTTCTGAATGCTCTTCACGTCCAGTCCTTCATATCTTGTGGGACGTATAAGCGCGGCGGCGTGGATAAAGCCCGAAAGCTCGTCAAAAACATAGATCATCTTGTCCATCGTGTTCTCCGGCTCTACTCCGAAGTACTTCGGTCCATGTGAGGCGATGCAGTGGATAACCTCGGGGTCGACCTTGAGTTCTTCCAGCTTTTCGATGATGACCCGGCAATGCGAGTCCGGGAACTTCTCCCAATCCGCGTCATGCAGCAAACCCGCCTGGTGCCATTTACGGGCCGTCAACTCGTCCGCGCCTTCCCGTTCGATCGCCCAGGCTTTCATGACCGCCCCCACCTGCTTCATATGCAGCTGCAGCCGCTGGTTCGGAACCCATTCACTCAGCAAAGCCAGCGCTTCCTCGTCGGAAAGCAGGTTGCCTTTGTTGGACGGATCGCCGAATGTGCTGCGGTTGAGTGCGAGAATGGGTGTGGACATAGCAAAATTTTCGATGAAGATATCCCTATTTTTTGGGCAGTATGCAACG
The DNA here is from genome assembly GCA_015654595.1 of Chitinophagales bacterium. GTDB lineage: Bacteria > Bacteroidota > Bacteroidia > Chitinophagales > Chitinophagaceae > Puia. The sequence continues at coordinate 38,902 of JAATGQ010000040.1, read as the reverse complement.
ATTGTCGGCTTTTCTTCATCCTACCAGGAAAAACTGGGCTATGAAATTGACGATTGCCGGAATTGCATTTATACTCCTTCTTTTTGCCTGCAAAAAAACATTCTTCCTCGAGCAGGTCTTCTCTTTTGCGGCTATTGCATCTTAGCCCGCTGCCCGCTTCTAACTTTATTGAGTTCATCGTCGATTCCGGCAGCGAGCGCCAATGGATTGCCCGTCTGAGCCAGCAGCTCTCCATCAAATGGGCGCAGGTAGAGTGTATCAATTCTTTTGTGCCTCTTTGAAATTGCCTTTTACCGTAATCTCCAGACCTGCGGAATACAGGATCTTTAAAAGATTCTTAAAAGAAATACCATTAAAGTTCTCTGACTCGTAGCGTTGAAGCTGTTGTTCCTTCATTCCTGCTTTTTCGGCAAACTGTTTCTGGGTCAATCCCATTCGGATCTTAAATTCAATCAATATGTCCGGGAGTTCTTCGATGCTTCTTTCCAGAAAAGGCTCGGTAATCCTGATCTTTAGTTGATCATAGACTTCCAGCTCTTGCTCCATGCGGGTTTTCATCTCGATCAGGGAAACCTTTATCAATTCATCTTTCAAAGAAAGAGGCTCATTGACCAGCATTGCAGCCAGCTTTTCGGAAATGCCTTGAAGGGTCTTTCTGGTTATCTTATATTGTTTTTCATTTTTTATCATAATACATGGAACACGTCGTTCAGGTCTATTTTTACTAATCCTTTCGGATTACCCTCCCGGTCTTTTTAGCATATCCAGGAGGAAGGTGATCATAATAGACATACAAAAGGTGTGGTTATCAATGGTGGCAACAAAACTAATCCGTTTTTTTTAAACAAAACAAATATGTTGTGTTGTGGTATAGTATAGCCCGGCAAAGCCGCAACAACCATACGTGGAACAATGCAATTCAAATTCAGTGCAAAATTTTTATTGTAAATCAATGCTTTGCAAAAGTGCGTAGTAAAATAGAAGCTCTTTTTCTTGGAACATGGCAAAAAAACCAGCTACCTTTGCACTCCATTTTATTTTAATACCATTGGGATAGCAATGGTTTCATGTCAAACAACAAGAAAATGAGCAAATTACATTTCACCACCAAACATGCGAACGAGGCTACCGTTAAGCGCGACTGGTACGTTGTGGACGGTACTAATCAAACCGTAGGTCGTATGTGTTCCAAGATTGCCGCAATCCTGCGTGGCAAGAACAAGGCTTACTACACCCCTCACGTTGACTGCGGTGACTTTATCATCATCATCAACGCCGACAAGGTTGTATTTACCGGTAACAAGCTGGAAGACAAGATCTACATCAACTTCTCCGGTTACCCCGGCGGCAAGAAGGAAGAGTCTGCTAAGAACCTTTTGAAGCGTCGTCCTGACGCCCTTCTCGAAAGAGCAGTAAAGGGTATGCTGCCTAAGAATCGTCTGGGCCGCAAGATGGTCAAGAAATTGTTCGTGTATGCTGGACCTAATCATCCTCATACTGCACAGCAACCTAAAACTTTAACCTTCTAATTCTGAGTAAATGGAAAAGCAAAAAAATGCAGTTGGTCGCCGTAAAGAGGCTGTAACCCGGGTGTTCCTGAGCAGGGGCGAAGGCAAGATCACGATCAACGATAAAGACTACAAACAATATTTTTCTCTTGTATATCTGCAGAACCAGGTCGAACTTCCGTTGAAGACGATCGACGGCGTTGACAAGTATGATGTCAAGATCAATGCTGCCGGTGGTGGTATGAAAGGCCAGGCAGAAGCTGCAAAGCTCGGTATCGCCCGCGCCCTGCTCGAAGTAAACGCTTAATTCCGTCCCGCACTGAAAGCTGCCGGTCTCCTGCGTCGCGATCCTCGCTCGGTCGAACGTAAGAAACCAGGTCGTAAGAAAGCAAGAAGGAGCTACCAGTTCAGCAAACGTTAACAACTGGCATTTAATCACTGCAATAAATTATTTCAACTATATACAATGGAAAATAACACTTCATTACAACAACAACTCCTTGAAGCCGGTGTACATTTCGGACACCTGCGTAAGAAGTGGAATCCCAAAATGCTGCCTTATATCTTCGCTGAGAAGAAAGGTATCCATATCATCGATCTGAACAAGACGACTGAACACCTGCAGGAATCTGCAGCAGCGCTGAAGCAGATTGCAAAGTCCGGTAAAAAGATCATGTTCGTTGGCACAAAGAAGCAGGCGAAAGAGATCGTTACCGAATGCGCACGCAAAGTAAACATGCCTTTCGTAACTGAACGCTGGCTGGGTGGTATGCTCACAAACTTCAACACCGTTCGTAAGAGCGTTAAGCAGATGCAAAGCATCGAAAAAATGCTGACTGACGGTACGTTCGATAGCATCACCAAGAAAGAGCGTCTTACCCTTTCCCGCGAGAGAGACAAGAAGGAAAAGGTACTGGGCGGTATCGCTCAGCTGGGTCGTGTTCCCGCTGCCCTGTTCATCGTGGACATCGGTCACGAACACATCGCTCTGGCAGAAGCCAAGCGCCTGGGTATCCAAACCTTCGGCATGGTTGACACCAACTGCGACCCCAACAAGGTAGACTTTGCTATCCCTGCAAACGACGACGCTACGAAGTCGATCGCAATCATTGTTAACTATGTTACAGCCGCTATCGCTGAAGGTCTTGCCGAAAGACAAGCCGCTAAGGAAGAGGACGTAGAAGAAGGCAGCAATGACGAGAACGAAAAGAAAGCAGCACGTCTGCAGGCTGAAGCTGAAAGCGAAGCCGGCCGCGGTCGTGGGGAAAAGGTTAGAGGCACCAATCCTCCTAAACGCCGCGTACCGAACTCCGGTCCTCGTCGCCCAGGTGGTGGCCGCTAATCGAAAGCGAAACGTTCAACCGAGTTTCAGTTATTAAATCAACAACAAACTTAATTATATGTCAACTGCAACGATAACAGCAGCAGATATTAACAAGTTGCGCCAGACAACCGGCGCCGGAATGATGGATTGCCGCAAGGCCCTTGTAGAGAGTGATGGAGATTTCGAAAAAGCGATCGATTACCTCCGTAAGAAAGGCCAGAAAGTGGCTGCTCTGCGTAGCGACCGCGAGGCGAAAGAAGGTGTTGTGATTGCAACGACTACTGCCGACAACAAGACCGGCTTTATCGTTACTATTGCCTGCGAAACCGACTTCGTTGCGAAGAACGCGGATTTCGTAGCCTTTGCTCAGAGCATCGCCGACGTAGCCCTGAAGGGTAACGTAAAGAGCCAGGAAGAACTGCTTGCTTCTACGCTGGACGGCGTTGCTATTTCTGACAAGATCAACGACCAGGTCGCTCGTATCGGCGAAAAGATCAGCGTAGCCCGCTTCGAAAGAATCGACGCTGAAGGTGTTGCTGCCTATATCCACGGCGCTTATCGCATGGGTGTACTGGTTGGCCTGTCCAAGAATACGCCTGCCGTTCTCGAGGCTGGTAAGGACATCGCCATGCAGATCGCCGCTATGAATCCCGTAGCCGTTGATCCGGATTCTGTTCCTGCTGACGTCGTTGCCCGCGAAAAGGCAATCGTTACGGAGCAGATCAAGAACGACCCCAAGATGGCCGGCAAACCCGACGAAATGATCGACAAGATCGCCGTTGGTAAGCTGAACGCCTTCTTTAAGGAAAACACCCTCACCGCCCAAGGCTTCGTAAAAGACGCCTCCAAGACGGTAGGTGAGTACCTGGCAGGAGTCGACAAGGAAGCCAAGGTGACCCAGTTCAAACGAGTCCAATTAGGTTAATTTCCTAAATAAAAAAAGCAGGTGGCCTTCCACCTGCTTTTTTTTATCTCTATCTTCGCGCCATAATCATTATTTGTCAAGCTCATGTTGCCTAAGTATAAGCGTATTCTGCTCAAATTATCCGGAGAAGCCCTGATGGGAGATAAAAGTTTTGGTTTTGATAACGCAGTTATCGCTCAATACGCAAAGGACATAAAGGGTATAGTGGAGTTGGGTGTCCAGGTCGCTATCGTCATCGGCGGCGGCAATATCTACCGGGGTATGAACGAAGCCGAAACCGGTATCGAAAGAGCACATGGCGACTATATGGGTATGCTCGCTACCGTGATCAACGGGATGGCCATGCAGGCCGGTCTGGAAAAGATCGGAGTCTATACCCGTCTTCAGAGCGCCATAAAGATGGAACAAATAGCCGAACCCTATATCCGCCGCCGCGCCATCCGCCACGTCGAAAAGGGTAGAGTAGTCATCTTTGACGCAGGCACTGGTAACCCCTATTTTACGACCGACACCGCTGGCTCTCTCCGCGCCATCGAGATCAATGCCGAAGTTATCCTCAAAGGCACAAGAGTAGACGGTATCTATACCGCCGACCCCGAGAAAGACCCCACCGCCAAGAAGTTCGAAAACATCACCTTCCAGGAATGTATTTCAAGAAATCTCAAAGTGATGGACATGACGGCTTTCACGCTTTGTATGGAAAATCAGCTCCCCATCATCGTATTCGATATGAATAAACCGGGTAACCTGCTGAAAGTAGTCCAGGGCAAGAAAGTAGGCACCCTAGTAAAGGATTGATACTCAGTTGACTAATCTGGCTCTTGCTTATGCCGGCTAACCCGCATCCAGCGCTCGTTTCACGGGAATGAATTGATTTGCATATCTGGCCAAAGGATAGTAATTTGGTCTAATTATTTATACCACAAACTACTGAATAAGTAGCTATAGCTTCCCTCTCTTTCGATATTCCTTGGAAAACTACATTGTTGTTTAGATCTGTCTCCCGGTAAGTTATAACTTATTAAGTAGCCTGTTTGGTAACCTAGTTCCGAACCATTATGAACATTTTGAACAACCTGGAAGTAATATTAGGCCTTCAACTGACAATGGGTCTGCCTGAAATAATCATTTGTGAGCTGGGAGCGTTGATCCTGGGCTTCACCATTCATTTCTTCTGGAATTCCAAACGGAGTCTCCGCATCAGCGAGCCCGTCCAGGCGACAGGCATCAGCGAGAACGACAACTGGAAATTAAAATACTACAACGATATGGATATGCAGGAACGCGCCCAGCAACAGCTGCGCGAACGCCTGCACCAGGCCCAGGAGGCGGAACAGATCCTGGCCATCGAACTGGAGGAACATCGTAAGGAACTCGAAGACGTCCGCACGGAACGCGACGTGCTTCGCTCCGAACTGGCGGAACTGGAAGAAAAACTGACTCCCCCTGAACAACAGCAGGTCGAAGACGTCGAGGCAGAACAAGAACACGCATTGGCGCCCGCCGATGATTATCTGTCTCAGCTGAAATCAGCACAGGAAAAGCTGATCGAACACAACCACAGTATCCACCGCCTGCTGGAACAAACCAAACTCGTCGAAGATGCCGAGCTGAAACACCAGGAACTGCTGAGACAAAACGAAGAGCTCAACGAACACCTTCGCAACGCCGGTCAGATGCTGCTGGAAAAGGACTCGGAGATCACCTACCTGCGTCAGCAATACAAGCTTTCGGAAGAAATGGGCCGTAGATTGAATAAAGTGTATGACGACTACAACGCGCTCCAGGAAAAGCTGACAAAACTGCAAAGCTATCTGACCCAGCCCTACCAGCGTGGAACTGAATTTGATGAGCTGAAGGAAGCCTACTTTAAACTGGGCAAAGAACACGACGAAATGAAACTCCGCTATATCTCCCTGCGCGACGAAAACCAGCGCCTCACGCGTATCCTGGGAGATACGGAAGAAAAGCTCAAGGAAAGTAATTTCCAGCGCCAGCAGTTCCAGAAACGCTCCGCCTTCCTCGAAGAGCTAAACCACGATCTGCAGGAGATCTCAGAGCACAACAAGAAGATAGAAAGCCAGCTCCGCCGTGTGTCCGATATGGAAAATATGCTGACCAAGATCGCAGGCGCATCCAGCGAAGGCCTCAGCTTCCATTCCGACAACCAGGCCTGAAACCAATGCCTGGCTGCCTGCCGATAAACGTAAAAGGGACATGACGTAAGTCATATCGCCAATACCGGCTAAGTTGTAACTTTGGCCCGTGTCAAACAATATAGCCGATATACGCAAGGACTACAAGCTCCAGATGCTTTCCGAACAGGACGTCCAAAAAGATCCGATCAGCCAGTTCAGCAAATGGTGGAACGAAGCCATCCACGCCAACATCGATGAGGTCAACGCGATGGCCCTTGCAACCGCTTCTGCCGACGGTATGCCCGACGCCAGGATCGTACTGCTGAAAGGATTCGATCAGAACGGATTTACGTTCTTTACCAACTACAATAGCGCAAAAGGACAACAGCTGCTCCTCAATCCACGCGCAACACTTGTCTTCTTCTGGAAGGAGCTCGAGCGACAAGTCCGCATCAGCGGACTGGTCTCCATGGCCTCCCCCAAGGTCAGCGACGAATACTTTAACAGCCGCCCTCCCGGAAGCCGCATCGGCGCCTGGGCCTCGCCCCAAAGCGAAGTCATCGACAACAGAGAATGGCTGGAAGAAAACGAACGGAAATTTCAGGAACAATACGCCGGGAAAACGATCCCGCGCCCTGAACACTGGGGAGGATATGTTGTAAAACCCGTCCGGATCGAGTTCTGGCAGGGAAGACCCAGCCGCTTACATGATCGGATCCTGTTTGAACTGGAAAAAACAGGCAGCTGGAAGATCGAACGGCTTGCGCCTTAAATGAACGGCTTAAAACTTAATCTTATAGTTTGGAGTTGCGAAACTCCAAACTATAAGCACATTACTTACTTGGCCTTTGATGCAAAGGTCTTCTTTGTCTTTGCAGGACGGCTCTTTCCGAAAGATCCCTTGAAGATCTTACCCTTCTTTGTTTTTTTATCACCTCTTCCCATAATATATATGATTTACTCGATTACAAACCTGATATGCAAAAACCTTACTGTGGTGCAAAAAGCCCCGGTACCCGCATTATGCATGCCTGGTAGCGGAGCTCATTGCGCCTTGCGCGATGCAATTATAATTTAGCAGACAGTTCTTTACCTGCTTTGAACTTAGCAACTTTCTTCGCCTTGATCTTGATAACAGCACCAGTCTGAGGGTTGCGACCATTACGTGCAGCTCTCTTGGAAACAGAGAAAGTACCGAAGCCGACCAGGGTAACTTTACCGTTTCCTTTCAGAGTCTTGGTAACTGCTTCGATAAAAGAGTCCAGGGAAGCATTAGCCTGAGTTTTTGTAATGCCTGCATCATCGGCAATCTTTGCGATTAATTCAGCTTTGTTCATAGTGTAATTTTTTTATTTAATTAGCAGCAACAAATATACCCGCTTTTTCCAACCAACAAAATTTTTTTACTTTTTTCGACAAGCATAACAACTTGCTCTAAACCGCGTTGGGCAAGGATTAGCGGAAACTCACGTTCGTAAAAATCCGATACCTCTTTAGTGCTTGTGAGCTGAAATGCAGGCCAGTAGAGGGTTTTAGCATCGTCTGGCTGAAAGGCTTGCCTGTGGCAGCTTTGGAAAGAATTTACAACAATTTTTAATTCGAATATCTTTTTTTCAGGGTTATCCACAAATAGTGCACAGCCCTGATTTTAACAGCTCTTGCTACTCTTCTTCCTCTAAAGATGACAATAGTGTTCGAAAAGCAATGAAGCCATCACCCCATTTATCCCAGCCCCTTTGCTGCAATGCAGGTGCAAATTCAGCGATGAAACGTTGATACCGGTCAAGCGAAGTGGTGAAGAACTGTATCACAAAAGTGGGCCCTTCTTCCTCATCCTGCTCCAATAACCGATAGATCTTATAGCTGTCAAACAGCCCGGTAGCCAGCGTTTCGGGGATCTGCTCTTCCAACTGCCACTCCAGCCATCCTTCAAGAATATTCCATCGAACCTTATAGGTACTGTTATAAGCGATCATATTTATTTTTTTATATCCAGTTCAAGGTAAACAGGACAATGGTCGCTGTGCTTTACACCAGGGTAGATAGCGGCGCTTTTGACCGATGCCCTTAATGGTTCAGTTACGTTGATGTAGTCGATCCGCCATCCTTTATTCTGCTCGCGGATCGAAGGGAAACGCTGACTCCACCAGCTATAATGATGCGGCTCTGGATTCAGATGCCGGAAAGTGTCGATCCAGCCGCTATTGTAGAACTTGTCCATCCAATGCCGCTCATCCGCCAAAAAGCCCGACGAGTTCTTATTTCCTTTCGGATCATGTATATCGATCTCCTTGTGCGCTATATTGTAGTCGCCGCAAAGGATAAGACGCGGATGTTTTTTCTTCAGCTCTTCCAGATAAGCATGCATCTCGTCCAGCCATTGATATTTGTATTGTTGACGTTCATCTCCTGATGTACCTGATGGAAAATAGGCATTGATCAGCCGGATATCGCCAAAGTCCAGCTGGATGACCCTGCCCTCCCCGTCACTTACGGCATGGCCGGTCCCATATTCTACACGGTCAGGCTTTATTTTGCTAAAAACGGCAACGCCGCTATAACCCTTCTTCTTAGCCGGGAACCAATAGTCATGAAATCCCATTTCGGTGAACAAATGATGCGCTACATTGTCTTTATGAGCTTTTGTCTCCTGGACACAAAAGATATCGACGGGATCGGTCTGCAGCCAGTCCATCAACCCTTTTTTCATGGCCGCACGAATGCCGTTGACATTATAACTGACAATACGAAGTGATGACATACGGAGGTTTAAATTATATTTGAACCGGAAGATTTGGCGCGGTCAGACTGCCGCGGGCCTGCAATTTACTATTTGTCATTATAGAATACTGTATGATGGAAAAATTAGATAGGATAATTCCAGCACATGACGCCACTTTTCTCGAAGGACCCAAAAGCAGGGGATATGAACTCAGGTTCGCATGGAAGATCTTCAGGGAATTCATCCATGGCTTCAGAACACTGCATTTTGTCGGTCCTTGCGTAACTGTTTTCGGAAGCGCAAGATTCAGAGAAGACCATCCTCACTATCAGTCAGCCCGCGAAATGGGCCGCCAGATAGCCATGCTCGGCCTGACGACTATGACGGGCGGAGGACCAGGAACGATGGAAGCAGCCAACCGTGGCGCCTTCGAAGCGGGAGGAGCCTCCATCGGCTGCAACATCAAACTCCCCTTTGAACAGAAAGGCAACCCTTACGTTCAGACCTCCATTACCTTCGAACATTTCTTTGTCCGCAAAGTAATGCTGGTCAAGTATTCATACGCCTTCGTCATCATGCCCGGCGGCTTTGGCACCATGGACGAATTTTTCGAAACGCTGACACTCATTCAGACAAAGACCCTGGTCCAGTTCCCCATCGTATTGTTTGGCAAAGACTACTACCAGCCGCTGTTCGATTATATGGAGTCGATGGCTGCACAGGGCACCATCTCGAAACAGGATATGTCGCTCGTCCTGCTGACCGATAGCCCTGCAGAAGCTGCCAGTCATATCGATACCTGGATAAAAAAGAATTACCGCCCCAAGCCGCGCAAACGGAAGTGGTGGTTGTTTGAAAAATACAAGGCCGTCAAGACCGCATAAACCCCGCCAGGCTTCGGCACAAAAAAAGCCCCGACGAATCGACGCTGGGGCTTTTTATTACAATCGACAACTTATCGCTATCTATAACTTTTAGCAGTCGGGATAATCAGACCGATACTCAGGATCATCTCATAAGTGCCAAATGCCTGATGCGCCGCCCCGTCGTATACATTGAGGTTGTGATAACGCGCGTAGTCCAGCTTATTGGAGTACTCGAGGTAAGCATAGTGCCAGAACGTAGCTCTCAGAGAACCTTCCGCGCCGGTATTCCATCCGCCAAACTGAAAGCCCTGGTCATTCTTTTGTCCAAACAGCTCGTTCTGCGTATGCGGGATAACGGGACCGACACCAAACTTGCCGAGGAAGTCCACTTTTACATTCCCGTGAGAGGTGTTCAACAGATGCCATTTCTTGGTCACATTGAACAGCAGGAAGTTGGCGCCGTTGTTAAGGAAGTAATAGAAACCATTGCCTTCGTTAAAGGCAACCGTCGTATCTACCTTGCGATGATTCAGGGTTCCTTTAATATGCGCATTCTGGTTGGAGATGATATACTTGGTGTGGTCGAAGTTGATTTCAAAACCCCAGCCTCTTTCCTCATCCAAAAGGAATCCCAAACGGTAATTATATTGGGGGATAGACAGCGCTTCACTGAACAAACCTTCGTTCCAGCCAAGATGGTCATGCGCCTTTACGCCAACCATTGTATAGTTATTGCCCAATGCCGACTGGGAAACATGAAGACTGCTGTGCGTATACCACTCGGCGTTATAGCCCCAGGAAGCGTATACTTCTTTGATGAATTTCTTTTTCTTCTTCGGAGGCGTTTGCTCCGTTTGAGCAACAGCGGAATAAGGAAGAGCGAAAGCCAGTAATAAGGCCGATAAAGAAAGGCCGGTCGATTTGTTTCTCATAATAGGTCCGATGACTTGGTATTAAAGCCTTGTTTGCGCTGCAAAGCTAGGCAAAAACCAACAATTACCAGAAAGTTAACAATTGATTACCCAAATGGCGGCAACCCAGGCCCAGCTGGCCCCTCGGCGCACGTCCGAAGGGCGGCCGTATGCTCCTACACGTCATATTCCAACACCGGCCTCAGCCACTTTTCTACCTCAGCTACAGACATGCCCTTACGTGCCGCGTAGTCCTCGACCTGATCCTTTTCAATCTTTCCAACACCAAAGTATTTGCTTTCGGGGTTGGCAAAATACCAGCCGCTCACGGAAGAGGCCGGGAACATCGCCAGCGACTCGGTCAGGATGACACCCGTATTGTTCGTTGCATCCAGCATCTTAAACAGCTTGAGCTTTTCCGTGTGATCGGGACAGGCGGGATAACCCGGTGCAGGACGGATACCCATATATTCTTCCTTGATCAGCTGCTCATTGCTCAAATGCTCCTCTGCGACATATCCCCAATATTCTTTTCTGACTTTTTCGTGCAGCAGCTCGGTAAAGGCTTCCGCCATTCTGTCTGCCAAAGCCTGCAGCATGATCTTGCTGTAATCGTCATGCGCCGCCTCGAAACGTTTGAGATGCGGCTCGATCCCTTCCATCGTCACGACAAAAGCTCCTAAATGATCCTGCTTGCCGCTAGACGAAGGAGCAATAAAGTCCGTCAGCGACATGTTGGGCTGACCCGCCGCCTTCTTGATCTGCTGGCGGATCGACTCGAGCTTTACCACACCCTCTGTAGCCGCTGTACTATCAGCACCTACCTCAACGGTGATCGTGTCCTTGCCATCGGAATTAGCCGGCCAGAAGCCGATCACGGCCCTTGCTCTCAGCCACTTGCCATCGATGATCTGTTTCAGCAGCGCTTTTGCATCGTTGTGCAGTTTTGTCGCCTCGGCCCCTACAACGGCATCCGATAGGATCTGCGGGTATTTACCATGTAGTTCCCAGGCGATAAAGAAAGGACCCCAGTCGATATACTGTGCGATCTCTGCCAGATCATAGTGATCGAAGACCTTTGTGCCGGTAAAGGTTGGCTTTACGGGTTTGAAAGCATTCCAGTCGATGGGCACCTTATTCTTTTGCGCTTCGGCGATCGGCAGGTACTGCTTGACGGTCTTTTTATTGCTAAAGTCTTCTTTTAGTTTTTGATATTCTTTTTTGATCGTGCCTAGGAAGTCCGGCTTTTGCTCCTGGTTCAGCAAGGAGCCTACTACCGTTACGCTTCTCGATGCGTCGAGGACGTGAACCACACCCCGCTCGAATTCCGGGGCAATTTTCACCGCGGTGTGCATCCGGGATGTGGTAGCGCCGCCGATGAGCAATGGGACTTCAAAGTCCAGTCTTTTCATTTCCTTGGCGACATGCACCATTTCATCTAAAGAAGGAGTGATGAGCCCGCTAAGACCGATAACGTCGACCTTTTCTTTTTTAGCCGTCTCGAGGATCTTATCGGCAGGCACCATTACGCCAAGGTCGATGATATCGTATCCGTTACAACCGAGGACAACGCCTACGATGTTCTTGCCGATATCGTGCACGTCACCCTTTACGGTTGCCAGCAGGATCTTTGCCGCACCCGCAGTCTCGCCGCTTTCTCCGCCGGCTGCTTCCGCCGCCAGCCGGCGCTGCAACTTTTCTTCCTCGATATAGGGTGTCAGCACCGCCACGGATTTCTTCATCACACGCGCACTCTTTACGACCTGTGGCAGGAACATTTTGCCGCTGCCAAACAAGTCGCCCACGACATTCATACCCGCCATCAGCGGACCTTCGATCACATCCAATGGTTTGGGATATTTCTGACGGGCTTCTTCGGTATCGCCATCGATATATTCGGTGATCCCGTTGACAAGGGCATGTTTGAGTCTTTCTTCCACCGTTCCGCGACGCCATGCTTCATCCTTTACTTCGGTCTTGTCTTTTGCCTTAACGGTCTCGGCAAAAGCCAGCAGCTTGTCGGTCGCTTCGGGATTGAGATTGAGGATCACCTCCTCGCAAAGCTGACGCAGCTGTGGTTCGATCTCGTCGTACACTACCAGCGCACCCGCGTTTACGATACCCATATCCATACCCGCCTTGATCGCATGGTACAGGAATACGCTGTGCATCGCCTCGCGCACCGGCTCGTTCCCACGGAAAGAGAAAGAGATATTACTAACCCCGCCGCTGATACGGGTCAGCGGCATCAACCGCTTGATCTCTTTTACGGATTCGATAAAGTCGACACCATAGTTGTTATGCTCTTCGATACCCGTTGCAATCGCAAAAATGTTCGGATCAAAGATGATATCCTCGGGATCATAACCGACCCGCTCGGTCAGGATCTTATAAGCTCTGTGGCTGATGTCTACTTTTTTGCGCAGCGTATCGGCCTGGCCATTCTCGTCAAAAGCCATCACGATGACGGCGGCGCCATAGCTTTTACAGATGATCGCCTGGTCGATGAATTTCTCCTCTCCTTCTTTTAAGGAAATGGAGTTTACGATACACTTACCCTGTACGCACTTCAGACCCGCTTCGATGATCGAGAACTTCGAAGAGTCGATCATGATCGGGATCCTTGCGATGTCCGGTTCGGATTGCAGCAGGTTGAGAAAGGTCTGCATCGCCTTTTCTCCGTCCAGCAGCGCGTCGTCCATATTGACGTCCAGCACCTGGGCGCCGTTCTCGACCTGTTGGCGGGCAACGCTCAGGGCTTCCTCGTATTTGTTCTCGCGGATAAGCCGCGCGAATTTTTTGGAACCGGTGACATTGGTACGTTCTCCGACATTGACAAAGTTGGTCATCGGGCTGACGACCAGGGGCTCTAAACCGGAAAGACGAAGAAAGGGGCGTATCGTAACAGTCGACATTTTACTTTTTATAGTTTTTAAACGAGTTCTTTTTCGAGGACCGGCAGCGGACGGGGTTTGATAGCCGCTACGTGATCAGCGATATGTTTGATATGATCGGGAGTGGTGCCGCAGCATCCGCCAACGATATTGACGAATCCTTTTTCTGCCCACTCTTCGATAAAGTGTGCCGTCTGTTCGGGCAGCTCGTCATATTCACCCATCGTATTGGGAAGACCCGCATTGGGGTAGGCCGATGTATAACAGGCGGATATCTGACTCAGCTCTTCGATATGCGAACGCATTTCGGAAGCCCCGAGCGCACAGTTCAGTCCGATACTCAGCGGACGGGCATGCTTTACGGAGATATAGAAGGCCTCCAGCGTTTGACCGCTAAGCGTACGACCGCTGGCGTCGGTGATGGTGCCGCTGATCATGATCGGTAGTTCCTCTTGCTTTGTATCGCGGAAGTATTTCTTGATCGCGAAGATGGCTGCTTTTGCATTCAACGTATCGAAGATCGTCTCGATCAGCAGCAGATCGGCGCCGCCTTCTACGAGCCCCTTTACCTGCTCGTAGTACGCGTTTGTCACCTCGTCAAAGGTCACCGCCCGGAATCCGGGGTTGTTGACATCGGGTGAAAGGGAAAGCGTCTTACTCATAGGTCCGATAGCGCCGGCAACAAACCGGGGCTTGTCAGGGTTCTTTGCCGTGAAGTCCGACGTCGCCTTCTTGGCGATACGGGCCGCTGCCACATTGATCTCATACGCCAGCGCCTCCATGTGATAGTCCGCCATACTGATCGCCTGGGCGTTGAAAGTATTGGTCTCGATGATATCGGCGCCTGCCTCCAGGTACTGCCGGTGTATGCCTTCGATGATATCGGGCCGGGTCAGCACCAGCAGGTCGTTATTGCCCTTCAGATCCGATGCCCAGTCTTTGAATCGCTCGCCCCGGTAATCCTTTTCTTCCAGCTTATGCCGTTGGATCATCGTTCCCATCGCTCCATCGATAATGAGGATACGCTCTTTTAAAGCGTCCTGGATAGTTTTAGCCATAGTTGACTCCTTATGCCGTTTTAATTACTAAATCCGGGCACTAAACGAAAATTACACACCAAAAATTTTAGACCGAACTGATATACGAGGGAAATAACCGAAGGAATGTTGGAAGGATGTTATTTCAGACGTTTATTAGTTCAGTTTGATGCCGGTCCCGGCCGTACGGGCTGAACAATAAACAAATCCGCCCGGACAGATCACAAAAGTAAATAAAAAATTGGTATGATAAGCGTCGGCTGTCCGACCCCTCTTGCCTCCATGCGACCCGCAATCCCTCTTGCCTCCCGCCTCCCCGCGACCCCGGCCTTCGCGACGGCCGTCGCCCTGGATCGGCCGTCAGGTCGCCGACCGGTAGCTTTCCACCGGCAACCGGTTCGTTATGCTCCGGGCCAGCGTCATCTCGTCGGCATACTCCAGCTCACCCCCAAAGGCGATACCCCTGGCGATAGTGGTTATGCGACCCGGCCAGCCTTGAAGCTTTTTCTGGATATAATAGATCGTTGTATCGCCCTGAATCGTAGGGTTCAGCGCAAAGATCAGCTCCTGCGTCTGCTCCTGGCGGACACGGTTGACCAGCGTCTCTATATTCAGCTGCTCGGGGCCGATGCCGTCAAGAGGGGAAATGACCCCGCCCAGAACGTGATAGGCGCCGTTGAACTGCTGAGTGCTTTCGATGGCGATGACCTCCCGAAGGCTCTCCACCACACAGATGATCTCCTGTTTACGGGAAAGATTGGAGCAGATCGAACAGATATCCGAGTCGGAGACGTTATGACACCGCTGGCAGAATTTGATCTCCTGGCGCATCCGGATCATGGTTTCCCCGAAACCCTGTACATTCCCTTCTTCCATCCTTAGCAAATGGAGGACAAGGCGTAAGGCGGTCTTTTTTCCAATGCCCGGCAATTTGGCAAATTCATTGACGGCACTTTCTAATAAGGCAGAGGAGAATTGCATTGTGCAAAGTTAACCCTATAACGTAATATCCCAGTCATTGTCCCAGTTTGCTTTGACCGTGAATTTGGCGTGGATCGGCTCTACCCGTTCCGGCTGTCGCTTTTTCCCGAAGAAGGACCCGGGGTCCCAAACGCCGTTATCGTTCGTGTCATACAGTATCCTCAATTGATATTCGCCGGGTGCGAAGAGTATTCGTTTAACCGTTTTGTTTCTGCCAAAAGGATACGCGTGTTTTATCGCATCCGACTGGATGAACTGCAATACGGGGTGACGGCTCAGATCCAGATTCAGCACCCGGATCGTAATTTCTCCATAATCGGTGTTCTTCTTGGTTTTTATCGCGATCGTATCATCCTTCAGCAGTTTCCGGTTGGCTGAGTCCTGGCCAAAGGTCCGGGGGATGATCAGGTTGTATTTGCTATCCGTCGGGAAGGTGTAGTATATCGCAAAGTTCTTGTTGGTGCTATCCCGGACCCAGCGGTATTTTCGGGTGTCGATGTCTTTGAAGTTGTCGTCCGTAAAGCGGATCTGGCTGGAATCGAACACTTTAAGACCTGTCGTAAAGCTCAGTCTCAGGGTATCCAGTACGTCTAATACGCCATTGGTGGCGTTGATCTGCATCTGAAGCCGCCTGTCTTTCTGTTTATCCTTCTTCGACGATTTTTGTTGCGTCTGCTGGTTATTGTTGGTGCCTGTTCCCGGGTTGCCTCCTTTGTTGCTGCCCGACCCGCTTTTTGAGTCCTGAATTTCGGCATAGGCGTATAAAGACACCGGCTTCGAGTGCTCGGAGACGACAACGGGTTCATCCGCAAACCCAAAAAGCTGGGCTTTGGACAGGTACTTATGGCTCGATCCGTCGTCCTTCAACGTATAGATCCAGTAAGTTCCGGGCTGTACGTATTTGAAAAAGAAGTTGCCGTTGCTGTCCGTACGGGCGATATACCGGGGCCGGTCCTTGACGACAGAAGAATCGTCGCCTTTTGTATAAAGCATCGCGATCAGGGTACTATCGGCCTTCCCCGTATTGGCGACGATGGCCGTTCCGCCCAGCGTACCGCGATCGATATGGTTGCCCGTGGTAAAGACATAAGAGAAGTTGCGCAGGATATTGCCTTCATTGACGTCCCGGACCGCCTTGCCGAAATCGAAGGAATAAGTCGTATTGGGCTGAAGGGTGTCCTTTATCTTTATCGTCAATGTCCGCAAGTGCGCATCCACGATAGGGTTGACCTTTGGAACAGGCGAAACGATCAATTCGGTCGTGACATCCTTTGGATCGATATACTCGTCAAAGGTGACGACGATCTTCTTGGGATAAATGTTTTTCGCGGAGTCCACTGGTACCACATTGATTTTCACCGGGGGCAGCGTATCCTTTGGTCCCCCCAGCGGAGGTACGATATTGGCGCATCCGGTATGGATCAGGGTAATAGCCAATAAGAAAAGAAAACAGACAAAAAACAAAGGACCTTTATGCGGCTTCATTTCAAAAATAATATGATTCTTTCCGGATAACCCGGCGGATTTGCAAACATAGCGCGTTTCGGGGGATGAGAAGGCCCCGATTCCCTAATTTAGCCTTAAATTCAGCGTTTTCGCTCTGCCGCACCCCCGGCTTCCGGCTTATCCTCGCCCCCTTTCAGGCATGCATCCCGGCTCGTCCTCGCCCTGTCCGGCTTCTCCGCCCCGCCCCTCCGGCCGCGCATCCCGGCTCTCCCGCTCTCCGCTGCCGCAGTTCTTAGCCCGCCGTTCCCGCCCCGGCTTATCCTCGCCCCTTCCAGGCGTGCATCCCGGCTCATCCTCGCCCTGTCCGGCTTCTCCGCCCAGCCCCTCACTCCCCATCCGGCCGGAGCCCCTGATCTCAGGATTCCGCCTCTTCTTCTTCCTCGACCACCTCGTGCAGCGCTACCGCCAGATTGTTCGTTTTGACAAAATTGCACCAGTGGCAGTCCGCGTCGCCGCAGCCAGTATAAAAATCCCGATCCTGTATCTTCTTCCAGGTCTCGACGATCTGTTGGGTGACGGTAGTTATATCCTCCGGCTTGATCACGATCTTCTCCTTCCGGTATTCCTTCTTCTTGTCGGGCTCCACAAAATCGAACTCCGTACTCACAACCTTCCAGTCCTTCTGCTCATAGCTGTCCACCAAAATCTTATAAAAAACAGCCTGACGCCAATAATCTCCGCCGTTGGGGTTCTTTACGTTCGGCGGCTGGAGCTTGTCCTTGGCCTTGTCTACATCACCGGTCTTATAGTCCACGACATTGACCTCCTTACCCTTAAACTCTAGTTTATCCAGCTTCCCTTTCAACGGCACCCCCTTCACGATCACGTTCCGGATATTCCGCTCCACAGCCACGATCCTGTTCCAGGACCCGAGATATTTGTCGTAGTAGTTGGACAGCACCTCGATCCCGTATTCCATCCGACGGGCAAATGCTTCACGGGTAAAGATCTCACGGTGCCGGTACATATACCATTTGAAGTCATCGAGTACTTCTTCCCTCGGTGGAAACCGCTCATTCGGGCTTTCCTTCATTTTCTCGAACAGCCGCTGCAAAGCGTGATGGATTGCGCTTCCAAACTCCGTCGCCTCATTCTTGGGAGAGGGGATACGCACCAGGTTGCGGTAGTAGAATTCGAGCGGACATTTCAGATAGTTGTTCAGCGCCGTGACGTTCATCACGAACTTTTCCAGCATCCTGCCGATAAAATCCTCCTCTGCAGCCGCTATCTCGGGCGCGATGGTTTCGGTGAAAGGCAGCGCATCGAATTCCGCCTGTTCTTCAGCTAACAGCGTCACCTTTTCGATGGGCAGGTCGTGTTCGTCGAGGATCTCAGCGATAAATACGGAGGGTTCCAGCTCCTTGCCGTCCTCTTTGAATTTGGACCAGCTGATAAACAGATGCTGTTCGACACGCGTCAATCCCACGTAAAACAACCGCCGCAGCTCTTCTTCCGCGGAGGAATCCCCCGCCTTATCACCCGAATGCGCGAACATGGTATCGGGGAACTTATAGCCTCCGCCGGGCTTGCGTTTCTTTTCCCAGGTAGCGGCATTACAGCCGGCGAAAAAGACGTATTCGAATTCGAGACCCTTGGAACCGTGCGCTGTCAACAGGTTGACGGCTTTATCGCTCCCCGCGATCTGTACCAACGGCAGCTTGAGATCGTTGTCCTTCATCAGGTCGATCATCTGGATCAGCTGCTCCAGCCTCAGGTCGGGGTTTCGCCGGGTCTCTTCTTTTACAAAGTTGAAAAGGGCCGTCAGTATCTGCAGCAGCCAGATCTTATCGGGGCTCTTCATGATCGACGACAGAATGCCCGCGTTACGGATGACGTTCTCAAAGAGCGTTTGCAGGGTCACATTCGATACGTCCGCAACCAGCTGCTCCAGCGCCGCGCTTGCTTTTTTAAGCCCTTCCGGCAGACCCGTGTCGAAGAGGTCACGCGCCGGACGTGCCGCCTTTTCTGCCAGCAGTCTGCGAATAGACGTCCGCTCTTCGCCAAACTGCCGTTCCGCCACCTCAACCGACAATTTCGCAATCTCTATCGGCGCGATATGGAAAAAATCAAAATGCAATATTTCGAACAGCATTTCATCTCCGCCATAAGGCGCATCGTGTTCCGCCGCCAGATAACGGAGGATCAGCAGGATCTTCTGTGCCAGCGGGATTTCCAGGAGATTGAGGCTGCGCTTGCTGTAGACAGGGATCTGTTTCAACTGCAGGAAACGCGCAAGCTCTTCTCCATACTTGTTCTCCTTGTAGATGATAGCGATCCGTCCGGGCGCTACACCCTCCGCAAGGAGGCGTTCTACCTGCAGCGTGATATGCATCATCTCCTGGCGCGGGCTCAGGTATTCGATAAGCCGGGGCGGGTAGTGCAGCTGGCTGATCCTTGGATGACTCGAGACCAGGTTCTTGGAAAGACCGGCGATCTGATTGATCAGCCGCTCTTCGTTGCGCGAGATCAGCGTCCTTGAAATATCGAGGATGGGCTGGGTAGACCGATAGTTGTTGGTAAGGACCACCTTTAAAAGGTCCTTCTCATATTCCTGGGCAAAGGCCAGCATATTTTCCACGTTGGCTCCCTGAAAGCGGTAGATACTCTGGTCGTCGTCACCCACCACGAACACGTTGGGCTGATCCCAGAAGTTGATCAGCAGACTCACCAGCCGATTCTGAGTCCCGCTGGTATCCTGGTATTCATCGACCAGGATATATTGGTAGCGTTCCTGGTAAGAGGAAAGCAGCGATTTGTTTTCTTCAAAGGCCCGGATGACCCAGTTGATCATGTCGTCAAAATCGTAGCGGTTTCGGCTCCGCATCAGCTTTTGAAAAGGGTCGAACTCACCTACCGCGGCCCGGAGCTTGGCCATTTTTTCCTTTTCGTCCTCGATCTTATCAGTACGGACATCCCCCTTTTTAAACTCTTTGGTGGCCCTTTTGGCGATATATTCATCCCGGTTGGGGAGGTCGGCCAGGTAAGTGTCGATCTTCTGGTTGATAAATTCCGGCGTCCAGCCTTCCCGCTTCATCGTCGAAAAGAGATTCTGCAGGTTACTCATCTCAAAATAGACGTCGCCCCGATAGCGTTTGAGCGGGTGGTTCTTTGGGAACTTGTCGATCAGCTCCTTGAAAAGCTGGATCTTTTCGAGGTCCGAGATGGGGTCCAGGGCCGTCTTTTCGAACAGGGGGAGGTTTTCCTGTATGATATCGTTGCAAAAGGAGTGAAAAGTATGGATCTGGACCTTATAGGCATCGGGGCCGATAAAGGAAAGGAGCCTGCGGCGCATCGCGATCGTACCGGCATCCGTATAGGTCAGACAAAGGATGTTTTGGGGAAACACGTCCGTTTCCAGCAGTATTTTCCCAATCCGGGCAGCAAGGATCTGTGTTTTTCCGGTTCCCGGGCCGGCAATTACCATGACGGGCCCTTCAATGGTGTCGACAGCAAGTCTTTGCTGTTCATTTAGTTTTCGGTATTCCTCCTGGAAATGGACACGCAGTTTTTCCCGATTAATTGACATAGGCCAAAGGTAAATTTTCCTTTTCTCTCCCGTTTTAAGATTTTTTTCCCAGATTGTTATTAACTGTAGGTGAAAACGTTTAAATTGCTCTTTGGTAATTATTTATTCCCTAAAAAGATCGACAAGAAATTGGAAAATGTCTTAATATGGGAATAATTTCGCAAATCCGACGTTAGATTCGTATCCTATATAAACGCAGTTATGAAAAACCATCACTCCTTTAAAGTATTTATTGTCGAAGACGATGTCTGGTATGGCTCTATGCTCCAGCATTATCTTTCCCTTAATCCCGAATACGAGGTCAAACGGTTTGAGTCCCCCCGCGATTTTTTTGCCCAACTACATGAAAATCCCGATGTTGTAACGCTCGACTACTCTCTTCCAGATTGTGACGGCGCCGAAGTGCTCAAGAAGATAAAGGAACACAACCCGGACATCCGTGTGATCGTCATCTCCGGACAGGAAGACGTAGCGACAGCCATAAATCTATTAAAGAACGGCGCTTTTGATTATATCGTCAAAGACGACGATACAAAAGACCGTCTCTGGAATAGTATCCTCCACCTTCGTGAGATCAGCAACCTGAAACAAGAGGTCGAGACCCTGAAGAGCCAGGTCGGGAAGAAATACGACTTCTCCCAGATGATCCTGGGGAAAAGCGAGCAGATCAATAAGGTCTTCTCGATGATCGAAAAGGCCGCCAAGACCAATATCACGGTCTCTGTCACCGGTGAAACGGGTTCCGGTAAAGAAATGATCGCCAAAGCGATCCACTATAATTCGGATCGGCACAAGCTGCCCTTTGTAGCGGTCAACGTTGCGGCGATCCCCCGTGACCTGATCGAAAGCGAATTATTTGGACATGAGAAAGGCGCGTTTACCGGGGCCGTAACACGTCGTATCGGTAAGTTTGAGGAAGCCGATAAAGGAACCCTCTTCCTCGATGAGATCGGGGAGCTGGATATCAACCTCCAGGCAAAACTGCTGCGTGTTTTGCAAGAGCGGGAGATCACCCGTATCGGCAGCAATACCGTCACAAAGATCGATGTCCGGATCATCGTTGCCACTCACAAAAACTTATTGGAGGAGGTCAAGAACAAGACCTTCCGCGAGGACTTATATTATCGTCTTATAGGTTTGCCCATCTCGCTGCCACCGCTTCGCGAGCGGGGTAACGACATCCTCATACTCTCCAAACATTTCATCGACGGTTTCTGTAAAGAAAACAAACTCGAAAAGAAGTCACTTTCCCCCGAAGCACAGCAGAAACTGCTGTTGTATCCTTTCCCTGGTAATGTGCGGGAGCTGAAGTCTGTCGTCGAACTGGCTGTCGTTATGGCCGATGATGAATTGATCCAGCCAGAGCATATCACGCTGAATACATCAGCCAGTATCGCCGACCTGCTCAACAAAGAAATGACCCTTAAAGAATTTGAGATACAGATCCTGCAGCACTATCTGGACAAGTACGATCGGGACGTGCTGCTAGTCGCCAAAAAGCTGGACGTGGGTAAATCGACTCTTTACCGTATGATCCAGAACGGCGAACTGAAGATCAAGTAAAAAAGCCAGGGGTAATGCTACAGACCGATAACTTCTATGAAGCTATTTTAGGCAATGTGCCTGCGGAGGTCGTCGTTGCTGACGTCGACTACAGGTATCTCTATGCCAATGCTTCTGCGGTGCCGGATGAAGAACTAAGGCAGTGGATGATCGGCCGTACCCTCGAAGAGTTTTGTGAACATGCCGGCCGGCCAAAAGAGCTTGCCAGAAAACGCAGACAGATCTTTGAGGAAGCGCTGGAGATGCGCAGGGAAGTAGAATGGACAGAGTCCACCCGTGATTCATCGGGTGTGCTGCAGCATTTTGTGCACAAGGTTACTCCCGTCTATGCCAATAGCGGCGAGGTGCAAATGGTGGTCATCTATATCCTGCGTATTACGGAGAACACAGAGACGGAAGAGAAGTTAAGACTGACGGAAAAAAGATATCGCGATCTTTACAATTATAGCGAGGCGTTAATTTGCACCCATGATCTCGAAGGTAACTTCCTGGGTGTCAACCCGGCAATTTGCAGAGTGCTTGGATACGCAGAGGATGAATTGCTGGGCCGCAACCTTCGTGAATTTATCCCGGAGAAATATCAAAATCAATTCGATAACGACTATATGGAAAGAATCCGCTGCGCCGAAGCTGCGCTCAGCGGCGAGTTCTGTATATTGAATAAGGGAGGGGAAAAGGTTTATCTGCTCTATAAAAACTTTCGGATGGAAGAGCCGGGACAATCCCCGTATATTATCGGGTTCTCTCAGGATATCACCGAAAGGATCAAGATAGAGAAGGAGTTGAGGGTGACCAAGCAGGTTACTGATGAGATGGCAAGGGCAAAGGAATCTTTCCTTGCGCATATGAGTCATGAGATCCGTACGCCGATGAATGGTATATTGGGGATTGCCAACCTGCTTGGAAAGACAAACCTGGATGCGCAGCAAAGAAACTATTTGCAGTTGGTCCTCGAGTCCGCCAATAACTTGTTGGTAATCGTCAATGATATTCTCGACCTTGAAAAGATCGTAGCGGGCAAATTACCGCTCGAATTGATCCCATTTAAGCTGGTCGACAAAATCGCAACGATCATACAGTCGTTCATCTATCGTGCGGAAGAAAAAGAGCTGGGGCTGATCTTTCAGAATGGCATTCCGGCCGATCTCATCGTAGAAGGCGATCCATATAGACTCAGTCAGGTACTGAACAACGTATTAAGCAATGCGTTGAAGTTTACGGAGGAAGGGCATATCACCATAAAGACGGCCATATCCGCAGCGGATGACGAATGGGTGATCGCAGAGATCACGATACAGGACACGGGAATTGGGATCAGCGATGAAAGGTTGAAGACCATCTTCGAGCCGTTCGAACAAGCCGATGTCTCTATCTCCCGGAAATACGGAGGTACAGGGCTGGGGCTGGCGATCAGCAAAAATATGGTCGAGATGCAGAATGGAGAGATTATTGTGCAGAGCGAACAAGGCATGGGATCGGCCTTTACAATACGCATCCCCTATCATATAAGTATTGAAGCTATGCAGGAAAACGAAACAGGTCAGGATACGGATTATAAGAGCCTGGGGCCGCGAAAGGTGCTGGTGGCGGAGGATGTGGAATTAAACCAATATCTGGCCCGGCATATTCTGGAGTCCTGGGATTTTGAAGTATTGATCGTCAACAACGGGCGCGAAGCAATTGACGCGCTGCAGGAGTCCCTTTTCGATTGTATCCTGATGGATGTACAGATGCCCGAGATGGATGGGATCGAGGCCACGCAGCATATCCGGCGACTGGAAGATCCTTCGAGGTCTGCTATCCCGATCATCGCGCTTACGGCCAATGCGCTGAAGGGCGACAGTGACAAATATCTGGCCGCAGGGATGAATGACTATCTCGCCAAACCCTTTGATGAAGAGCGGTTGTTCCGCGTCATCTCCCGCAATCTTGCTGATAAAAAACCGGTAACTTCGCCAGGCGGCGTGTCTGCAGGCGCTGCTATAATTAATGATGTATCCCTTAAAAACCACAATGGTATGACACCCGTGAACACAAGGCTATATGATCTTTCGATGGTACAATCCGTTTCAGGCGGAGACGAAGGCTTTATAAAGAAGATGGTTGCTCTGTTTATTGAGACTGTTCCTTCGAATGTACTGGATCTCAAAAAGGCGTTGACAGAAGAAAATTGGGAGCAGGTCGGCAAGACCGCGCACAAGCTGAAGTCGACTATCGACTCGATGGGTATCAAGTCGATCCGCCAGGAGATCCGCACGGTAGAGGCCAATGCCCGCCAGATGGAGAATCTGCAGGATATTGCCGTCCTTGTGACGACGATTGATAATACGATCCAGGATTGCATAGGACAGTTGCAGGCGGAAGTGTTGAATTAGAGCGCAAAAACTGCGGTTCCCGCCGTCCCCCAAACTGTTGATTTTTTTCCCAACCAAATGGAATAATTCCCAAACAGAGAAGTCAGGCGCCTATACTGCAAAATCTGGACCTTGATAATCAAGCATCTAATATTCGGTTTTTTTCTGGCACTATTTTCCGGGGTTAGCCTCGCACTAGCATACCAACCATGGAACTAAGTCAGCCTGTAATTTTTGTTGTGGAGGATAATGTCATTTATCAGGGCCTTATCGCGAAGGAGCTGGAACCTGTCAGCAATAACATCCATTTTTATACCACCGGCGAATCCTGTATTTCCGAGCTGGACAAGAACCCCTCCGTCATCGTTCTCGACTACAATTTAGATGGCAAAATGAATGGTTTGGATACATTGCAGCGTGTCCGTGATATTGACCCCAACGTTTACGTTATTTTATTTTCCAGCCAGAAAGGACTGAATACCAAAGAGATATTTTTGCAATACGGCAGCTTTGATTTTCTTGAAAAGAATAGCCTCTCCCTTCGCACCCTTCGCCAGATGGTGGATTGCGTGATGCACCCGGGTCAGAAGAATTTGACGAATTAAGCACGCTCGTCCGCTTCTCCGCTCTGTTGTCTCGTTCTCGGCCTGCATTCGATCGCCTCACTTGCCGCCCCCTTCCTTCTCTTCTCCGCCGTGTTTTCTCGCCGCGCCAATCCCCGGGTTTGTACCCGCCATCATTCGACCCTATTTCGGTCCGCCTTTTTCCCCGCAGCCAGCCTTTCCCATTGCCCGCCAGCCTTCGCCATTGCCAAGTCAGCCTTCCCCATTGCCAAGTCAGCCTTCATCATTGCCCGCCAGCCCTCCCCATTGCCACGTCAGCCTTCCCATCCTCGTCTCGCCGCGACCAGTTAACTTTGCGACATGGCTGTTCACATTATACAACGCGTTCAGAACATTCCCGCTGCACCCGAGGCAGTCTGGGACTTCTTCTCCGATCCTGCTAACCTCCCGGTCATTACCCCGCCGTACATGCATTTCAACGTGCTCCATCCGTCGCCGCCCGGCAGCCGGACTTATGCCGGCCAGCTGATCGACTATACGCTCCGCCCTGTTCTTGGGATAAAACTGTATTGGTCACCGAGATCACCCAGGTCCATGACGGCCATTATTTTGTCGACGAGCAGCGAAAGGGCCCTTACAGGCTTTGGCATCATCAACATCATTTCCGCCCTATACCCGGTGGTGTCGAGATGACCGACGTCGTGCATTACATGATACCGTTCGGTTTCCTGGGCGACCTGGCAAATGTACTATTCGTGCGCCGTCAGCTCGAAGGAATATTTGCCTTCCGGCATAAGAAGGTGGAGGAGATTTTCGGCGTCTATTCCGGTAATTAGATTGTCCGGGCGCACATCCGACCCTGGCGGCTTTGGCTCAATAAAAGCCCGGCATCCGCGGCTTTTATCGCGGCGTCCGATCCAATCCCCCGCCTGCACATCCATGCCCCGTTTGCCCGAATAGTAGGATGTCGATCCTCGCTTCCCTCATTGCTCCTAATGGCCGTCCATCTGTCCTTGCTTGCCCCAAAAGCAAATGCCGGGCGATAACCCGGCATTTGAGAAAATAGTTCACTCTTTGCTAACCCGGCATCCGGGAGATATATTTCTCGAGTTCTTTGATCTGCGAAACCAGCTGAGGCGTAGTCGGCTTCAGCGCTTTGGCCTTGCGGAAAAAGTCTTTCGAAGCCCTGAACTCGCGCTTTGTCATCATGATCGAGCAAAGCTGCAGGAAAGCGGCAGCTTGATTTTCCTTGTCGGGCAATCCCTTGCGGATAGCCTGGCGGATATAGCTTTCGGCCTGCTTCATATCGCTCTTCTGCATGGCCAGCATTCCCATCTGCAAGAGGCTGGCGCCTTCTGCTTCCTTCATCGGCATACCCAGGTCGAGGCCTTTCTTCATATTCTTTTCCGCGCTGTCGAAGTCCTGCTTCATCATCGCGATATTCCCTTTCAGCGTATAATACACAGACCGGATGGGTTTATAAAGGAGGCTGGGGTAGCGGACAGAATTCAAAACCTTCTCGGCCGATTCCAGGTCGCCATTTTCCATATACTCCTGAATCAGACGCAGCGGTCCAAAAAAGAAGTAACCAAACAGCAAAATGACCCCAATAAAATACAGCAGAAAAGCCGGCCAGAATCCCGCGTAAACATTCGTGACGACCGCGAGGATCAGCAGCCCGATGGCTAGGGGAAGCCGATATTTGATCACCAGGTTATAAAACTTCATAAGTCCTTCTTTTTGCATTTTGCCCGGATTCCCACCGGGTCGGCAAAAGGTGTGCAAAGATAGGGCTACCGCCCGTATTTCCCGCGCGTGATTTGTCCATTTCCCCGGCCCCCGCTAAAACTTATCGTCATTTACCTCGATCCAGTACCCGTCCGGGTCCTGCAAGTAGATCTGCTGTACTTTGTCAGGCCGCATCTGCGGGGTGGTGCTGTTCTGCGCCCAATTCCCGTACTTCACGTGCGCTTCGTCCAGGTGTTTCGTGAAAGCAGCCATGTTCGGCACGCTGAACGCCAGGTGTATATTGATGTCGTGCGGGATATCCTCTTTTGCGCCCGACACTACGTGCAGCTGTCCATGTTCCCCGATCCGGAACCAAACGTGTTTGCCGTCGTGAAAAGGCTCCGATATCCGTTTGAGTTCCATTACTTTCTCATAAAAATTCGCCGCGCGGTCCAAGTCGGTCACAAAAATCGTCTGGTGACTGAAGTGCGGCCCCTGGGCCTGGCTGCTCAGCCCTAACAATAAAATGAGTGACAAAGCCCCCAGTCTCCAGGCGCCAATTTTCCATCTCTTTGCCCCCTTTGCAAAAAAATCAAATAAAGCCGATACGCTGAAACCCACGTCCAGCTTTGGCAAGAACAATCGATTCATAAAATGCAATTTTGTGTGAATCAATGTAAGGATTTCCAGCTGGCTAAAAAAAAATGCCATATTTTTGCGACCCTTACTGACAGAGGTTCCCCCGGTTCCGCCCAGCGCTTCCCGCGCCGCCGCCCGCCGACCCGGCCCCTCCCAAAGTAAATGGTCCCGTAGTTCAATGGATAGAATAGAAGTTTCCTAAACTTTTGATACAGGTTCGATTCCTGTCGGGACTACAAAATTTAACCCTAGCAAGGGGTTCAGTGATTTTTTGCGCGATTGGAATCTAATCTTCGTGTCAGGAATAACCGCTGGGCAAGAGTTAAATACATAATACGAGATTGGTCGATTTACTTTCTCTGCCTTTTTTTAGGATGCTGAAAGGTATTGTGGACAGCCTAAACGATAACTTCATCCTGACTTATTTCAAAAACCGCAACATAAGGGAAACGGTGTATTTTAACATCACGGATTATGGCTTGATCATCAATATAAGCCATTTGATTGTCTATTCTGACGGACCAAATCAAGCATTTCCGCTACCGTGTAACTTTTGCTTTCGCCATTTAGGTGCTTCTGCCTACGGTCATAAAACATCTTTATTTCGTCCTGCGTATAAAAATATTCACCCTCTATCTCATCTTCCAGGATAGTATAAATGGCCTGTAGCTTTTTCTCATCTGCCACATCGATATAGTGATGAAGTTTTTGCTTGATGCTTGCTGGTTCCATAACAACCTCCATTTTCAACAAATTTAAGTTATAAAACCGTGATTCTCAAGTCACCCAAGAGGCTGATAATTAGCCATTATCCATCAATCTGGCATTCTTGTAAGTTACTAAAGGCCAGAAAATCGACTATCAGATGATCACGGTGCTGTAAAAATGCTCCATTTTTTATTTTAGCCTTTTCATCATTTTTATTGGCATTTTTGTTTTTGGAGTTATTTGTATAATTATTGGATTAGCTAATCATGTGGTTTCTGAAAAGAAGAAGCCTAAGCCCGTCATTATTTTTGACCATTATTCTTCTAATGGAAAATTTGGATGCTCTATATATGACGGCTTTACAAAGTGGAAGAAACTTTGAAAACACCACAACCGTTTTTGACCACTAACATTAATGCATGACTAGCATCTTCTGCCAAATAAGCGATGTGTAGAATAATGCTTACCTGGCAAAACTTATATGAGGAACGAATTTAATAAGGCCGCGGAAGGGCTTCGTTCCAATGCTTCGATTATTTGAGCTTCTAGTCGTCGCTTAATCATGCATGAAAATTTAACATGAAATGTGGAATTTGCATGCATGGAGCTTAAATACGAATTTATTATTTGATTATCAGTCTCTTGTGTTTTTTTCAGAACTACCGCCTCCCAACCCGCTGCCACTCAGTGAGTTTTGCGTTCTCTATCCCAATAGGAACATGTAAATTGAGATCGATATGATTTCTTCAAAATACATTTTAGATATCCTGGATCTCCTATTGGATGGAGATGACAATGGCAAATTACTAAGGCCCCAGATTGATTATTTAACTGACACTGAATACGACTATACAGGTGTAGGCGTATTCGTTACATTTGAAACATCCACAGGAATTGAAAATTTCAAGTTTGCGTCAGATAAACTTATATTGGATGGGGTTTCTATTACTTCAACCGAACTACCTATAGGCGCATCCGCAACAGTCTTTATAAATAATGGCTTTGTAGATTATCTTGAGCTTTGGTCATACAGCGGGGAGTATCCACAAAAGGAGCTAGATGACTATGCCATAAAACAGGATGGGGATTTCGGGACTGGCCGGGAAATAAAGTCGTCATCCCGGTAGACTGCAAAGGCCGTTTAACGACAATTCAATGCATTCCTAAAAACAGGATAGTTATTGGCAATACAGCAGCCTAACATTCACAGTTACGATAAATGATCTCGACAAAAGATTACAGCTTACTTCCAGACAGAAAATCCCTGGCATCCATCTGTAAAGCCATCTCAGTTTTAGACGCAATAATTTCCCAGGAATAGGAGTATCGTTATTATTCTTTTAACCCAAAGTGGGGCCCGAATGAAGCAAAAGAAAAGCAAAGTAGAAATTCCGGGAATAGATCAATTCTTAAAACTCTGCCTGAACTCCAGCGGCGAAAGCCGCGTCTTCGCCCTGAATAGTCTGCTGAAAGACTGCAAATGGTCAAACCCCAATTCATAAGCGATCTCGCTTATGGAAAGATCACTGGTGGATATCTTCTCCTTCGCCCTTTCAATAATCTTCTCATGGATATAATGCAGAGTATTCTGCCCCGTATGCATCCGTAACAGGCTGCTCAGATATTTAGGCGATATATGCAGCAGCGCGGCAATATCATTTACGGTTGGCGCTCCTTTCGTTGCCGCTTGCCCGCTGTCCAGGTAATTATTCAGTACTTCTTCCAGTCGATCAAGCAGCTGGTGGTTTGCCTTCTCACGCGTAATAAATTGGCGATTGTAAAACCTGTCAGCATAGTTGAACAGACTTTCCAGCTGTGATACGATGATCTGCTTGCTGAATTTGTCGATGTTAGCGTGCGTTTCGCGGTGTATGTTTTGAAGGATAGCCAGAATAATTTCCTCTTCTTTTTCGGAAAGGAATAAGGCCTCGTTGGCTGCATAATCCCAAAACTCATATCGTTTGATGGTCTTGGCCAACGGCGTGTTCCACAAAAAATCCGGATGGACAATTAACAGCCATCCTGATTGTTTTACTTCGACGTCCTTGTCGACAGCGCGGCTCAATACCTGGCCAGGCGCCACAAAAGACATGATCCCTTCATTAAAATCATACGGCTGCTGTCCGTATTTCATCTTGATATCTTCTACGCCCGTAACGCGTTTTATGGCTACGCAGTAAAAGTCGTAAAACCAGCTCAATGCTTCGCCGCTGCGCATCTTTCTGGAAGCTTCTACTTGGACCACACTGATGAGCGGATGCTCGGGCTTCGGCAATTCCAAAGCCTGAAACAACTCGCTTATAGATTTATAGTGCACCATCTGGTTTAATCTTCTTTACGAATTTCAAGCACGATTTTTCCGCGAACATGTTTTGTCTCGCAATCACGATGCGCATTGGCTGCCTGCTCCCAGGGATAAACCTTACTGACAACGGCTTTCACTTTTCCCGCATCAATGAGCTTTGCAATTTCAGTCAGGCATTGATGATGGTCGATGCCGCTGCCGCTCATTGCGGCTGTCGCACTTTTCTTTGCCAGCAACTCCTTGAACCCTTCGCTGAACGGCGCAGCTACGTGCGTACACACAAAGATACCCCCTTCCTTCAAGACTATGACGGATTTCAGGCGCAGCGTTTCGTCACGGACAGGAGTAGCATTAAATACCACGTCTATATCGCTCAGTATCTCTTCGAATTTTTGGGTGTTGTAATCAACCACTTCGTTGGCCCCCAGCTGCTTTAAAAAATTGACGTTATGCGCTGATGCCGTTCCGATGACATACGCACCACAGGCTTTTGCAAACTGCAATGCCAGGCTTCCTATGCCTCCTGCGGCGCCATGGACCAATACGCGCTGACCGGGTTTCACCTTTGCCAGGTCTATCATGCCGTTCCAGGCCATACGTCCACAGGCGGGCAATGAACCGGCTTCATTAAAAGAGATATGCGGCATCAGGGCAAACTGATTTGCTTTCGCTGCAAGATATTCCTTGTAGCAGCCATCCAAAAAATTTGACACCCCATATACGCGGTCGCCTTTCTTAAATTCATTGACATTCCCTCCAACCTCTTCTACGACTCCTGCTGCATCGAGACCTAATCCCAGAGGCAGTTTTAAAAAGGGCTTTAAAAAATCATTTCCACCCTGGCGAACGATATAATCGGCCGGGTTTACACTGGCGGCATAGACTTTTACTAAGATCTCTTCTGCTGCGGGAACAGGACGGTCGACTTCAACGATTTTCATCACTTCCGGTCCGCCGAACTCATCAATTCTGATTGCTTTCATAGTTTTCCTTTTTTTATACAAAGGTCTGTGACAGTCACTGGGTGGACTTAACCAAAATGCCTGTTGTTTTAACAAAAGCGCCGATTTGTACCCGCCATATCCCTGAACTTGAGCTGCAACGATTGCCTGAGCGAAACAACGCATACCGATTTTAATGTCCTCCTTGCAATATGTTCCAGTATATTGCCGTTCTAGGTCTCTAATGAGAGGTAATCCTTTGCCTGATGCCCAGACTAGTCCCCCAAACTTTCGCCACCGCCATCTCTCTGTTTGTACTGCTCTCCTGCAATACAAATAAAAATGCCGCTCCGACGGGCGGAAATCTTGCATTCGTCGATAGCCTTATCAACAAAACACAAAAATTCGGCCCCCAAAACGCAGGCCAGGCCATTGCTTATATCGATTCTGCCCTAACAGGCAAACCCTTGACCTACGAACAAAGAGTAGCTATCTACGGACACAAAAGCACGATATATTCTACCTTACTACACGATAATGGAAAGGCTGAGCTTTATGCCGATAGTGCCGTTTATTTGGCCGGCAGCGATGAAGCAAGGGAAAGATACCCGGCCCAATATGAATTGGCCAACTATGCCAAAGGCGACGCATTGTTCAGAGAAGGACGATATAGCGAGGCCTATACCTGGTACTATAAGGCCAGACTGATAAAGGGAACAAACCTTCCTTCCTGTACCAATTCCGGCTTTAGCTACCGCATCGGAATGATCCTTTACAAGCAAGCCAGGTTCGTAGAAGCTGCGTCATCGTTCCAGGAATCCTATGCTGAGACCGATGATTGTCCGGATATCTTTAGCAGGTATCTAAGATTACAGGAGTTATTGAACAACATTGCGCTTTGCTATTATAAGTCCGGAAACACTGATTCGGCTTTGTTGTACCATAAAAAGGCGCTTGCATTCATCGATGCCAACCGGTATACGCACGAACCCAAAAACAGATGGCACGACATTGCAAAAGGCGTTATCTATGGCAATATGGGTCAGGTCTATAAAGCCCAGGGAAAATATGGGGAGGCCGAAAAGCTGTTTCGCCAAAGTATAGCCATTAACTTACAGAAGGGCAACGATACATGGGACGCCCAGTCGGCCTATGTTAAACTGGCTGACCTGTTTTATATGGAAAACAAGATCGACAGCATGGGCGCGGCTCTTCAGGAGATCAGGAAGAGCTTTGATGCGATGCCCAACTTCACCTGGGAGACAGAATGGAATAAGCTAATGTGGCGCTATTCCGAAAAACAAAACAAACCCTCGGATGCTTATAAGTATCTTACTCTTTATACCAGGGGAAAAGACTCATTGGATAAGATCAATAAGGCCATCACGACCGTCGACGCATCGAGTTTTATAAAAGTTCTGGAGAAACAACATGATATAGACGTGTTGACGAAGAAGAATGATTTGAAAGATCATTACCTATTACTCGCAGAATCCTGCAGCTTGCTGTTGTTGGTAATAGGCTGGCTTGTCTGGAAGAATGCCCGGCATTCCAGAAAAAATGTAGAAAGACTGACCAGGCTAAGCGAAGAGAAAGATAGAATATTGCATGTCGTAGCACATGATCTGCGATCGCCGATAGCATCCATCATGATGCTTTCAAATGTGATAAAAAAAGCTAACAACAAAGAAGAGACGGGGAAAGCCCTTCAGTTTATCACGACGGCTTGCAGCAATTCCCTGACCCTTATCTCAGAACTGTTAGGCGCAGCAGAAAACCACAATAATAAAAACGATACACGGGAAACAATTGACGCCAATCGACTGGTGAATGATTGTGTGGAATTGTTACAGATGAAAGCATCGGAGAAAAATCAAACCTTCAATATTCAATTCAACGGCGAGGCGAAATTTTTTACTGCCAATAGGGAAAAAATCAACCGTGTGATCAATAACCTGCTCACCAACGCCATTAAGTTCAGCCATAATAGTGAGCAAATAACGGTCAGCTCCCTTGTTAAAGACAAAAAAATACAGATAGCTGTCCAGGACAATGGCATCGGTATCCCGGATAACTTGAAAGACAGAATATTTGAAAAGTTTACAAAAGCAAAGAGAAAAGGGACCATGGGAGAGCCTACTTTCGGTCTGGGGCTTTCTATTTGTAAGGAGATTGTCGAATGCTATAACGGTTCTATCTGGTTTGAAAGTAAAGAGAATAAAGGCACGACCTTCTATTTGGAATTCCCTGCAGTCGAGCTTGCTTCATAAAATAAGGTAAAAATTGGTTAGATTTATCCTGCAACAGTCAGGTAAATCACTCTTAAAGCCAATCCGCAGCTCAAAATGCTTTTCAAGAAACAGTACTTCACTCATCTATCGGCAATTGCGTTTCTTTTTACGACAACTCTTGGATCTCTGTTTGCGCAGGTCGCAGCCGTTGCGCCGCCGATAGAGCAGCAGAATAAGAGTTTCAGCGATCAGGACAAGGCGGCGTTTCTTAAGCCTGGCAAAGTGTATTATCCCGAGACCTGGTTTCATTTTATAGGGGGAAACGTAGCAAAAAAGGGCATTACCGCAGATCTGGAGGCCATCGCTGGAGCAGGCATTTCTGGTATTACGTTGTTTCATGGGCAGTTCGGGGGGCCGTGGCCCCACGTCGATACGCCGATTACCTGCTTAAGCCCTTTATGGGATGACGCGGTGAGGTATACTGCGCTTGAATGCCGCCGTTTGGGATTGAAGTTCTCGATGGAAAATTGCCCCGGCTGGGCTATGGCAGGAGGCCCCTGGATCAAGCCCGAAGAGGCTATGCGTCAATTGGTCTGGTCAAGAAATGATATTCGGGGCGGCAAAAAGGTCGAAATACAACTGACTATGCCGCAGCCGAGCGAAGAGCCTTGGCGGGACTATAAGAGTGTCGCGGTATTGGCTTTTCCTCAACCACTGGATGACAAGGGCGATACTCTATCCGTTGCCTCGGCCAAAAGCAACGGCAAAACAGACTGGACGAAGCTTTTGACAAATGAATCAAAAGAACCGGTTTCGCTTGACCCGGCGTCAGCAAATAATCCTGATTCGTTTGAAGTCACTTTCTCAAAGGTAGTCGTGGTCAGAACCATTCAGCTGCCAAAGATCACCAGTTTCAATTATCCCTTCTCCTATGAACCAGCGGTCAGTATAAAAGTAGAAGCTATTCTGCCCGATGGTACAGCAACGGAAATACTCAATCAGGATCTGCCTGAAAGTAATTTTCAGGACGACATCCCGCTCACGCTGGCATGTGTGAAAGATGTACCGACAAATAAGCTCAAACTCTCTATTGTCAACAAACATCCGATCAGCGTGGCGTTCGTGCATTTCTTTTCAGCCGCTCGTGAAAACAAT
Source organism: Chitinophagales bacterium (assembly GCA_015654595.1). Classification (GTDB taxonomy): domain Bacteria; phylum Bacteroidota; class Bacteroidia; order Chitinophagales; family Chitinophagaceae; genus Puia. The sequence continues at coordinate 4,377 of JAATGQ010000040.1, read as the reverse complement.
TGGGAAACAAAGGCCGCCTGGGTATTGAGAAGCGTAGGCCCTTCTGATCAACAGTACCAGCAGTCAGCAAAAGCATATATAGACCCGGCACAGGTAATGGATATTTCTGGTTATGTAAATGCCGATGGGGTCCTTGAATGGAATGCTCCGCCGGGAGATTGGACTATTCTGCGGATCGGGCACGTAAATGCGGGTAAAAAGAATGGCCCGGCGCCTCCCGAAGGGACGGGCTGGGAATGCGATAAGCTCTCCACAAAAGGTGCTGATGCTCATTTTGCCGGTTATATCGGGCGTCTCTCCGGCAGCGATGGTCCACTGCGAAATGGATTGCTTACCAGCATGACGATGGATAGTTGGGAATGCGGCGCGCAGAACTGGACAAGTGATATGGCAACCGAATTTCAACGGCGATCGGGTTATTCGTTAAAACAGTGGATGCCGGCATTGTTTGGATACGTCGTAAAAGACCAGGAAACCAGCTCCCGTTTTCTGCACGACTGGAAGGCGGCAGTAAATGACCTCTTCACCACTAACTTCTATGGCCGCATGGTTACCCTGGCCCGGCAAAATAACCTGGGCGTTACTTACGAAACCTCGGCAGGAGATACCTATCCGGGCGATATCCTGGAGTACTATAAGTTTGCAGATATACCCATGTGCGAGTTTTGGCAACCCTTCTCCAATGGCTTCGTTGGGTCTCTGAACTTTAAGCCGATAAAACCCTGCGCATCGGCGGCAAGACTCTATGGTAAACCACGCGTGGCCGCAGAAGCCTTTACGTCGTTTGATCTCACCTGGGATGAGCAATGGCAGATGCTGAAAGAAGTTGCCAACGTCAATATGGTAGAGGGAGTTACTCACCTGGTCTATCATACGTTTACACATAATCCCCAAACAAACTTTTTGCCGCCTGGTACCTCATTCGGAGCCGGTATCGGTACCCCTTTTCTTCGCCAGCAAATCTGGTGGAAATACATGCCCTATCTCAATGCTTATTTTGCCCGATGCAGCTACCTGCTTGAAAGAGGCAAGCCGGTATCGGATGTGCTATGGTATCTTGGCGATGAAATTGATCATAAGCCCGACCAGGACGCGCCATTCCCCAGGGGTTTCAAGTACGACTACTGTAACCCGGATATTTTGCTGAACAGACTCTCCGTAAAGAACGGAATGCTGGTCACACCGGAAGGGATTGCTTACAAAGTACTGTGGTTACCCAAAACCACGCATATGCTGCCGCAAACGTTGGAAAAGATTAACGCGTTATTGCATGATGGAGCCACCGTTATTGGTAATGAGCCCAAAAACATTGCAACACTTATTGACGCACAAAACGCTCAAAGACGTTTCGACGCGGCAGTGAAAGACATTTGGCGGACAACAGAAACTAAGGGCTGCCGGCAGGTAGGGAAGGGGCGGATCATATCGGGTCTTGCTTTGCCCGAAGCTTTGAAAGAACTACACCTGCTCCCGGATGTAATTGGCGACAGCGTCCTTTGGGTACATCGGAAAACAGAAGGGGCCGACTGGTACTTTGTGACTGCCCCCAAAGGCAAGGCTTATAAGGGAATGATTGATTTCAGGAACAGCGGCAATGTCGAAGTCTGGGATCCTGTTACCGGTCAAACGACGGCCGCAGCCGCACAAGAAAAGAATGGATACACCTCCGTTTCAGTCGACCTTCCGCAGGCTGGCTCCTGTTTTATCGTTTTTGGACATGATGAAAAACCAACGGCCGGAGCAGCAAAGCCGGGGATCAAAAAAACTGAAAAACTCGACGCCCGCTGGAACCTCGGCTTTCCTTCCGGATGGGGCGCTCCTGCGGCCATACAACTTGATTCATTACAAGCATGGAAAGATCTTCCTGTCTCCGATGAAGGAAGGGCATTCTCGGGAACAGCAACGTATACCACCACTTTTGAGATCAAAAGCAAAGGAAAGGTCCTCGTCGATTTAGGGACTGTTTCTATGATAGCCAAGGTAACCATCAATGGCAAGGATGCCGGAGTAGTATGGTCATCGCCTTATCAGGTAGACATCACCAAATGGGTCCTACCAGGCAGCAACACTCTGAAAGTAGAGGTCACCAGTACATGGTTCAATCGCCTTGCTTATGACGCCCGCCAGCCGGAAGAAAAGCGAAAGACCTGGACGATAAGCGGGCCGCCAAAAGATGCTGCGTTACACCTCAGCGGTTTATTGGGACCGGTGACACTCGTGATCACGCCATCCCGCCGTTGACCCCGATGGTCTGGGCGGAGATCCACTTGGCATCATCGCTTGCAAGGAAAAGCACCAGGCGCACGATATCGATTGGTTCGCCGATACGGCCAAAAGCCGACAACTCCTCAAAGTAAGCCATCTGCTCAGGTGATTTACCCTGTCGGAATAATTCCGTATTGGTCGGTCCCGGCGAAACGCAGTTTACATTGATCCCTCTTGTCCCGACTTCTTTGGCAAAGACCCGCGTAAGCTGCTCTATTGCTGATTTTGATGCCGTGTACGCGGCATAGGTGGGTAGGATAAGGCGATTTTCTGAAGTGGAGAAGTTGACAATACTGCCATTGTCTGCCATACGCATGGCCGCTTCACGAAGCGTGTTGAAGGTTCCTTTTACGTTCGTGTCAAACTGCTGGTAGAAATCTTCCTCTGTCGTATCTTTTATCAGTTTGTATACGGCGACTCCGGCATTATTGATGAGTGTATCGATACGGCCGTAACGCGCGATCGTTCTGTCGAACATCAGCTTTACATCCCTGGGATTGGCCACATCCGCCTTTACCGCAATTGCATCCCCGCCCTTTTTCTTTATGGTTGCCACCAATTCTTCGGCCAGGCCGCTTTCAGCCAGATAATTGACGGATACACGCGCTCCGGCGTCTGCTGCCGCATGGGCAATAGCAGCACCGATGCCCCTGGAGGCACCGGTGATGAGAACGACCTTCTCTTTCAATTGGGTCATATAGATCGTTTTAAGAGAGCATCATTTCAGCGATTCGTTGAGTACGCGGATCACTTCTTTGATCGATTCCTGTACAGCGGGCACTTTATTAATGCCATTGAGTACACAAAAGTCATGGATGACGCCCAGATAGCGCGTTGTTGTACAGGCGACGCCTGCTTCCCTGAGTTTCTGGCCATAAGCTTCGCCCTCGTCACGCAGCGGGTCGTTCTCGCCCGTTTGGATCAGCGTAGTGGGAAGACCTTTCAGCTGATCGGTGGTTGCGGCCATGGGAACGCAATAGCGATCTTTACGTGTGGCCATATCCGGGGCATAGAGATCATAACCGAACTTCATGAAATCCCGGGTGAGGAAGCGCCCTTCGCCATAAGCTTTATAGGAGAAAGTGTTAAAATCCGCGCCTACAGCGGGAACAAGAAGCACCTGCAGACGGATAGCGGGACCACCCTTGTCTTTAGCCATCAAAGCGATGGCCGCTGCCATATTGCCGCCCACGCTGTTTCCAGCGATAGCAAGACGGCTGGGATCTGCGTTGATCTCACTGCCATTGGCAGCTACCCATTTGAGCGTCGCATAGGCCTGGTTGATCTGTGTGGGATATTTTGCTTCGGGGATCGGTGTATAATCCGGGAATACGATGACTGCATTGGCGCCAACGGCAAGATCACTGCCGAGGCGTTTGTGGTTTTCGAAATTGCCGACGATCCATACTCCGCCATGATAGAAGACGATAACAGGCAGCGTTCCTGTTGCCCCGGTTGGACGAACGATATGCACAGGAACCGTTACCCCATCCTGCGTGATTGTGCGTGTGGATATGTCCACGCCCGAAAGATCCACTGGGGTTTGGTCCTGCAGTGCCGTAAGTGCATCGGCAGGTCCTGTTCCCGGCAGTTTGTAAATGGGGGTTTTCCCTTTACTGTCTTCGTTGAGTTTCTTGAGATAGCCCCGGATAACAGGATCGATGTGCGGATCGACACTTGGATCAGGAGCTTGTGCGAAAGCGGAGGTAGCAATAGTGAGCAGCCCCGCTGTAAGAAGGTGATTGCGTTTCATGTTCTTGTCGTTTTAGGTGATCGTTTGCTTATGATCCCGAAATTATCGACGACGGAAGAGCTTTATTGGCTGATTCGTTGAAACGGCACAAACTGTCGTTGGGTTCATTTTGGACGGATAATGCCCAACTTCTTCATCCGGGAGGTAAGCGTTGAAACTTTAATATTGAGGATGGCAGCGGCGCCGTTTTTCCCGGCCACCTTCCAGCCGCAGCGCTCCAGGACTTTGATGATATGGTTGCGTTCATTACCGGCAATGGTAAGGTCTTCGATGTCGTCGGCGTCTGCCGGGGCTGCCGGCAGGCTGATCTTCTCCAACACGGGACCTGGGTTGGTCAGCAGGCTGCGGTGAATGATGTT
>JAATGQ010000158.1 GCA_015654595.1 Chitinophagales bacterium | reverse complement strand
CTTTTCCCCACCCCATCCAGATAGGTTGTCGTGAGGCAAGCATGATCCGCACACAGGTGCGAAGACTCTGCGGCCATCCTTCGACAGGCCCCAAGGCCGTAGAGGACCAGTCGTATTCGCGTATACGCTGTCCCATCTCACCGCCACCCATTAAAAATTCTGGAGTACTTGTTTGCACCTTCATTAGTATATCATAAAAATAGGGATTAGAAGATTTATAACAAACAAAAGGCCAGCGCAACGACGTGATGTGAAGTTGTTTTGCTGTGGAAATTTTTGCACAGCAAAACGCTTTCGGTGGTTGGCCGCGACGGCGCGCCTCGATCTCGCCGACATTGATTCTGCACATCGCCGGCCCCTGGGTCCACGCATCGCCGCCACTGGTTTCACGCATAAAAAAAAGGCCGTCTACTTTTTTGGCAGACAGCCTTCCAGGGGTCAGGGATTTTAACTACTTCTTATTTTTTGGATAGTTCATCAGTTTCATTTCTACGCGGCGGTTCTGCGCCTTGCCTTCGGGAGTATCATTGGACGCAAGCGGGTGCTTACTTCCAAACCCTTCATAGTCCATCCGCGATGCTGGGATGCCTTCCTTCTCGAGATACTTCTCGACGGCCCTTGCACGGCGTGTCGACAGGTTCAGGTTTCGTTCATCTGTACCCTCGCTGTCGGTATAACCTTCTATCCTCAGACGCAGCGTCGAATCGGAATTCAGAATCTGTACAACTCTATCCAGTTCGCCAAGAGAGCTGGGCTCGATGATGGCCTTGGCCCGGACAAAGAAGATACGATCGGCGGCACGGTTGACCTTATTGATCAGTTCGGGTTTGATCGGCGGGCATCCAAAGTTGGAGACTACGCCTTTTACCAGCGGACACTTGTCATCGTCGTCGTTTACGCTATCTCCATCCGAGTCCGGTGCGGGGCAGCCGGCGAAGTTGATCGAGCCTTTGACCAGCGGGCACTTGTCCTTATAGTTGGGTACGCCGTCACCATCCGTATCGGGGCATCCGATCAGCGCGATGGGACCTGCAGAGTCGGGGCATTCGTCTTTCGAGTCGACGACGCCATCACCATCGCGGTCGTTGTTGAGGTTCTTGTCGCGATAGACCGTATCGGCCTTGTTATGTTTTTTATCCTTGTTCTTATCATGCTGGAAAATGGGTATCGTCAGACCGATATGCGCGTCGGCGTTCTTCAGCTTATCCTTGAAGAGGCTTGACATTACACTGCCGCTGCCTACGAACAAGGGACCGATCCGTACGCCTGCGCCCCAGTTGAGGAGCCCGTTGGCATTATAAGAGACGGGGGAATAGATGCTGATCCATTTCTTTTCCAGTCTTGGGGTGATGGTAGCCGTTGTAACATAATTCGGATTGACCGGGCTGCTGTTGGCAACGGTATTGATCAGGACATCGGCGTTGACATAGAATTTCTTGAACACATTATAGTCGCCGTTGAGATGGACTGCCGTGGGCAGGCTTACCTTCGACGTGGCCGCGCCGCCCTTGGAGGTGATAAAACCCGTGGTTTGTAACCGTTGAAGGTAATCGTTTAGCGTTTCGCCATTGGCTTCCTTTAGTTCGGTCGTATTGTGTCCGTCGCCGTTGAGCGCGTAGTTCTTCGAGTTGGCGGAGTTGGTGTACTTGATGGAACCGATATCCGTGACCGAGAAACCCAGTCTCAGCTTGCTTTCACCGGCTTCGTTCTTTGTTTCATAGACCAGGCCGAGGTCGAGGCCAAATCCGGAGCCGTTCTTTTTCTTAAGCGCATCATAAACGCTTTCTCCATTACCGTAATTATCCAGGTTTGCGGAGTATTGCGTCGTCACCTGGCCTTGCAATGTCGTGATGTTATTGGCGGGGTCGATATTGACGTTCAGCGGCCCCGTCGAAAGGCTGCCATATGCCAGCCCCAGCACATACTTCCCGGTGATCCCGACCTTAAATTCCGAGTGGTCGTCCTTCATCAGCACGCGGCCATAAGAAAGACCCGCTTCTGCAAAGGCGTTGACCTTCGTCTGCAGGCTGTTGTTGTTGATGGCCATGTTATAGAAATTCGGATTGCTATTACCCAGCAGCTGGAAGAGCTGGTTGCCGAGGTTGTATTCATTCCCCATGACACGGGCGCGGGTGATCAGACCAAGCGCATCTTTTGATGTCAGGTTGATCGTGGCGGAGGGGCCGAGGATATCCGTATTGAAATAGGCAAACTTTGTATCCGAACTGGTCGACTTGTTATAGCCGTTGCCGTCGCTGAGATGGGAGAAGTGAAAGCCAAAGAGGTTGCTGCGATTCAGCGTATAGGCGTTGGTGGCGCCATAGGCGCTGACTGCAAAGAGATTGACATTGACTTTATACTTGCTATCGGAGAGAGTACCCGGGTTAAGGATAAGACCATTGACGCCGGAATAGTTGTCATAGCCATACCCGATAAAGGATTGCGACGAAGCGGAGAGACATAAGAATAGCAGTAAGAAGAATAGAGTACTCCTTCTGTTCATACGTACAGGTATTGGTTTTTAATAGGATTCGACCACGAGATCGGACATCTCGATGCTCTAAACGGCTATTGCAGCGGTTTATTGTGCTTTACATGTTTGAGGGAAAGTGTAGGCCTGCTGCTGGCGGGCATGCCGGCGATCTTTGCATGTGTGGCTAGCGCGCGACCTTCGGTCGGCTGAGGGCATCCGCATCAACAGAAGAATTGACCAGGATCTTGCTGATCGTGGCCTTTGCGCCGATACTGCTGGCGACGATCGTGTAGGGGAAGATATATCCGCCGGGCCCCTTTCTATAATCGCTGTAGTCGAGCGTGACAGGGCTGAGCGAGCCTCTGCTGCTGAGCGTGGCTGCGCCGTCGGGGATATTGTTGTTGTTATTGTTGCCTCCACCCATCAGGCCGCTGCCGGGGCGGGTTTCGCGGAGAATATAGTAGGTCGTTTTGTCGATGGAATAGACTGCATATTGTCCATGAGGGCAGGACAGCTTTATGCGGTAACAGGGGTGTCCGTCGATGGTGTCGGCCCCGTCCAGTTCGACGCGGCAGCCTTTCCGGGCATAGTCGACGAGGGGACCTGCGGGATCGATCAGTGGCTGCAGCGCCTTTACCTGCTCGTCGGGCAAGGACTTGTATTCGCCGTTGCTGCGGGAGCTGGAAGACCAGCCTTTGCCGGGGGTGACGATGACAGTCACGCTGCCCATCCCAAAGTTCACCTCCTGGCGATAGAGCCGGTCGAATACGCGCCATGTTTTTATGCTGACGTCGCTGCCCGTGGACATTTGGGCAGTGCCTTCCTGGTAGAGTGAGTTGATAGCCTGTAATTTCTCTTTACCGCCCATCGCATCAATATACTTTGCCACCACTTGTTGAGCTGTCTGTCCATGCCCCGTAAAGGATAAGGCCGTGATCAGACAGGTTAAAGATAAGAGTCGAATTACCGGGTTCATGCTGTAGGCTGGTCTTTAAAAACAGGCCGCAATTGTCGTACCCTAAGGTACAGGCCTTGTTAAAAAATAGTCGGCAGATAATAATTTTTTGGTGTTATTTCGTGTCGGATTTACTGCCTATTAGCAGCGGACCCATGTTAACCCAAATTCCATTATGCATATTATTGGCCGACTTGTCAACATCTCTGAGCGAAACATACAGCCTGTCGAGGTGATTATTGAAGAAGGAAAGATCGTGTCTGTTCAACCGCTGGAAGATGCCGGCGCTGTGTCCGCATCCAAGCCTGATGTTGAAATATCTTTACCCTACCTGCTTCCCGGTTTTATTGATTCCCATGTCCATATCGAGAGTTCGCTGCTGATCCCTTCGGAGTTCGCCCGTCTGGCTGTCGTTCACGGGACCGTTGGAACGGTGAGTGATCCCCATGAGATCGCCAATGTTTGCGGGCTGCCCGGCATTGAGTTTATGATCCGTAACGGCGAGTCGGCGCCTTTTCATTTTATGTTTGGAGCGCCTTCCTGCGTACCCGCTACGAACTTCGAAACCGCCGGCGCCACCCTGGACACCGAAAAGGTCGAACAGCTCTTGTCCAACGACAAGATAGGATATCTTAGTGAAATGATGAACTTTCCGGGCGTCCTTAACAAAGATCCGGAGGTCATGAAAAAAATAGCCGCCGCCCAGCGTCTTGGAAAACCCGTAGACGGCCATGCTCCCGGCCTCCGCGGAGAGCAGGCAAAAGCCTATATCGACGCGGGCATAACCACTGACCACGAATGCTTTACCGCCGAAGAAGCGCTCGACAAACTCCGCTTCGGTATGAAAATATTAATCCGCGAAGGCAGTGCGGCACGCAATTTTGACGCGCTTATTTCGTTGCTGAACGACTACCCCGACCAGATGATGTTTTGCAGCGATGACAAACATCCCGACAGTCTGATCGCCGGTCATATCAATTCGCTCTGCGCCCGTGCTGTTGCGGCGGGTGTTGACGTCTTCAACGTACTGCAGGCAGCCTGTATCAACCCGCACCAGCACTACAATCTAAAGTCCGGCCTGCTGCGTGCAGGCGACCCCGCCGACCTTATCGTCGTGCAGGATCTCACCAGCTTCAACGTGCTTCAAACTTATATCAATGGACAGCTGGTTGCCGAAAATGGCAAGTCCCTGATCGGCAGCGCCCACATTCCCACGGAAACACCCGCGCCAACCACATCCGGCTCGCTGTTGACCGCTTCGCCGATCAACAACTTCAAGGCAACGCCCCGCGTCCCCGCCGACTTTTCCTATCCTCTCGACAAATGGGGCGAACAGGAGAATGTCGAGCAGTGCTATGTGATCGAAGCCCTCGACGGACAGCTGATCACCAACAAGCTGATCGTTCCCGTCGCTGACACCCTTCCCCGCGGTGGCCAGCTGCACAGTAATCCCGCAAAGGATATCCTCAAGATCGTCGTCGTCAATCGCTATACACAGGCGCCCGTCGCCAAGTCCTTCATCCGCAACTTCGGGCTCAAACGCGGCGCCATCGCCTCTTCTGTTGCCCACGACAGCCACAATATCGTTGCCGTCGGCGTGGATGATGAAAGTATTTGCCGCGCCGTCAATCTGATCATCGGGCAGAAGGGTGGACTGAGCGCCATTGATCCCGGTTCGGCCCCCGCCGCCACCCCGGTTTCCGATGTTACAGGAGAGCCGATAACCACTATCGCACCCGCCGGCAGCAAAGAGCTTCTCCTGCCCCTGCCCGTCGCAGGTCTGATGAGCATGGGGGACGGCTACGAAGTTGCCGAAGCCTATACCGCGATCGATCACCTCGCAAAAGAAATGGGCTCGACCCTCGCTGCGCCGTTTATGACCCTGTCATTCATGTCGCTGCTGGTGATTCCGCATCTGAAGCTCAGCGATCTTGGACTGTTCGATGGAGACGCCTTCCGGCTGATTTAAGGATGATGGGCGGCCTTGATTCTACGGATCCCGGCTTGCCTTGATTTTGACATTCGCGCTTAATCGGCGGGCTCCCGTCCTGGTTGATGCACGCACTTAATAGGCGGGCTCGGAATCTGCGTACTTATTGCGCAACGGCAGCCGACTCGGGTTACGGCTGCGGCTATAGCTTGTTTTCAAAAAAGCCATGTTATTAAATTTTTTCGGATTTAATAACATTTTCGCAGCCCCTCAGCCCTCTTCAAGCTCTTCATATTTGTCTAAAACTGCCACACTGACAAGGTTGCTTATCTTTGCAACAGCCTCAGTGGGATTATAACGCTGCTTAATTATCTCTGTCAATATTTTTGTAAAACTGCCATCCTCCCAGTCGATCACCAATGGAGGAGAATAGGTAAGGGAGATCAGATCGATAAATTGTAAAAAGAGCGTATAGCCTTCCAGCAGTTCGCGCAAATACTCATCCAAATGATACCTATAGTTCGGCATCAACCGCCGCAACATATCCATCAAAACCAGAACTGTCGCCTTTTTTGATTCAAAATCAATAAGATGCACAAATTCATTTCGCGTTTCCGAGAGGGCCCTTTTTAACCTGAGCTTTAAATAGTCTTCTACGAGTGGCTCCAGGGACATACTACAAAAGTCATATCGCCGCCTCAATCCTTTTAGTTCAAAACGATCGCCGTTATACCGGGTATCGTTCCTGACTATATTGAACAGTATCCGTTTTTCAAATGCTTTTATCGCCCCAGGAACATCATCGAGGCTTGTATAATACTCGCCGTACTTGCTGCGCAGCTGCATATTCTTCCGATTATACGTTACCTGGATATATAACGGATACTTTTTGCGTCCCTGCTCGTCGTAGATGGGTTGAAGTGATTTATTGAGAAAAAATCTGACAGTTATTTTTGGCAGCCCTGCCCCACTCTTCTGCTCCACAAAATGTTATTTTTTTCAATTTAATTTAATAACATGACTTTTTCGAAATTAGATATACACTCATTAGTGTACTGTCAATTGAGCAATAGAGATAGCCTAAGTGACCTGGCACTTACGGTCAATGCACACTCATCTTTGGCATTCGAAGTTTACGCGCCTATTGCGCAGCGGCAGCCGCTATGCCAAAAGACGGCGGGCTCGGAATCTGTGCACTTATTGCGCAACGGCAGCCGACTCGGGTTGCGGCTGCGTATACAGGCGGTTGATACGAGGATAGAAATAAAGCATTTTGCCCGACTTGAGATGCAGCGCGAGCCCGTCGCCGTAACCTTTATCGACAAACTCGATGCTCGTGACATTCGGTCTCAGCCTGGGTTGTTTTTGAAAGAGGGACCTGGTTATCTCCATTACGCCTGAGCCTCTTTCGCTGGCCCTGAAAAGACGGTGCTGATCGAGGATAAAATACAAATAGCCGTTGCCCCAACGACGGAAGCTGACACTGACATCCGCGACACTATCCGGCAGGATCTTTTTGACATAGATATCCCTGTTCTCGCGGTAATAGGAAAAGCTGATATACCAACCCGAACTTTCTGCTGAGTCTTTATAAACACGTTTGCCTAGGCGGGCCAGGACAGGCGCTCGCCCCGGATCAAAAAGCAGGATATTACCCGCCTCATCATAACTGTAAGGCTCATCGGCAGACTCCGGCATCGGGAAACCCAGCGACGCCTCCTCGACGACGCCGGCCTTGCCGCCGCCTGCCTCGGGAAAGCGGGACACGCCGCTAACGGTCATACTATGCACCAGGAGTACGATGACCGTCACCAGGCCCGCCGCTCCTAAAAGGATGGAGGTAATCAGCCGTTCACGTCCTGGATCATTCGCCATAGACGCAGTAGTACAAAAGACATACCAGAAGACAATCCTCTGATTGCCTTGCTATTATAGCAGCTTTTTTAGCTTAATAGACGTGCTTGCCCTGATCGAGTCTTTTCTGCAATTCGTCTTTACGGATATTTATCTGCTGCCCCACCGGTTGTCCATTACGGTAAGTGATCACATTGAGCTGTTCAGCCCCAAGCGGCCAACGCAGCGGATGGCCATCATACTTCGGGTAGGTAGCATCGGGATTGGTATCGTCAAAAGTATAATAGATATCAAGACCATCGATCTCCGTCGACAGCGACACTTCGAAGTCACCGCTGGCGATCCGCTTTTGAGTAAAGACAGCATTGTAAGCGCTGCGGGCATATTTGATACCGGCCGCATCCATCCGCGTAAACTCAACTTCCATCCTGCCCGTAAAGTCATTCCAGTTACGCGCAGCCCTGGGGCTCCAATAGACTTCGGCCAATGCCAGACCACGAGGCCAGGTCATGTATTCGGCATGCCGGAAGTTGGGAACCGACTCGGACCAGAGATTGCCCTGACCGCCAAGGATCAGTTTTTCGTCAACGCTATCGGGAACGGGATCATAGGTATAGGAGTCCTTTAGCCGGCACATCCCGTAAGTCGGTGGCTCGACCGTAGACTCGCCCTGATAAAGGTCGAGATAGGTAAAGTCCCAGGGCGTCATGATGACCTTGTGATTTTGTTTCGCAGCAGCAATACCGCCTGCCATACCCCGCCAGCTCATCACGGTAGCCTCAGGCGCCAAACCGCCTTCGAGGATCTCGTCCCAGCCGATGAGCTTCTTGCCTTTTGACTTTAGCATCGCTTCCATGCGACGGATAAAATAGCTCTGCAGCTCGTCGACGTCTTTCAGATGCTGCTGCTTCATGAGGCGTTTGCACTTGGGGCATTCCGCCCAGAAGCCTTTATAGGCCTCGTCGCCGCCCACATGGATATACTCGCAGGGGAAGAGCGCTGCCACTTCGGTAAAGATCTTATCCAATACAGCGTAAACCGAATCGTTGCCCACACAAAGCGCGTTGTCCTGGCGAACCGGGCCGTGTGAGCCGGGGTTTACGGGATATTCCTGCTGTGTACAGGAGAGATTGGGATAAGAGGAGATCAGCGCCAGGCTATGCGCGGGCACATCGATCTCAGGGAGGATGGTGATATATCTTGATTTCGCATAGGCGATGATCTCGCGCATATCGTCCTGGGTGTAGAAGCCTCCGTAAGGAGTGGGCTCGCCAACCATTGGAGGCAGGAACTCCCCCCATCTGCCGGTCCGCGCGACTCGCCAGGCTCCGTGCCCGGTCAGCCTGGGCAGGCTCTTTATCTCGAGCCGCCAGCCCTGGTCGTCG
>JAATGQ010000107.1 GCA_015654595.1 Chitinophagales bacterium | reverse complement strand
GTGATCGACTTCCCCCCCTCATTATCCACCATCTTCTTCACCCAACCACTGCCGGCGCCTGCGACCGTGATCCGCCTGTACATCCAGGCGGCCGTCAGCAAAAGCACCAGGACTACCGCCCCTTCGATCAGCCAGTACCGTGTCGCAATATCGGCCGCCAGGCGCCTGGGGACAAACAGGAATGGCCATATTGGCGCCTGTAAAAAAGAGACCCGCAAGGTCCAGACAATCACCGCCTCCAGCTGCGCCAGTTGTTTCTGTGTCGCCAGGATAGATTTGCTGAGATTGATCTGCAGCATCAGCAGAAGTTGCAGGAAATAACCGACAATACAATACGCCGTGAACAGGATGATCAGTCCCGCCGAAATGGCAAAGACAGGGTTGGACCGGAAGTTCCATAACAGTTTCCCTAATACGATATTCATTCCTATCCCCAGTCCGATCACCATTATCTTGAAGACTATCTGCCAGTTAAAAGAGGTCCGCACTTTGCGGGACTGAACCTCTTCCAGCAATCGTTGATTGAGTTTCAGCGAACGCTGTAACTTTACATCATACGCTTTCCAAAGCTGCTGAAACTCGTCGGGGGCAGCCGGTTGCGACAAATCGGCGGAGACGCGGGGTTGCGACTGGTCGCCGGAGATGCGGGGTTGCGACGGATCGTCGGAGGCGCCCGGGGTCCTCATTTCATCCCTACTCATAAAAATAGTTTGTTAGCTTTTAAAAATTGTACCTTAAGCCGTCCCTTGATACGACTGAGCTTTGTAGCCACATTCGTTTCCGTAATGCCAAGGATCTCGGCAATCTCCCGGTAGGGTCTTTCTTCCAGGTAGAGGATCATCAGCGCCTTGTCAAGTTCACCCAGCTCGCTGATGAATAGCTGGAGCATATCGATCTTTTCCTCCAGCTCTTCATTGCCGGGCAAGCTGTCCTCCAGCTCCATCAGCCCGAGGTCTCCGCCAAGCGAGATACTAACTCCCGACCGACTCTCCTTCCGGTAAAAAGAAATGGCAACATTGAGGGCTATCCGATACATCCAGGTTGAAAATTTATAGTTGTCATCAAATTTTTGTCCCGAACGCCATAACTGGTATACCTTCGTCGGACCTGCTTCGCCACGGTCCTCCTCGGTCGTAACCTTCACTTCGTTCGGTTATCTCCTGCATCAGGTCTTCCCGGTCACCGCTGTTACGGCAATACAAATGACATATCTTATATAGGATCCCTTTGTTATCCCTGATCAATTTAAGGAAGATCAATTCGTTATGATTATACTCGGTCATCATATAATTATTCGCGGGAAGCCGGCAAAAATCACAAAAACAGCAGAAATTTTTTTATAAATTACCTGGTACCAATAAAGCTAAATAAAAAAGACCGGCCTCACGACCGGTCTTTTTTATTATCGCACCGCAACAGCACGTGCGGGACGCCAGCGCCATAACAGCGCCTTCGCCAAAACTTAATATCCAAAGATCTCTTCGAGACTCACCGTCTTCACGGCACCAACCTTACCGAGATCATCCTGTTTGATCTTCTTGTCGGAAGCCACCACACAATAGGTAAAAGCCTTTCCGGCTACCTGCTGCTGGTGAAAGCTTTTTATATCCGCCATCGTCAGCTTGTCCAGCGCCTCATATTCCGGTTTGCGGTCATCATAGTCCAGGCCCTTTTCCTTTTCTGCCAGGTAGGCAAAGATGATCCCGTCCTGGGTGAAACGCTGTGTCTCGATGTCTTTCTTCTGACTTGTCCTCGCCAGCTCGAAACCTTTTTCCGACTCGGGCAGATCGTTCAGCAGCGCATTCATGCCGCCAATGGCTTCATTCATCTTGTCAGCCTGGCAACCGATATAGGCAAGGATATAAAAGGGATCTTCCTTCTTTGCCGGTGTGCCATACGTTGCGAAGGTGGAATACGCCAGGGCCTTCGACTCCCTCAATGTCTGGAAGACGATAGAGCCCATGCCGCCACCAAAATAGTTATTAAAAACATCCACTACCGGCTCTTTTTTCACATCGTAAGGACCGGCATTCCGAACCCAGCGGATCTCGCTCTGCACCATATCGTAATTGGCGAACAACACCTGGTTGGTCGTTTGCTCGGCAAAAGGAAAACGTACTTTGTCCGGGTATGGCGTAAATGCAGCCGGCAGTTTATGCAGTCCAACTATCGCCTTTGGAAAAGCATCCTGTGACAGCGGACCATAATAAATAACGGTATGGGTATAATTCAGCATCGAGTGCAGCACTTTTACCAGGTCGTCTGCCGTCAGCCTGCTGATTTCTTCGCCTGTCAACCCGGAATTGAACGGGTTTTTCGGCCCATAAAGAGCATAGTTGGTCAGGCCCTGCATGATCGCCCCTTTATTCAGCTTGTTATTGGCGCGGGATTTTAAAAGTCGGTCTTTCAATGCCGCCAAAGCCGCAGTATCCGGCAGACAGTTGTTCAACACATCTTCGAACAGTGTCACTGCCTGGTTGAAATTCTCCTGCAGCCCGGTGATGCTGATCGTAGTCGACTCAGTCGTAACATTTACGCTAAAATTACTGGCGATATCATAAAAGGCTTTGCTGATCTCTTCCGTCGGATGTTTGGCCGTACCCAGGTATTGAATGTATTGCGCAGCCAGGGGCAGGAGCCGGAGGTTCCAGCTACCCATATCAAACCGGTAGTATAAATGAAAAAGCTCGTTGTCCTTATTGGGAACATACAGCACGTCGGCAATTCCCGCCTTTGCACGCACGATGCCCGACTGAAAGTCCAGCCATTGCGGACTAACCGGAGCAACGGTCATCGCCTCTACCTTCTTTACAAAAGCCGATTGTTTGCCGGCGTTGGTCTCTACCGGGGTGATCGGCGGCTTGTCGACCTTGGTGATGTCTTTGTCTTCGCCTTTGCGTTTGTACAACAGCACATAATTATTCCCCAGGTATTTATTAGCCGCTGCTACCAGTTCCTGTTTGGTCACTTTTGCCTGTATATCCAGATCGGCGGCATCTATGTCCAGCTTCTCGGCGCGGTGCTGGATAAAGCTCTCCATCAGCGAGCCAACCCTTGCCTCATTCTTCTCCAGCCCTTCCAGCAGGGAAAGCTTGCCGTTCGCC
>JAATGQ010000043.1 GCA_015654595.1 Chitinophagales bacterium | reverse complement strand
TGCGCTGCTGACGATCATCCTTTTCATCGTTGCGGTCATTGGATACTTTGATTGGAAACGGCAGTATAAACATCAGGCAACATGAATCATCCATCTGCTTTTTTACCGGTGGAATGCAGTGGGCTGCTTAGAGAGGAGGCCGCGCCTGCCGAGGCGGGGCGTGATCTTACCTTAAGGCAGATGGAATTGATCTATGACCGGCAGTGGTTCAGGCTTTTGGTCCCCGCTCATTTTGGAGGACCTGCTTTGTCTTTGCCCGAACTGGTGCGTTTGGAAGAAGGCATCAGCTGGGCGGATGGGGCGACGGGCTGGTTGGTAACGCTTTGCAGCGGCGCTGGTTGGTTTGCCGGGTTTTTTCCGCCTTCGACACGGCTGACGCATCTGTTTTCGGATGACCGGCTTTGCCTGGCGGGCAGCGGGGCGCCATCGGGGCAAGCGCAAAGAGTGGCAGGCGGCTATCGGGTTTCTGGCCGGTGGGCATACGCCAGCGGCGCTTTGCATGCCACCGCCTTTACCGCCAATTGTGTGCTTTGGGAGCAGGGCAGACCGTTGCTGGATAGTACCGGCAAGCCTTTCGTCCGGACCTTTTTATTTCTCCAGGCAGAAGTAAATCTCATTCGGGACTGGGACACCGTTGGGTTGATCGCAACAGGCAGCCATGCTTTTGAAGTAAAAGAATTGTTTGTGCCCGAAGAACGTGCGTTTGATATCCGTCCCGAAACGACTGCCGCAAACGATCCGTTATATCATTATCCTTTTTTGTCTTTGGCGGAAGCGACGCTGGCCGCCAATATCGCCGGTATGGCCGGGCATTTTCTGGATTGCTGCAAGCCCTTGTTTGAAACCCGGAGGATTGCCGCCTCGTCGCTGGCAGAGGCCCTGACAGTCTGGAACACGATGCATGCTGCGCTGCAGCATTGCAGGTCAGAGTTCTATGCGGCAGTAGACCGATCCTGGGCGTCCGGGGACAGCAGGATGTTTGAGGAGGTGAGCCGGACCAGCCGTGAACTTAGCCGCTGTGCACGGCTGCTGGTGGATCAATTGTATCCCTTTGGAGGATTGGCGGCGGCGAAACCTGGGGCTGAGATCAATCGTGTCTGGAGGGATTTCCATACTGCGACGCAGCATAATCTGCTGACTTTTGCTTTGTAAACTGCGTAATCCGGTTGAAAGGGAGGGCAATTATTTTTCCAGGAGGCGCAAACTCCCCTAATCCTTTGTTGAATATACTATAGTGAATGGATCCCTTGACGAACCTGAAAAGATTGCAGATAAATGAAAGCATAGATATCTCCTCCGATTTTTAGCTTATCTTAAATTATGCCAGCAAGCTATCCGTTGAATTATAGTTGATTATGTTTATTTTTCGAGCTTTTCCTTCCCGTTTTCGGAATGCGTTCCCGCTTCAGATAAGGACGCCGCAATCTACATTGCGGCGTCCTATTTTTATTAGAATAGTTATCCTTAGTTATCCACGCAAAGCTGGTTCAGGCTAAGTTCGGTTGCCGATATCGGCCAGATATAACCGACGTCCGAAGGATTTTTGGCAGGGGCGCTGCCCTTGGCGGGGATTGTCATCCAAAGTCTCATCAGATCGTTGTTGCGCAGACCTTCTCCCAGGAATTCGATATTTCGTTCTTCGAGGATGGCGGCGTTCAGTGCCGAGGGGGTACCAAATCCTGCCACGGTAAAATGCGTGGTCGGGTCGGATCGGCTGCGGACGGCATTGAGCAGGGCAACGGCCTGGCTATCGACGGTATTGGTAAAGGCAACGCGGGCTTCTGCAAGGTTGAGCAGCACTTCGGCATATCGGATGACCGGCACATAGTCGGTATAGGGGCTGGGGGCAGGATATTTATTCAGCCAGCGTTTGACGGCGGAGCCGCTTCCCGAAGAAATGATCAATGTCCGCCGGGTATCCGTACTCTTCCAATTACTATCCGCGATGACCCCTTTGGCATTGAGAGAATATTCCCCATTGCCGGCCCCGCCATTTTTTGCGGTTGGCGAAAAGTAATAACCCAGTTGATTTTGTGTGCCGGGATAGTCACCGGTGGTCGTAGTCATTGGGAGCGTAAAGACAGTTTCTGCGCTGATATAGGCAGTCGTAAACAGCTTGGTATAATCGGGACTCAGCGAAAGCGTCACGCCGGTCCTTGAAGTAAAAGGTGCAGAGGGGCTGACGATCCTGTTTGCTGCCGCGATCACGCTGTCATACATTCCCATGCTCAGAAATACTCTCGTTTTGATGGCAATGGCGGTGTTGACATGTGCGCGTGTCCCATTGTTGTAGGCAGTGCTGTATTGAGCAGGAAGTCCGGCCTCTGCGTCATTCAGGTCCAGGATGATCTGTGTATAGACTTGCGCGACCGTACTTCGGACCAGGTTGGATTGGCCGGCGGTTTTTATACCGTTGAGCCGCAGCGGTACTCCCGGATGGGAACCACTCCCATTGATATAGGGCTGCCCGTAATATTGCAGCAGGCAATAATAGGAGAGCGCCCGGATCAATTTGGCTTCGGCGATATAATTTGTGCCGGCAGCGGCGCCGACTACGGACGTTCCAACAGAGTCCATGCCGTCTATGAAGAGATTACAGCCATTGATGGTCTGGTAGGCGTACTGCCAGAGCCCTACTATAGAGGTAGCGCTGTTGGTGGGGTTGCCGGTCCAGACATCCAGACCGGTGACGAGGTTGGATTGTTCGTTGATAAAATTATCGGCTTTGATATCGCCATAGATCACATAGCGGCCTCCATAAAAACCGCCGTTCTTCAGCGCTCCATAGAGCGACAACACCTGGTTTTGGATACGGGCAGGAGAGCTCCAGGCAGAAACATCGGCGACAGTTGTCTGGGGCTGAGGGTTGAGCAGATCGCGGCGGCAGCCTGTCAGACAGATAAGCAAAAACAGCAGCGGTATATAGAAAGAAAACTTTTTCATGGTAATCGTGTTTTGAGTGATACAGTTACAGTCCAATGTTGATCCCGGCGATAAAGGAGCGGGCATTCGGGGTGGTATTTCTATCGACACCCTGGGAAGAAGTGCTGTTCCCGTTGCTTGCGACTTCAGGGTCGGGACCGGGATAGCTTGTTAGAATAGCCAGGTTTTGTCCGCTGATATAAACCCTGGCGCTGGTGAACCCGATATGTTGTAACAGCAGGCCAGGCAGGGTATAGCTGAGCGTCACCGTCCGAAGTTTTATAAAGTCTCCCTTAAAGACGTTGATGTCCAGCGGCATCGCGCTGCCGTTGGAAGTGTTGTCGTTAAAGACCGGCCGGGCCCATTTTTTGTTCCGGTCGCCTGCTTTGAGCCAGGCATTACCCGTGAGCATATCCGTTGCATTGTTCCAGAAGCGTTGGTCGTGCAGACCTGCGTCGCTGCCGTAATACACATAGAACCCAGCCTGGAAGGTCATCAGCGCATCGAGCGAAAAGCCTCTATAGGTAAGCGTATTGGTCCATCCGCCTACATATTTGGGTAGTACGTTCTTATACATGACCGCATCGGCTGCCTGGGTGATCGATGTGCCACCTGTCTTGCTGATGTATTGGGTATTGCCGTCTGCAGTAGTCGAATAGGTATTGGCGCCGGCGAATTTGGCGGCCTGGTAATAAACCTTCTGTCCGCTGCCATTCAGAAAGATCCGTTTGCCGGTGACGGGATCTACGCCCGCGGTGCGGATCACCCAGAGATAGCCGAGGGAATATCCTGGCATCGTCTGGTTGACCGTTTCCAGACCGGAGGTGCTGGTCTGGATATCGGGCAGACCTTCATAAAGTGCTGTCACTTTATTTGAATTGACCGTCAGCGTAATGCCACTGTTCCAGTTGAACGTTCCCTTGCGGATAATGCTGGCATTCACATTGAATTCAACCCCTTTGTTGTACATGCTGCCGACATTCAGCGGTGGCCCGGCTGCAGATACGGTTGGAATACCGGTTGATGGAGCCTGGTTGACGTAAAGGATCAGGCCGTCTACATTGTTCTTATAGTAAGCGATCTGCCCTGTGATACGGTCGTCGAGCATGCCGAAGTTGAGTCCTATATCCGTCTGTTTACTCGTTTCCCACTTCAGGTTTGAAGTGCCGACGCTGCCGAGTGGAAAGGATAGTGTGGGCGCGCCGCCATAAAGACCGGAAACGTACTGTATATAAGAGCTATAATCTCCGATGCCGTTGATATTACCGACCTTCCCATAGCTGCCCCGTAATTTGAGACTGTTGAAGAGATGATCGAGATGGGCATTCTTCCAGAATGCTTCCTGGGCGATCTCCCAGCCTGCAGACCCTCCCCAGAAATTGCCTTTCTTTTCGCCGAGTGCGGAGTATTCGTCGTGTCGGATCGTGCCGCCGAGGTAGTACCGCTTGTCAAAATTGTAGTTGAGACGGCCAAAGGAGGACAGCAGGTAGTTTTCGCCTTTGGCATTGCCGGCGGCATTGTTGATGGTGTAGCCGGCCTGCACCACATTGTAGTTGGGGTCGGAGACGCCGGTTCGGGTAATCCCATAAGTAGAGGACGTCCTTCGCTGTTGTTCGTTGCCGGCCAGCAGATCCAGGTTATGTTTGTCCCCCATCGTATAGGTCAGCTGAGCAGTGTTGGTCCAGAGCCAGGTCTTGAAGGTCTCGCTGATATCGGTAATACTGCCATTTGGCGTATATCCATCACCGGTAATACCGGTCAGGAAGGCGTCAGTATTGATCAGCAGATCATCGATACCGTATAGGGTTTTTAGCGTGATCCAGCTCAGCGGTTTTATCTGGGCATAGACGTTGGACTGGATATGATTGATCTCGTTGTTGGATCGATCCTTGTCGATCAGTGGAACGGGGTTGTAATAAGATACGGCTGTCCCTGTGATATTCGGATAGCCGATAGTGCTGCCATTGATATTATATGTACCGTCGTTGTTATAGGGGGCGAGAATAGACGGCAGCACCTGGGTGATGCGGGTAAGCGCGCCGGTATTGTAGGCTTCGCCGGGCAGGCTGCCGGAAGAGCCTGCCGACAGGTTTAGTTCGTTGGAAAAAGAGAATTCTCCGCCAAGGGAAAGCCATCGGTTTACGCGGCTGTCGACATTCCCCAGAATATTGGCCCGGCGGAATTCATTCTTTTTGATGATGCCCTGCTGGTCTGTATAGCCCGTCGAAAGATAGAAGGTGGTCGCATCAGAGCCGCCGGAAAGACTGATCGCATTACTTTGCGAGAAGCCCGTGCGGTAGACATAGTCGGCCCAATTGGTATTGACATTGTTGCCTTTTGCATCTTTGGCGTAGTTAAAGGTTACGGTGCCGGCATAATTGGGGTTGTTGGCGACGGCAAGACTTTTCAACTGAATATACTGTGATGCGCTGAGCATCTTCGGAACACCATAAGCCTTTACAGAACCAACCCACCCATCGTAGGTCACGCGCAGCTTGCCCGTCTTTCCTTTTTTCGTGGTGATGAACACCACCCCATTGGAAGCACGGCTGCCATAAATGGCTGTGGCTGCCGCATCTTTGGCAATGTCGATACTTTCGATATCGTTGGGATTGATGCTGGCCAGTGGATTGGCTGCTGCATTGGAGGTCGGACTGCCGGTGAGCGGATTGGTGCTGTAGTCTCCGGTAAAGGTTGGTACTCCATCGACGACGACCAGGGGATAACTGCTTAACGAAATGGAATTTGTTCCCCGGATGCGAAACACCGGCGTTTCATTGACCACTCCGCTTGGGACAGTGATTTGTACACCCGATGCACGCCCCGCAAGACCGGATTCAAAGCTGGGTATCGGCGTTTCTGCAAGCGCTGCCCCTTTTACCGTGGCAAGGCTTCCGGTGACCTCTGCTCTTTTCTGACTGCCATATCCAACGACGATGACTTCTGAAAGATTTTTGGTGGCAGAACGGAGTACGATGGAGAAAGTGTTTCTTGTTCCAATGGGAAGGGATTGACTTTCGAGACCGATACAGCTGAACTGGAGCGTTTTTGCGTTGACAGAAACCGCCAGGCTGAAATGACCGTTTGCATCGGTGATGGCAGTGGCGTTAATACTTTTGTCATTGGTTACTGCGGCGACGGTGACCGAGGCGAGAGGGAGCCCTTTTTCATCCGTGATGGTTCCGGTAATGAGCCGGGTTTGGGCAAAAAGGCTGTGTACAGCCATGCCCAGGCATAGCAGGCCTGCTAATAGCTTTCTCATGTGATAGTAGTTAGATGGTTAATAAGATGCGCTGCCAGCGCAGGCATCCGGTTACTACTATAATTTACAAATTATCTTCGTATATATATAGGGTAGAGTCATTGTCGTCAGGAAGAAAATGTGCACGGATCCTTGATTGCAGTGTGAGTTCGAAATAGCTTGGGTTTTGTGTTATGACAGCGCCTGTAGCAGGAGACCAGAGCTGTATGGGCACTTGATGCACGGGAAGCTGCAGCCGAAGATCGACGATCTCCAAACCGCCCAGCGCAAACACGCTGCCGTCGGACTTTTTGTAGACAGACAAACCGGTATAGAGCACTTCGTCGTTGCCGAGATATTGGTTGTCCTGGTAGTCGATATAAAAAGAAGGATTTATTGCAGGCCGTGATCTTGATGGATCGGATGGGATAAAATTGCTGCTGTGGTCGAGTTCCCATCGATACCATTTGCGGGAGCCCCAGCTGATCCCGTGCAATGTATTCGTATCTTTGTTACGGGTAATGGCGCCGATATGATCCGGCCATTGGAATATTTCCTGCAGCTGCATTTTCAGCGGATCACAGCGGTAAATGATCGCGTGACTGTCGGGCCGGTATTCGGCTGCTGCGATCCAGATATACTGACCGTCAAAATCGATACCGCTTGGATGAAAAATGGTTTCCGTTCCGATGGGAATATCGGCAAGCAGACGGCCCGTCGGATCGATACGAAAGAGATGCCCTTTCCCTTTTGATCTGTCGATCGTTCCATCGGATTTTATCGCCATCTCTACGGAAGAAACCCAAAAGTCCTGGTCGATCTTTACCATGCCCTGACAGTGAAATGTTTTAAAGGAAAGCTTTATCTGATCCACCAGTGTCCAGGTCGTTTTTGCTGTAATCATCCTGAGCCGTTGGCTTAAGGGATTGTCGTTTTTTTCCTGGAGATCCGACGGTTGTTGTTGGGCCTGCAAGGATACAGCAGGGGATAGGAATAGCGCTCCGGCCGGGAGCAGCGCGGATTTAAGGAAATTTCGTCTATCGGGCATCCAAACCGGTTTTATTGTTAAAACTAGTATAGTTTATCTGACTGACAAACATAGAAATATTATCAAACTATTATTCTGTTATTGCGCAAACGCAGTAAAGAGCTTATCTTGTACAGGATTCGCGCCTACTGAAAATAGTACCCTTATGCACCTTAAGCCTACCATTCGCAGACGTATCATCCTACTGCTAAGCCTATTGATTGCTGTAGCAGGTCTTTTATCCGTAGTGTTGCCCAGTGGGGGACATACCGATGTTTATGGCGATCCGGCCAACGTACATTATACCCCGCATTTTTTACTTTCCCCGATGCATGTGTCTTTATTCGGAGCAGGACTGAAATTCGGCACAAATTATCTGAATGCCTTTTTTTATGTATTGCTGCTGATCGGGACTTTCCTGTTCCTTTTTAATCCCAAGGAGATCCGGCTGATCCGTTGTATCAGCGGTATCATTCTTTTCGATCGGGCGGCGGGGTATCTGGCTTCGCTGCTGGCCCGTATCAAAGAAGTCGATGGCGAGGTGGTCTGGGATACGACAGGATTTCAGGTGGATAGCATTTTTTCTTTCATAGCGATCCTTATTACAATCTCCCTGCTCGTCGAAGTGCAGAAGTACAGGCGTTTGTTGATCCCTAAGCGGCCTGTTGCCGCTCCGCTTGGCGTCGAGGTTTCGAGATATGTGAACGCAGGTATCGACAGCCGGTTCTTTCATATGATCATAGACGGCATTTTGACCATCACGATCTTCTTTCAGCTGGGTGATATATTTGCGACGCCGATCTGGAACTATACGACGGCGGCTATCGGTTACAGCGCTACGGCCTGGGTTCATTTTATCGCGCTGCGGATCGTGTATTTCCTCTTTTTCGAAGCGATCTGGAAGGCTACTCCTGCGAAGTTCCTGACACAGTCACGGGTAACGAATGTGCAGGGAGAGAAGATCACTTTAAAGCAGGCCTTGGCGCGGACCTTGTCTCGCTGGGTTCCGTTCGAGGCATTCTCCTTCCTGGGAGCAGGGGCGAGGCTGCACGATCTGTGGAGCCAGACGCATGTGTTGAAGGAAGCGCCGGCAGAATGATGAAGTTCCCGCGGAATAATACCAAATGAAAATGCCGCCCCGCGAGGCGGCATTTTCATTATGAGCGAACGCTTAGTTGGCGTAGCCTGGGTTCTGTTTCAGGTTCGGGTTGTTTTCGATCGTCTGGTAAGGAATCGGGAACAATTCTTTATTGACGTCCCCATCGGGTGTGTGGTCCCACCAGGAGCCGGTGGTAAAGGTTCCAAACCGGATCATATCCTGGCGGCGCCATCCTTCGAAGATAAACTCTCGGCCTCTTTCTGCGAGCAGGGAGTCCAGCGTAAAGGTTGCGACGGTTGATTGAACGCCTGGCGTTGCCCAGTCACTAGGAGAAAAGGCGCGCTGTTTGACGGCATTGATCAGGTCGACAGCGGCTTGCGTGGCTACACCGCCGTTCTTGCGCATAAGGGCTTCCGCTTTTGCAAAGTAGATCCAGGACAGACGATAGACACCCCAGTCATTGCTGAAATAATGAGTATCGTCTTTGGTGCCGGGTTTCCATTTGTTGAAACGAACCCCGCTGTTCTCTTCACCGGTCAGCATATTGGAAGGAAGGCTATTGGGGTCCTGACCGGGTTTGAGCGTAATATTCTGACGGATGTTATCTACAAAGACCAGCTGTTTGCCCGTGTATTCGCGATAACCTGGCACAGGGGTGGTATCATTATAATAATACATCGGCCCGATCAGGAACCAGCTTTTCTTCCGGAAATCGTTGTCGCGATACTGGGTATAGGTGCCCGGGATCAACACGATACCGTTATTGCCATTCTCCGTTCCATTATAGATATACATTTCGTTGAAATGGTAAAAGTCGGAATTGAAGTTGGCCCGGAAGGTTGACTTCTGATAATCGTAGGCGATGGAAAAGATAATCTCCCGGCTTAGCTCATTCGTATTGCTATAGGTAATATCGATGGTGGAGTCGAGGGCCATTGCAGCGCCGGTCTGGGACCCTCCTTGTCCGTTGATCAGGGAATCACAGACGGCTGCACAGTCATCCCATCTTGCCGTTCCCGTCCATTTTTCCGCATTCAGATAGAGTTCGGCCAGGATAGCAAACGCCCCGGCTTTTGTCATGCGCCCCACCAAAGAGGGCGACAACAGTGGAACGGAGTCCTTATAAGTGATGACTTCTTTTTCGATCCAGTTAAAGACGCTGTCTCTTTTTACGGTAGGGAGGTTCAGCGGCGTATCGACCGTCATCGAAATGGGAATATTGCCATAGAGGTCCATCAGCTTCAGATAATAGAAGGCTCTCAACAGATGCAGCTCGCCGATGTATTGTGATTTTTCTGCTTGTGTGATCCCCATTTGTTCGGGTGAACGGATGCCCAATTGCGTGATCGGGTCATTGCAATAGCCGACGCCGGTATACATCAGGTTCCATGGGTTGCCGACGATATCGGGGTCGTTAACTGCCCACGTATGATAATGCAGGCGCTGCCAGTCGCCGTTGTCCTGGCCATCGACACCTTTTACGGGCCATGCGAGCTGGTCGCCTGTCAATTCGCTGACTCGCCAATAACCGACCTGCCCTGAAGAGGTTATCCAGGCATTGGTATGGGTGTAAGGACGAAGGACTGCCGCTTCCACTTCCAATGGATTTTCATAGTAAGACGAAGCGAGATAGCTGCTGTAAGGCGTTTCGGTCAGTTTCGTACAGCTGGCGGCGGCAAGGATGGCCATTGCTGCCAGGCTGAGGAAGAAGGTATATGGTGTGAGATACTTTTTCATTCCGGAATGTTTAAAGTGAAATCATTAAAAGCCAAGGTTGAGGCCGATCAGGAAATTACGAGTGGCAGGGTAGGTGCCGGCCGCATCGAGACCTGGCGTGATACCGGTGGTAGAGCTGAACTGATCCGAAATCAGATCAGGATCGTTGCCCCTGTATCTGGTGAACTCCGCCAGACCGCTGGCGCTTGCATAAAGCCGAAGGCTTCGGATATAGTCGGTGTTCAATTTAAAGGTATAGCCAAGCGTGATATTGTCCAGCTTCAGGAAGCCGCCGGGCTGCAGATAGTAGTTAGAGTAGCGATAGGTATCGTTGATCTTGGCATAGCGGCCAAAGGCGCTCTTCAGGACGTTGCCGGGCAGCGCAACCGGGTTGCCATAGCTCAGGTCCTGTGCGTTGAGGATCTGGTAGTCGAAGCGGCCGCGGAAGAAGACACGGAAATCCCAGTTCTTATAGTTAAAACTGTTTGTCCAGGATATATAATATTTGGGAATGGCGTTTCCGATGATGGCCTTGTCGTTGTCCGAGACCTGGGTGCTCAATACCTTTGAACCATCCGCTTTGTAGAACAGCCAGTTACCGGCGTCATTGAGGCCTGCATAGCGATAGCCGTAGAAGGCCCCTACGTTGCCGCCTTCATAGAAACGAAGAGGGGCGCCAAGCGCTCCGTTGCCGGGGATGCCGCCGACATCGATATAGGATGCTTTGTACTGATCGCTGGACAGGCTCAGGATCTTATTCTTTGCCGTGGAGAAGGTTCCATCCATTTTCCAGCTGAAATCCTTTTCCTTTATGATCAGCGCGCTCAATCCGAGTTCTATGCCTTTGCTGCTAAAGGCGCCGATATTCTCCCAGATGGATGTTTGAACAAAGGGCGGGTTTTGTGTGACATATTGGTATAAGAGATCCGTCGTCTTACGGTTAAACAGATCGATGGAACCTGTCAAACGGTTGTTGAAGAGACCAAAGTCGATGCCGATATTTGTTTCCGCCTTCTTTTCCCACTTGAGGTTCGCATTTGGATTTGAACCCAGGCCGTATGTCTGGCGGTAAGTGCCGTCCGAGTTGGCGTACTGGCCGCCTGTGTTCAGCAGCACGAGCGACTGATAGGGCGAGATCCCGGAGTTACCGGTGACGCCATAGCCCGCACGAACTTTCAACTGGCTGACCCAGGATACACTTTTCATGAAGCTTTCCTTTGCCATATCCCAACCGGCAGAGACGGCAGGGAAGTTTCCCCATTTATGATTGGCCCCGAATTTTGTAGACCCTTCACGGCGGAAAACCAATTGGAGCATATACTTGTCCATATAGGCGTAGTTGACCCGGCCAAAGAAGGCTATCAGCTTGTCGGCTGTTTTGTTGCTGGACAGGCCTGCCTTTCCGGCGCCGAGAGCCTCTCCGCTTCCGATGTCATTGGTCGTGGTCAGGTCATTGTCAAACCCCTGGTTGGTGGCCGACCAGTTGGAAAACATCTCATATTGATAGTTATAACCAGCGACCGCATTGATCGTATGATCTTCATGGAAGGTATGATTGTATTCCAGTGTGGGGGTAAAAGCGTAGCTGGTGTTGAGCGTATTGGCCTTATATGCATTGGCGCCTCCGGGATAGGTCCCGTCATAGAGCGAGGCGTCCGAATTAACGTCATAGTACCGGTCGTCGTTCCAGCTATCCCGGGTGACCGAACCAAAAACCGATGCCCTTATTCCTTTATACAGATCCAGCGAGATCTTGCCATCGGCAGAGAGGGTATTCTGATCCCGGATATAGGATTCCTGGGCCAGATCCGACACCGGGTTATGGACCCCGTTGGAGGTATAGAACTTGCCGGTGGAATCATAGATCGGCGTGGTTGGTGTACGCGTTTCCGCTGCCAGCCAGATGCTGCCTTCGGGCAGGTTGGTAGACATCAGGTTTGCCCGGTTGAAATTGGAGACAAGATCCAGCTGTGTGGTCAGTCTGTCCTTTAGACCCTTTGTGTTGACGCTGAGACGGGCGCCGTATTGCTGACGGGAATTGGCTTTCGATAAACCTTCATAATTGTCGTAGTAGACGCTGGCCCGGTAGTTGGCATTTGCGTTGCCGCCGGTCATAGCAAAATTATGATAGGTGCTCAGATTGCCATGGTTGATGATATCGTTGTAAATATCCTCATTGTTGTTATAGACCCCCGAAATGTAGGGCAGCATTTTATTGGCAATAGCGGTAGGCGCTGTGGCTGCGTATTGACGATACTCCTGTGGCGTCAGAAAGTCGGGCCGGTCGCGTATATACAGCTTGCTGACGTAAGAATTATAGTCAAATCTAGGCGGTCCGCCTCTTCCTTTTTTAGTAGTGATCAGGATGACGCCTCCGTTGGCCTGTGTTCCGTAGATGGCTGCAGCCGAACCGTCCTTTAAGATATCAAAGGAAGCGATATCGTCCTGTTGAATGAGGTCGAGATTGGCGACAGGGATACCATCCACAACGATCAGCGGACTGTTGCTGCCGCTCAGGGAAGTGGACGAGCGGATCTGAAGCGTCGGGCTTGTATTGGGATCTGCGCCGCTGGTCCGGGTGATGTTGACACCGGATACTTTTCCCTGGATGAGGTCAACCACATTCCGGGAACCTCCCTGGTTAAAGTCGGCTGGTTTTACCTGGGCGACCGCAGCGGTTACATTACCCTTCCTGATGGTTCCATACCCAACGACTACGACGTCGCTCAGCGTATTGTTGCTTAATTGAAGCAGGACATTGATAGTGCTGGATGAGCCTATTGACACTTCCTGCGTTTGATAGCCAACCGAAGATACGACAAGCGTTTTTGCATCGGCGTTAACAGTAATGGTAAATTCTCCATTTTCGTTCGTCGTTACGCCGCTGGGGCTGCCCTTGACCTGTATGGTCACGTTAGCAAGCGGTGTGTTTGTGCCGCTGGCATTGACCCTTCCGGTCAATTTTTTTGTTTGTGCAAAGGCAGCGATGGAAAAGAGCAAAAGAATAGACAAAAAGAGGACTTGCAGGCGCGGTGGCGACTTGATAAGGGACTTTTTTCTCATATACAAGTGTGCGTTTGACTGATTACATAATGGCAATAAAATCTTCTGACAGCAAGCGATAGCTTGTGCCGGAATTTCATTGTTTAACCAATTTGATTAATTACAGAGCTGGTCGGTGGTGTTTAGGCTAGTACGTTACGAGCTTAGGGGGATAATAAGATCGTACAAAAACGATCGGCTACTAATAGAGGATTGTACAAATGAATGATGAAGGTATATGTTAAAGAAAAGTGAACGTGTTAACGGATGTTAAATGGAGTGTTAATGAAGACTAAAGGATCATGCTAAAAAAGTTTAGTTCGAATGATCTCCATAAAAGTATCTCTGTACTTTTCGCTTATAGGAATCCGTTTGGTTCCGATATGGATATGATTATCCTGTATTTTTTGGAGTTGTCTTGTGTTGACGATATAAGAATTGTGTACCCGGACAAAAGGCGAGGACAGCTGGTCTTCTATTTCTTTCAGACGGCGGTAGATCAACAGCTGTTCGCGGCCGGTGACAACCCGGACATATTCTTTTTCGCCTTCAAAATAAAGGATCTCGTCCAACAGGAGACGATGGAGTTCTTTTCCTGACTTTACAAAGAACCAGGTTCCGGCGGCTGATGTCTCTGTCGGAGCCGGTGCACTGACCGCGCGATGAAGGCTGAAATATTCTTCTATCTTTTGCTGTGCAGCCAGGAAGCGCCGAAGAGTAACAGGCTTCAACAGGTAGTCTATGGTTGCAAAGTTGTAGCTGTCCAGCGCATATTCTGAATAGGCGGTGGTGAACACGATCTTTATGTCCCTTGGCAGCAGTCCTGCCAGTTCCATGCCGTTCAGGTGGGGCATATTGATGTCGAGAAAGACAAAGTCGACGGGATGCTGTTTCAGGATCGTCATAGCTTCCAGTGCGTCATAACACTTGTAGACGAGCGTCCATTCCGTGCTTTGCCGGATAAACATTTCCAGCAGGTCGACTGCATTGGGCTCGTCATCGATAAGGATACAGTTGAGTTGCATGGTCAGAATGAGTGGTTTAATGGAAAGGAAAGTTTAGCGGCAAAGCAACCTTCGTTTTCCTGCGTATCGAGCAGAAAGTCATTGCCATAGAGAATAACAAGCCTTTCCCGCAGGTTCTTGATGCCAAAGCCGCCGTCCTTCCCGGGGCTGGTTTGATAAAGCCGATTCCTCGTTTCGAAATGCAGCCGGTTATCCCTTGTCGAAAGCCGGATGTCGAGTACATTTTCCGTGCCCGCTTTGTTGATGCCGTGCTTAAAAAGATTTTCCACGAAGGTCATCAGCAGCATAGGCGGCACCATCGTTTCGGGGTCTGCCGTTTTATCGAATCGGATGGTTACGCCATGTCGCACGCGTATCTGTTCCAGCGCCATATAGTTTTCGAGGAACCGGACCTCCGTCGATAACTTTACATATTGCCGGGGACTTTCATCGACGAAGTACCGCATGATCTCCGAAAGCCGGTCGATCAGCAGGGCCGATCGGGGTGATTCGCGATAGGTCTCGTAGTAGATATTGTTCAGCGTGTTGAAAAGAAAGTGCGGCTGCACCTGCGATTTCAGCAAATTGAGTTCGGCCTGACTTTTCTGCAGCAGCATCTCCTGCGCCTGCTTCTTTAGTCCGAAATAGGCGAGTGCGATACGGAAAACGAGGCTCAGGATAAAGGTGTAGGTATTGGATAATAGGCTGCTGTAGATCACGGAGGACAATGCATATTTTTCATTCATGACGAACCAGGTGTTGTAGACCTTCCAGTAAACCCACCCCCGGATAAAAGATAAGGTAAGGATGAGCAGGATCACGCTGAAGAAATAGCCGGTCTTTTTTCCAGCGGCATAGAGTTTTGGGAACAGCAGCAGGATATTGGTATAGATCAGGGTTGCATAAAAAATACAGTTAAGGGTGGAATAAATGGAGGATTGGCGCCAGCCGTCCATCGACAGATAGGAAAAGAAGATGGATAACCATACGAATGTCCAGACCAGCCACTGTAGGGTTTGGACAGAGGCCCGGTCAAAAAAAGACGTTATAGGGGCGCGGGTGTTCATCCCTTAAAAATACGATGGATTTGTTATATCGGGCTGCCCGTCCGCCGGTCCTTCAATGAATGGGGCATTTTCTTCAATCGTTGACCTGGTTTAAATTCCCCTGTATGCTATTGAATGGGGTTGTGAATGCGGGTTCTGTTGATCACTTTTAGGGTATGAAACAAACAACAACTTTTAACGATCTCATTTTGCTGCTCATGCTGCTGGCATTGGTAGCTGGTTCCAGCAGAGCTTTTGGGCAGCCGGTCGATACGGTAGGTTTTGCCGGCGCCCCCGGTTCCGGAAAGGTCCGGTTGTCGACGGCCTGGCTTCGGCCGGGTCTGCATCAGTATATGA
The DNA here is from genome assembly GCA_015654595.1 of Chitinophagales bacterium. Taxonomy (GTDB): domain Bacteria; phylum Bacteroidota; class Bacteroidia; order Chitinophagales; family Chitinophagaceae; genus Puia. The sequence goes on along the minus strand of JAATGQ010000043.1, from coordinate 25,752 downwards.
TCTATATGCATGACTCTTCGCAGAAACGAACGATGACCTATTGGTACTGGCTGCGCCAGATCGAAAAGAGCGAAGTAAATGGCGAATCCTGTTTTCGGATCAGCCAGCACTGGCTCGGCCAGGACTCTGCATTTTATCGGGAAAGCCTTTCCATCAACCGGGCCGAAGATTTTTCTCCTTTATATTATAAGGCGGTTAAGAACGGGAAGACTTATGCCTATCGCTGGAGTGACAAAGCCGTTACCGGCGATGACACCGCTGCGGGTAATATGGCAAAGGATTTTTCCCTGTCGCTGGAACGGCCTGGCTTCAATTGGGAATTGGATATGGAGACCTTTGAAATGCTTCCACTGGCGGAGGGAAGGTCTTTTGTGTTCAATTTTTATGACGCGGGGCTCCAGCCGCCAATGTATGTTGCCTGTAAAGTCGTCGGCAGCGAAGTGCTGCCAATGCTGGATGGCGCACAGACGGACTGCTGGAAACTGGTTAGTGAGGGACAGGTAAAGGAGACCCACTATACCGAGACGTACTGGATCAGCAAGAAGGGGCATGTCTTTATAAAAGAAGAAGACCATTTTGGTTCTATGTTCCGGCTGAAGATGCTGATGCCCGAAAACACGCCCGATCCCTTGCACAACTTTCGGGGATAAAAGCATAGAAATCCCCAAAAGGTATAAATCGGCGCAGGCCGCTTGGGTGACCTTTGTGTTGTAAAAACAACAACAATGGCAAAAACAGTATTGATTACCGGGGCTTCCTCCGGTATCGGCAAGGCGGCAGCAGATCTTTTTCTGGAAAAAGGCTGGAACGTGATTGCGACGATGCGTAAACCAGTTCTTACCTCTTCCGGGCAGCTGCTCGTGCTGCCCATGGACGTCGAAGAGGCGTCCTCCATAAAAAATGCGGTAAAGGCAGGGATCGATGCCTTTGGCCGGATCGACGTATTGGTGAACAACGCGGGCTATGCTGTCATCGGTATTTTCGAGTCGTCGACCGAAGAACAGGTTCGGAAGCAATATGCCGTCAATGTATTTGGGCTGATGAATGTTACCCGGGAGGTTCTTCCCTATTTAAGGGCCAACGGAGAAGGAGTGATCGTAAACATATCTTCTTATGGCGGACTGGCGGCGCTGCCTATCGCTACGATCTATAACAGCAGCAAATTTGCGGTCGAAGGGTTCTCCGAGGCATTGGCGCATGAGCTGGCGCATTTGAATATCGCGGTAAAAGTGGTTGAACCGGGTTCTATAGCCACCAATTTCAGGAGCAATGCCGATATCATCCGAAATGAGATCCCCGACTACGAGAAGCTGACCTCGGTGTTTATGCAGCAGCACGCAAAAATGACCGAAGGGACAAAGAAGGCAACCGTACAAGACGTTGCGGCGATCATCTATGGCGCTGCTACCGATGGGGAAAAACGTATCCGGTATGTGGCGGGCGAGGATGCACAGTTCTTTATCGATCAGAAGTTTCAGGCTTCCGAGGCGGAATACCTTCAGAAAATGTATGACCGCATTTATCGCTAACTTTGTCTTCCGATGTCATCTGCTTACATCGATATGAACACCATTGGGGCCTTGCACGATTACTATCGGTACGGCAAGCCGAAGCATCCGCTGATTACGGTAATTGATCTGGCGGATGCTCATCCCGACAGACCAGAGGGAGAGATCTTTTTCAGGACGGGTTTTTACAGTATCATCTGCAAGCGTTTTGAAGGCATTCTAAAATACGGCCGGTCGCACTATGACTTTGAGGAGGGGACGCTGATGTTTACCAGTCCGGGGCAGGTCATTTCTTCCAATCCTGGGATACGGAATGTTGAGGGGTGGGGTTTATTTTTTCATCCTGATCTCTTGAACCGGAGCGAGCTGGGCCGGAAGATCCAGTCTTATTCTTTTTTTCACTACGACGTCAACGAAGCGCTGCATCTATCCGAAGACGAGGATAAGACATTGCAGGACTGTCTGATAAAGATAGAAAGGGAGTATGCGCAGAACATTGACCGGCATACGCAGGGCCTGATCGTGGATAATCTCCAGCTGATACTGAGTTATTGCGACCGGTTCTATGACCGGCAGTTTATGACGAGGGCAAAGGTAGGCCGGGATACGGTGCAGCAGTTCGAGCATCTGCTTCGGGAGTACTTCGGCGCCGATTCGCTGGTGGAAGAGGGTCTCCCTGACGTGCAGTATTTTGCGTCGGCCCTTGGCTATTCTTCGGGTTATCTTTCGGATCTTTTGTTGAAGTATACCGGCAAGACGACGCTGGAGCATATCCATTTGCAATTGATCGACAGGGCCAAGCACCTGTTGTGGAGTACCGACAAGCCGGTAAGCGCCATCGCTTATGAGCTGGGCTTTGAACATCCTTCGCATTTCTCCAAGCTCTTTAAAGCAAGGACGGGCGAGTCCCCGCGGTCCTTCCGGAAGCAGGAGTAGCTCAGCCGCCTAACCTGAAATACTCTTCAGCCAGGTTGCGGAGGAAGCCGGTATAGGCTTTTAAATTCCCCGGTTGAAGATTGGCGGTAAAACTGTCGTGGGTCGTGTGAAAGCCCATGTAAAAGAGCCAGAAGCCGAGGCTGAGATAGGGGATCGTTTCCAATTCCTTTTGGCTGAGCGGCCTTTGCCGGGTATAGGAATCGATAAGTCGAATATAGGAATGGAGCGCTTGCTCATATTGCATTCGCTTTGTATAAACCTCAAGCTGGAGATATTGCCAGAAGCCGGCCAGATCATAGATCAGCCAGCCATAGCCCATAAAGTCAAAATCGAAAAGCGTGATGGCGTCTCCTTCAAAGTGAAAGTTCTTTGGGAGAAGGTCAAAGTGGCAATAGCCTGTTGAGAAAGCTGCGGTATCCATGGTTGTCAGTTTCCGGGCAACAGCTTGGGCTGTCTGCTGCAGCCAGGCATAGTCTTCCTCATTTTCCTCAAAGTAAGGTTTTAATCTTTCCAGGGGCTGGAACAGGGTTGTTTCGACGGTGAAGGACCAGCGGGCGTGTCCTGCCTCGGTCGTTGATGCGACTTGGTGATACCGAGCCATCTGGTAGCCCAGTTCTTTTAACTGTTGGTCATTGAGGTGTTTCACTGCTTTTCCCCGTGCGTAAGAAAAGAATACAGCATGTCGGGGGCCTTCGATAGCGTTCAGCGTCTGGATCATCCCGCCGGCAAGGTCGGCAATAGGATAGGAGACCGGGACTGCGGCTTCTTTTGCCGCCAACAGCAGCTTGATCTCCGTATCGATCTGGGGCAGGTTTCGATGAGAAGAACGGTACACCCGCAGGATAAACTTTTCTTCGGCTGACCGGACCAGGTAAGTATCGCCAACACCGCGAACGAGGAACTGGCATTGCGCGCTTTTCAGGCCATATTTTCCCTTTAGCAGTTCGGACAGAGCTTCTGTCGACAAGGTTGAATAAGAGGCGGGGAAAAAGAAGCTCATTGAGTAAAGGTAAAGAAAAATACCCCTTTTAACCCGCGATGGATTGGAATAAAAGGGGCGTAGCGCTTATTTGTTCGTAAATTGGCCTCGCCGCCAATAAACGCAGTGGTATCGTAGTATGGAGGTACAATTATATGATAAGCTTATAGCCGTTCGCCGTCATTTGCACCAAAATCCAGAGTTGAGTTTTTGTGAGTTCAGGACAGCCGAATATGTCGAATCGCAGTTGGCTGGGCTGGGTATTCCGACCGAGCGGACCGCGCTTACCGGGGTGATTGGAACGTTGAAAAAAGGAGAGGGCGCGACTGTTGCCCTTCGCGCCGATATGGATGCCCTGCCGGTGAATGAAGATTCGGGGGTTTCCTTCCCGTCTCTGACGCCAGGAGTCATGCATGCCTGCGGCCACGATATTCATACGACAATGCTGCTTGGCGCCGCGCATCTGCTGAAGGATGCCGAGTTCCAAGGGACCGTCAGATTTGTTTTTCAACCCGCAGAAGAAGGGCCGATGCGTAGTCCCGAGCCTGGCAAATCCGGTGGTCAACTGATCATGGAGAGTGGTAAGCTGGCAGGTGTGGATGCGATACTGGGTCTGCATGTTCATCCCTTGCAGCCTGTCGGTACCCTTTCTTACCGGAAGGGAGAGGCGCTTGCCAACGTCGGTAATTTCTCGATCCGCATCAATGGAAAAGGCGGCCATCCCGGGTTTATGCGGCAGGTCATCGATCCTGTCGTCATCGCCGCCCGTCTGATCACCGCGGCGCATGCGCTGGTCGGCGCTCAGCCCGATCCTCCTATAGCTGTACTGGCTATCACCTATGTCAGCACCGAGGCGCCCCCAAGTTTTAATGTTATCCCGTCGCAGACCTTATTGCAGGGTTCCCTGAGGGCGAACCGCATGGCGGATTATAACGATATCGTCCACCGGCTGAACGCTTTGCTGCAGTCGCTCGAGCAGGAATTTGGCTGTACGATCACGCTTGAGTTCAGCGCTTATTATCCAAGCCTGTTAAACCACGAAGGACTCCATGAAAAGTTGTCGCCTGTCTTTGATCGTGTTTTTGGCGATAAGCTGTCCGAAGGACTTGCCTACCTCGTCGGGGAGGACTTTTCCTTTTACTCGCGCGCAATGCCGGGGCAGTTTTATTTTCTGGGAGCAAAGACGGAGGAGAATAATGCATACTTCCTCCATCACCCGAAGGTGACCTTTAATGAAGATTGTATCCCCTACGGGGCGAACTTTCTCGCGGAGGGCGCTTTGGAACTGCTTCGTTGAATGAATGTTCCGGCCCCTTTGGTATAGGACGCACTTCGACCGCTCGACGTCGGGCTCGCCGGGAAAGCGCTGAGGACGCGTTGCAATTGCCTCGCCGGCGGGATGCCACTACTGCCTTGCCGACGGATGCCACTACCGCTTTGGCGACGGAATGCCCCACTACGGCCTTGCCGACAGGATGCCACTACTGCCTTGCCGACGGATGCCACTACTGCTTTGCTGAAATCAGTTGCGATTTCACCGCGGCCGCGCAGCCGCTATTTCTTCAAGAACTCGTCGGTGAAATGTTGCCGGTGTTTTTCCTGCGCGAATTTTTTATCGTTAAATGATTGAGATTTTCCTCTCGGTATGGAAAGCGATCGCCAGCCCCCTTTAGCGAGCATTTTGCCGGCAAAGACTATCTGCCCGACATGATAAGGATAGTGCGCAAGCTGGCGATTGATGGCTTCCAGGACCGTATGCCCCTGGTTTCGGATATAGATCACTTTTGACAGATCTTCTTCCTTTAACGGGCGGAGTGCATTCAGCAGACAGTCCCAGCCAGCGTTCCATTGGTCAAGCATTTCCTGACGGGTTTGCAGATCGTTTTCAAATTCAGCTTCACGGTTACGTCCTTCCTTTTCGCCATCGGTCGTCAGAAAATCCGTCCAGCGGGAAAGCATATTGCCCGCCAGGTGTTTGACGATCGTCGCTATGCTGTTGCTGTCTTCATTGTATTGCCAGAAAAGCTGCTCATCGCTTACCTGGGCAAAGGTCTTTTCCCCTAAAAGTCGATAGTATTCGAACTGCTTGATGACGCTTTCAAGATAGTTGGTATTCATGTTTAGTTTATTGAAGTCCACGATACGATTGACGGTCCATTTCCAGTTTTCGGCTAACTGTGCACTGTTCGATTGCAAAGCTCTTTCAGGATCGTGACAGATTCTATGCCGAATAGAAGATTCAACGCATGAACAATAGGGTCAAAGGTAGGATCATTTTTTAAAGCAGACAGGAGAAAAAGTGGGGGTAAAAATCTCGGCATGCCTAACGTTGATTGATCAACGCAAAGATATTCTTGCGAATGTTAAATAAATGTAAATGCCCGGCCCTTTTGCAAATCTCAGACCAGGGTCGCTGGTTGCATTAAATTGACCGTCAGACGCTGGCACGAGTATTTCTTTCTTCCTTTTATTGGTTAACAATATAAATACAATAAAATGATTATAGAAGTAGTCGTATTCTTTATATGGGTCTTTATCGTGATCATTGCCGGCGCATTTATAGTCCTGGGCAAAAGAAGGAGAAACAAACATCAGGCCGTTGAAAATATAGACCCGGGGCTTAGTTTCCCCCAGCGGAACTGGCTGCTTCTTTGTTTGCTCATTGCAGTAGTTAGCCCGCTATTGGTCAGTGGAATTTCGACCTTGGCACACAGGAGAATGCATGCCGTATCGACCCAACAAAATGGAACCGCCTATCAATCAGATGATACGACGCGCAGGGACACAAGCTATCATGTTGCGCAGCCACCGGGACAGACATCACCCGGACAGGCAGCTGCGGGACAACCATCATCCGGACAACCATCATCCGTACAACCATCACCCGGACAACCCTCCGCGGGACATTGATGGAAACCTGCATCGAGAATATACAGGTTGTTGGAGGATATATGTCCGATAACGGACATCACCATGTATCAAAAACGAACATTTTAGATACTGTTACTTAATAAAGGATTGATAATCATACATATAATGAAACTGGCATGTTCTTTTTGCGTATCGAACCTTAACGGGTACCAAACTTCATGCTTATGTTTAGGCTCTACTTAAAAGCTGCTTGGAGAAAAGCGGTTGCAAATAAGGTTTTTACACTTATCAACTTGGGAAGTCTGGTCATCGGGATAACCCTGTTCATCTTTATAAGCATCTGGTTAACGGGTGAGTTGAGTTATGATAAAGGCTTTGCCAATGCGGGGCGCATTTACAGAGTAGAAACCAACCTGCAGATGCAGGACGGCAGTGTAAATTCACTGCCGGGCGTAGGCTGGCCAATAGGAAAAGTATTGGCTGCTGAATATCCGGAGATTGAACGCGTCACCTACCTGCGTAACTGGCATCCCATTATTAATGTTAATGGCACTCATTTTTACGAAGATGGGATATACGCGGACAACGAGTTTCTGAAGGTCTTTTCCTATCAATTGGTGGAAGGAACCGGCAATAATTCCTTAAAGGAGCCCTTCAGCGTTGTGATCAGCGAAGAAATGAAGCAAAGATATTTTGGTAATCAGCAAGATGTCGTCGGCAAAATACTCATGCTGAATGATACGGTTTCCTATAAAATTACCGGGGTTTTCAAAAAGATGGCTACGCCCTCCCACCTGAAGTTTGATATGGTGGCATCATTGAGTACGATGGACGCGCTCTTCCCGGATATGACCAAAAAGAAATATGCTTCCGGATGGTTCGATGTGAACATGTACAATTTTATTCAACTGAAAAATAATGTATCTGTTGACGCGCTTGGCGCAAAAGTGAGAAATCTCGTAGAACAACATGCACCTGAAGTAATAAAACAAACCGGCTTTAAGCCCTCGCTTAGCCTCCGTCCACTGACCCGGATTTACCTGTATTCGCACATGCCGACTGGCCGGGGAACCGTGGGCAACATTCAAACCGTCCGCTTGTTTTTTCTTGTAGGTATATTTATACTGGCAATAGCCTGCCTTAATTTCATTAATCTTACCACTTCTAAATCAGTGGAGCGCGCCAAAGAGATCGGTGTCAGGAAAGTGCTGGGCTGCGACCGCAAAAAACTGATAGTCCAGTTTTTGATGGAAGCCGGGCTGCTGTGTGTATTAGCAGTCGTAATCAGTGTTGCCTTGCTCGCCTTGCTGCTTCCCGAATTTAATCAGCTTTCGGGAAAAACCTATACCTGGGCCAGTTTTTTCTCTTATATCAATTGTCTGCTAATTATTGCCATACTCGTTGTATTGATTCCTTTAGCAGGATTTTACCCGGCAATCGTATTATCATCCTTCAAACCGATTGCCGTGCTTAAGGGAAAATTTTCAAACTCTTTGTCAGGTGTGCTTTTAAGAAAGGGATTAGTCATATCACAATTTGTTATCTCCATATCTTTCATTATTGGCGCCATTATCATTTGGAAGCAAATGAGCTTTATGCAGAGCCAAAATTTAGGCTTCGATAAAGACAAAGTATTGTTAGTTGATCAAGGAAAGTTACCCGGCCAGGTTATCGGAGGCAGTATGGGCTTTTTTAAAAATAGTTTGCTGAATAAGCCGGGCATTGTGTCGATTAGCGCTAATGGCGGTGTGCCGGGGCGCAGTGGCTGGACTTCCCAGTTTGCGTGGCCTGAAGGTAAGCCGAAGGATGCCCAGCTTATCGTCGAATATATACCGGTGGACGAAGCTTACCTTCAAACGCTTGGCCTTCAACTTAAAGCCGGAAGAGACTTCAGGCCGGGGAGCCAATTGGATTCCGCTTCCTCCCTTATTGTTAATGAAGCTGCAGTACGACAATTTGGTTGGAAAAATGCAGAAGATGCGCTTGGAAAAAAACTCACGACCTCCGGGAAGGACGGACAAGTGATTGGTGTGCTGAAAGATTATCATCAGCACGGCCTACAGGAAAAAATCAATCCGGTAGTGTTAGGTGTATCTGATTATCCATCGTTACTTGCCATAAAATATGGCAATATTACCCCTCAGAAACTGACGGCCGAAGTGAAGGCCGTCTGGAATACTGCATATAAGGGGTATGAGTTGGATTATCGTTTCATGGACGAAGATTTTCAATTGCAATATCAGGACGAAACAAAATTTGAATATTTATTTGGGATAGCAGCATTCTTCTCCATTGTTATTGCCTGTTTGTGATTGTTGGGCCTGGCCATTTTTACGGCACAGAGGCGGATAAAAGAGATCGGCGTGAGAAAAGTCCTGGGCGCCAGTGTATCGAGCATAGCCGTCCTCTTGTCTAAGGATTTCTTAAAGCTCGTGGTAGTAGCTATAGCGATTGCTATACCCTTATCCTGGTGGGGAATGGATCAATGGCTACAAAAATTTGCCTATCGCATTACGGTTTCCTATGGGGTATTCCTTGCTGCCGGAGCCGCCGCGATTTTATTGTCGATGTTAACTATCAGTTATCAGGCAATAAAAGCAGCTCTTACAGACCCGGTAAAAAATTTACGGACTGAGTGATAGTATTTGGCTGGCTATCCGTCGCCTGCATGGCTGCATTTGGATGGCGTTGCTATAAAATAAAACCGCCGGGGTGCTCTGACGATGATCCGGCGGCGGTTGGATATATGTTTAAGTGAGGACTAACTTGGTAAAAAAGGCGCAACTATCGACAGAACGGCTGAGCTGCTTAGCGGCTCGTCAAAAGCTTCTGTGACGTTTACGGCCGGCGCTGAAGTCGTTGTCGTAACGTCGATGTTTAGTTGTGTCGTATTGTCTTCGCTGGCATAGATTGCGGTCGGGAGACCATTTGCATCTGCATTGGATATCCAGCCCTTTAGTCCGCGCAGCTTTCTGACTTCGGCGGCGTGACGCGCTTCCACCGAATGGATGTCGAGCGCCGCTGTCAATACGGCCCCGGCCCCAAGGAGGGATGGCGCTGCACCCTTATAGGCGCGTACCCCTGTATCTTCAAAAGCATTGGCGAGCGCCAGGAAAGTCTGGTAATTGCTGAAGACAGTGCTATACGTTCCGCCGGCCGTGAAATCAAACGTCGGCATAGTCACTGGCGTGCCGCTAAGGGAGGTAATGGTTTGTTTTAACAACGCGACATGGGCCGTCTCGTGTTTGCTGATCTGCGCCATGACGGTTTGATCGGATGACGGAATGAGCCCATTGGTGCTTAACCCAGTCGAATAAAAAGTTGATTCAAGGTATTCGAGGGTCAGCGCGAAATTCAAAACGGATACGATGTCTCCGTTGGTTGGCCCTGCCATCGCTTTATTGTTGAGCGCTTCGAATACGCCAAAAGGGATGGAGATCAGCGCGGCTTTAAGACCGAGTCCCAGACCTTTTGTCAATGCTTCACGACGGGAGAAGTTTTTTTCGATGACGTCCTTTTCAAAGGATGCGCCTATAGTTTCCAGAATTTTCATGTCGAATGTTTTTCTTTTAAGGAAGTTGATTGGCTGAGATCTTTGTCGATAGATACAGGTTGGCCGTGGTGACGATGCTCGGGCCGCCGGTGGTAGAGTTGGGCGTACGCGAGAAGTCAAGACCGGTAGAGGCGGCAACAACATCGTCGCCCGCAAAGTCCGCCGAGCCGGGGTTCAGCAGATCGCGGATGGCGGCGGCATGTCTTGCTTCTACCGAAACGATCTTACCGGCAATGGTCAGGTAGTCGGCGTTGGTAAGATACTGGCCCGCCCCATTATAAGCCGAAACACCTGTGTCCTCGAATACCTTTGCCGCACCAAGCACGCTTGTGCGGCTTGTAAAGTCGATACTCGAAAAGTCCGGCGTGAGATCCTTTATCGCGGAAGAACCCAGCGCCTTCTTAAAAAAATCCCTGTGAGCCACCTCGTGATTCATGATGTCCTTCAGGACGGCCTTTTCCGCATCCGTCGCATTAGTGTAAAAGGAGGAATTTACCTTTACATAAAAGGCGGCTTCCAGTTGCTCCAGCGCATAGGCGAAATTCAATATGCCCATATCGCCGCTGCCTACATCCGTTGTTCCGGCGGACCCGGTATGATGGTCTTTGTGGCAGCTTTGCAGACCAAGCGTTACCACCGCTCCGGACATGGCCGTGTATTTCAGGAATGTTTTTCTCTGCATCGGAGCCAACATGCCTCCTCGCAGAAAACTAAAAATTGTTTCTTTCATATTGCGTGTTTAGGCCAAGTACGTATAGGACAGGCTATGCGGATTTGGCATACGCATATATCTTTTTATTATTTTTTTGTGGGAAAACGGCGTAGCAAAACTGGGGCAGGATCTACCCGGAAAATGAAATTATAGCGTTCTTTTGCAACAAGCATACCACCAAAACTTGCTAACTTGTCCTCTATTGCTAAATGAAAGATTACCCGAATACGCTCATGAAGAAATATCGCCCCAAAGCAGTCCTTTTGTTGTTATCCTGCATCATTCATTGGTCTACGCTGGTTGCCCAGGTAGCGGCTCTTCCCACTCAATGGACGAAGGCTGCACAGATGGCCGGCATCCCATTCCCCGACTATCCAAGACCCCAGCTGCAAAGAGGCGACTGGATGTGTCTCAACGGCAAATGGGATTACCAGGGAGGAAAATCCATCGCCGATGCCCTCGATCCGGCAACGCCCATCACGTTTAACAAGAACCCGGAACAAATACGCGTTCCTTATTGCCCCGAATCGGTCCTGTCCGGCATACAGCGGCCACAGGAGATCAACATGTGGTACCGCCGCAAATTTTCCCTTCCTTCCGGCTGGAAGGGAAAAGAAGTACTTATCCACTTCGACGCCGTCGCGCATAATGCGACCCTGTTTGTCAACGGTCATAAGGCCGGGTCACATGCCGGCAACTATGACGCCTTTTATTTCGACATCACCCCCTACCTGGTAAAAGACGAGAATACGCTGATCCTGGCGGTTCAGGATCTGAATGATGGCCGGGTACCCTCCGGCAAAAGCGGCCCGCGAGGCGACTATACTTTTTGCTCTGGAGTATGGCAAACGGTATGGATGGAACCCGTCAACAAGACTCATATCGAAAACATCCGTTTGCTGCCTGATCCGGAAAATAGTCGGCTGAAGGTATCGGTCACAGCAACAGGAAAAGGAACCGTCTCGGCGGTTGCACTTGATGACGGCAATATCGTTGCGCAGACCACCGCATCCGGCAATACTTCCTTTTATCTGCCGATCAGATCCCCAAAGCTTTGGTCGCCGGACGCTCCTTTTTTATATGATCTGAAGATCAGCCTGACGGATGCGAATGGCGCGGTAACCGATGAAGTGAAAAGCTATTTCGGAATGCGCGATATAAAGCTGGGCAAAGTGAACGGCGTGGTCAGACCTTTGATCAACGGTAAATTTATAATGCAGCTTGGACTGCTGGACCAGGGATACTGGCCGGATGGTATCCTGACAGCTCCGACGGAAGAGGCGTTAAGATACGATATGCAGTTTGCAAAGAACGCCGGTTTCAATTTGATCAGGAAGCATATGAAGACCGAGCCGCAGCGGTTCTACTACTGGGCGGATAAAATGGGGCTGTTCGTCTGGCAGGACATGCCGGCATTGTGGTACCAGGATGAAGATACCGCGAGAAACCGAGGCGAGTACAGGAAAGAACTGAAGGCGCTTATCGATGAACACTATAACTCACCCTCCATCATCACGTGGGTACCTTTTAATGAAAACTGGGGCGCATTTGACGTCAAACCGATAACCGATTGGATCAGGTCATACGACCCATCGAGACTCGTAAACGGCAACTCGGGGTTTAACAACAATCCCGACTACCAGAAAGCATACGGCGATCCGGGCAATGGCGACTATGTAGACACGCATATCTATGTGGGCCCTTATGGTGCATCCGTGCCCGACGAACATCGCGCTGCATCACTCGGCGAGTTTGGCGGAGTAGGACTGTTTGTACGGGATCATATGTGGCCTGTAGCCAACAATGCCTATGACTATGAGCCAACGAGAGCAAGGCTGACGGACAGATATGTCTTCTTACTGGACGAAGTCGAACAGCTGATGCGATATAAGGGACTGAGCGTGGCCATCTATACCCAGACAACTGATGTAGAACATGAGGTCAACGGTATGCTTACGTATGACCGGGCGGTTGAAAAAATGGAAATTCAGCGGGTAAAGGCCGTTAATGAAGCCGTTATCAGGGCAGGTTATAGCCTGATGCCCTGACAACGACCGGAAATAGGAGGCTGCCGGTGACATTGAAATTTTATTAAAACCCTATTGGTTTTGTAGACTAAATGAATTTCTTTAGATTTGTCTCTGACAAATAACATAATACATGAAAATAAAAGAATACTCTTACGCCATTGTGTTGATCCTTTTGGGACTGGCATCAAAAGCAAACGCGCAGGGAAAAGCGGCTTCCACTGCAAAAGATAACCTGGCCCTGACGGTTGATCTGACAAAATTGTCTTACCCCGTAGAAAAGGTGTTTTTTACCTATTACAACACCACCTCCAAATTCAGGTTTACGGATAGCGCGGCCATTCCGGATACAAAGACGGTCGTATTTAAAACGTCGATAGAAGAGCCTATTCTGGCCCAGCTGCGGGTAGTCCCGGCTGCCGGCGCTGGCGAACACCGGAACACCTATGCGCGCGATACTTACACTTTATACATCGAACCGGGCAAGATAAAGGCGGTGGCAGTCGATTCGCTGGGAAATACGACGGTAACCGGTTCTGCCTCGCATAAAGACTTTCTGGCCTTGAAGGCCAAAGATGCTCCATACCAGGCGGAACTGGAACAGGTGTATAAAAAGTACAGCCTTTTGCGGAAGAATAAGGATTCTGTTGGCGCAGCTGCTGCAGAAAAGCAGATCGATTCTCTCGAGGTTGTCGAAAAAGAAAAAGTGTATAAGCCCTATGTCCTCGAGAAAGGAAAGACCTCCCCGGTTGCTTTATACGCATTGTCGGAGTATACCGGCTATTCGATCGACCCGGTAAAGGCACAGCCGCTGTACAACCAGCTTGGCGCTTCGATCAAAGGCTCGCCGGCCGGTATTGCTTTTCAGAACAGGATCGATGTCGCCCGGCGTCTGCAGGTTGGACAGCCAGCCTTCGGGTTTACGCTGAAGGATACTGCGGATCAACCGGTCAGTCTTGCTTCCTTTCGCGGAAAGTATGTATTGATCGACTTCTGGGCCAGCTGGTGCGGGCCTTGCAGGGCCGAGAATCCCAACGTGGTAAAGGCTTTTAATAATACAAGGATAAGGGATTTACCGTGCTGGGTGTGTCTCTGGACCGTCCGGGTCAGAAAGAAAAATGGCTTAAGGCCATCCATGATGACGGTCTGGCCTGGACCCAGGTATCAGATCTGAAATTCTGGGACAACGAGGTCGCGAAGCTATATGACGTAAAGGCAATACCGATGAACTTCCTGGTCGACAAGGATGGCAAGATCGTCGCAAAGAACGTCCGCGGGGAAGAGCTGGAGTCGACGCTGGCGGACCTGCTGAAAAATTGAAACTAACCTTTGTCTTATATATCGTGGTTAAAGCCATCCGGTTATTCGGGTGGCTTTTTAGTTGACAATAGTCCTGAAGGTCAGGTTTATCCTTGGCCGGGTAATCTTCTTACTTGGCGGAAGCCGGTGCAGCCAATGCGTTTGCGTAACGCCTTTCATGACGAGCAGGCTTCCATGCTCCAGGAAAACCTCGACCTTCTCGCCCGTCTTTTTGTGCTTAAAGGCAAATTTTCTTTCTGCGCCAAAGCTTAGAGAGCCGATGGCGCCGTTCTTCTTTAACTCGCTCTCTGCATCACTATGCCAGGCCATCCCTTCCTCTCCATCGTGATACAGATTGAGCAGACAGGTGTTGAAGATTTCACCGCTTTCCTTTTCGACTAAGGCTTTTAACTGTAAAAGTTCGTCTGTCCAGGGTAAAGCGTATTTGGTCGTATTGGAATAAGTATAAGAGAATGGCTTTTCCCCATACCAGGCTGCCTTTCTTTTTGTGATGATCTTTTTTCCGTAGAGAATGGCTTCGTCATTTCTCCATTCGATCGTTTCCAATAACCGGGTCAGGTAGAAGTCGGCTTGCGCCTTTGACAGCAGCTTGCCGTAATAATTGACAGTCCCGTCATAGGGAAGCCAGTTCTTTTGATTGTCTATAATTGGATTGAACAAGTCCATGCTTTATATTTTTCTTTCATACAGTGCCCGCAGGGGCGGTAATTGTTTTGCCGGGCTTCCTGTTCAGATGCAAAGAAGACCCTGTTTTCTCTTTTCATCCGTTGACCCGATCGGCAATTTAAGTATCCGTAGATCTTTAGCCGCCTGTTTCCTCCGAAACAAATCTCTTTTTTTCGGATCATGCTTTTTACAATGGCGTCTGAAAGTTGGGCGTGCTGATGCATGGGTTAGCTGGTTGCGTCGTGCGGAGTTTAGTGACCGGCGGCTCGTACTTATTTTATCGGCATTGGCGCGGCGGAAGGCGGCGGTGAAGCGATGCCCCAGGTTTTATTGGCGACAGGTCCCATCACCAGCTCGAGCACACCGCCGTTGGCGATATCGCTGTGTGAAAACCAGGGTTGGTCCAGGGGTTTACCGTTCAGCTTGGCAGACTGGATGTACTTATTGGTAAAGGACGCGTTTTGCGCTTTGATCTCAAAGAACTTTCCATTGCCCAGGTCCATTTTTACAGAAGGGAAGCAGGGGCTGCCAATATTATAGGTCGGCGAGCCGGGTGTGACCGGATAGAAGCCCATCTCGCTGAAGACGACAAAGGCCGTCATTCCGCCGCCGTCCTCATCACCGGGGATACCCATCAGGTCATTGCGAAACCATTCGTCCAGCAGGGAGCGGATGCGTTTCTGCGTGCGCCATGGCGCGCCTGCATAGTTGTACAGATAGGGAATATGGAAGGCGGGTTCGTTTGCCATCGAGAACATGCCCACATTGCCCGTATGATCGGGCAGGGTAGCATAGAAATCCCATCTTGCCGTGGGGTAGCCCGTGTTGAACATGTCCTCCAAAGCGTTGATAAATTTCTGATCGCTGCCTACGAGGCTGACCAGGTCGCCGATATTGTGCTGTACATCCCAGCGGTAGACGTATCCGTTGTTCTCATCATAATACTCGCGTGCGCCGGGACCGCCTCCCATTTTATAATCCATCGGCTCGATAAAATTTCCGTCCTTGTCTTTGGGATGAAAGAAGCCCGTTTTGGGGTTGAATACGTTGCGATAATTGTAGGATGCCTTTAGATAGTGGCTGGCGTCATCGGTTTTGCCCAGGTCACCAGCGATCTGCGACAGGCACCATTCGTCATAAGAAGTGCCGAGGGTGACTGCTATCGGCTGGCGTTTCTCCCAGCCGTTGACTTCTGCTACCGTCTCTTTTTCTCCGGGCTTCAAGGCCGGCAGGTATCCGTTCTTTTTAAAGAAATCGTCGAGCTCACCCGATGGCGCATAGGACCAGGGAAGCAGTGACTTGGTTTCGATCGAGGCTTTGCAAGCCTGGTAGGCGCGCGCAAGATCAAAATCCCTCAGGCCTTTGGCATAGGCGTCCGCGATACTGGCAATGCCGTGGTTGGAATTCATACAGTGCTGCTCACCGCTGATGCCGGGAAAAGTTGGGAACCATGTTTTTCCGGTCTGTTCAGACATCAGGATAAACGAATTCAGGATATCGTTTTCCCCCTTCTTGTTGATCAATACGCGCAGCGGATGGGCGGCGCGATAGGTATCCCAGGTCCAGTCGTCTGTATAAAAGGAGCGGCCTTCGTCGCTGTGTACTTTGCCGTCGGAAGCGCTGAAGTACTGGCCGTCTTCGCTGATGTTTATCGGGCGCTCATAGGTCCGGTAAAGAGAAGTATAAAAGACAGTGGTTTCTTTATCCGACGCGCCAGAGACGGCGATCTTGCCCAAGGCTTCGTTCCATATCTTACGGCCTGCTTCCGCGATCGCATTGACGTCGAAAGTGGTGATTTCGCGGTCAAGGTTTTTCTTAGCCTGTTCTACGCTGATAAAAGAAACGCCGTAACGCAGCCCGATCTTTTCGGTACCTGCCGGATAGGATAGGACCAGGGAGTTGGAAAGCGGGGCATTCCAGTCAACACCCCCGCCTTTTATGGCCGCTCCTGTCTTGGTCGGCGTCACACTGGTCACGGCATAAATATAAACCGACGTGTTGCTTCCCAGATCCTGGCGGCCGGTGATCACATTTCCGCTGGCTTTTATTTCACCTTCATGACAATGAAAGACAAGGAAAGGCGCGCCTTGCTTTTCGAAGGTTATATTATAGACGGCGCTTTGGTGAGAAGGAGCAAAGTCCGCTGCGATATTGGCTTCATCAAGATATTCCTTGAATCGGTAAGGGGTTATATCCTCCTGGTCATAGCTCAGCGACATCGTTGGCTTGATATCGGTTTCGCCGCCCTGGTAGGGATAAAAATTAAAACCCGATGTTTCCCGGTGATGCGTGACGATCAACGGTAATCCGCCGAGCCGGTTCGATGTATAATCGTGTCGTACCGGAAAAACGCGCATCATGCTGTTGGGCAGATGGGTGGTTGGATAGGTCGGAACCAGCATATGGCTGATGTTGCCGATATTGGGATTGACGAAGTCGACGGGCTCTTTTGTAGACCTTGGTACCGGACCGGCGTAGGCGGCAGGAATTAAATAAAGGACGCTTGCGAGAACGAGTATATGCTTAAATTTTAGCATTTCAGGATTGCTTGATTGGACCGTAAAGATGCGAAAAAAGGCCGGCGGCTCGTTTGGCTTTTTACTTTTTTTATGCAATGTAAGGCCCTGTTGGAGGAAATAGGAAAGAGGACATGTAAGAAGAGCCCATTTGACGTCCACAGCTAAAAATCATGCTAAAACAATACATGGTCTGATTTGTATATATGTAAATATATGTCTATATCTTAATTTTTTCCTAAAAAAAAGTTGGTGCAGTTTAATTTACTCCTATCTTTATAAGAGTAACCTACTAACACAACCCACATTGAATCACACAAGCCTGCCAAACATCCTGCAACGGTCAGATGAGAAGATCGCAAAAGGTGTCTTTATAAATAATCATTCACCATCTTGGAGTGGATCAGTGGCCGATTGCTTCGATCGGTGCGTTAAGTTGTCTTCTAAAAATTTCCAACCATAAACATTGTCCTTACGAAAAGTAAGATTGTTCCGTTATCCGACCGGGGGAATCAATCAGGCTCACAATTCTAAATTAGAAAATCCCATAAAACCAAAATTGAATATCATGAGAATGCTGCTTAAACCATCGCTGCTCTTATTGGTGATGGTCATGCGTTTTTTCTGTGCGAGCGCACAAGATGCAAAAAAGACGATAACGGGAATGATCACCGACTCGGCCGGAGCACCGATTGTATCGGCGACCGTTCATGAAAAGGGTACACAGAATTTTGTGGCGTCTGATGCGTCGGGGCATTTTTCCATCAATGTAAAGCCCGGCGCCGTGCTGCAGATCAGCTATGCAGGGCTTGAGACATTGGAAATTTCCGCTGATAAAGCCGGAGCAGGCATTGTGCTGCATCCGAAGTCGAATCAGATGGAAGGGGTAGTGGTGACGGCTTTGGGTATCAAGAGGCAAAAGAAATCACTCGGCTACTCCGTTCAGGAAGTGAAGGGTGAAACATTAGACGCGATCAAAGATCCGAACCTTACAAATGATCTTACCGGGCAGGTAGCTGGTTTGCAAGTTGTGCGTTCGGGTAATGGCCCCGCGGGTTCTTCCCAGATCCGACTTCGCGGTAACAACTCCCTCTCGAATACTTCGCAGCCGTTGATCGTAGTGGACGGTATGCCGATATCCAATAATTCGGCAAGAAGCACGCTGGGGGGTACCGACGATTTTTATAATCCTTCTTTGGATATGGGAAATGGACTAAGCGATATCAATCCAAACGATATTGCGAGCGTTACTGTATTGAAAGGACCTGCCGGCGCGGCGCTCTACGGTTCTTTAGGCGGTAACGGCGTCATCATCATCACCACCAAAAGCGGGTCTAAGCAGCCGGGTACAGGAATCTCGGTCAATTCATCCGTCGGTTTTGAAAGCATTTTTACTAATCCGAAAACACAGAATGTTTTTGGCCAGGGGTCCAATGGGCAGTACGAGGCTACGGCTGCAACGAGCTGGGGGCCGAAAATGACCGGCCAGAGTGTTGTAGATTGGTCCGGGAAAAGCGTTCCTTACCGACCTTATGATAATACGCACAATTATTTAAAGAATGGCGTCATTTCAACGCAGGATATCTCTTTCCAGCAGCAATATGGCGCAACATCGGTCTATGCTTCTTATAGCCGATTGGACGACAAGAGCATTGCTCCCGGTTCTAAGCTGGCGCGTAACAATATTACGGCGAGAGCAGTTTCGAAATTTGGCCAGAAGCAAAGATGGACCTTGGATACCAAGATCCAGTTCAGCAATGCAAATGCTTATAATCGTCCGCTGGAGGGTTCTAACACCAATAATATCTTTCTTACCCTCAACACCTTTCCTCGTAGCCTTGATATCCGTCAGTTCAAGCATTCAGTTGATTCTGCCGGGGACATGATCTGGTATAAGCCTGGCAGCCAGACTAATCCCTACTGGGCTTCAAAATATCAGCTGAATCAGGATACGCGCAATCGCTATATCCTTTATGCTTCGCTGAAGTATCAGTTTACGGACTGGTTGGATGCGCAGATCGTCGGGTCGGACGATACCTATAATACTGGTTCGAATGCAATGACCTATGCAGGCAGCCCTGGTAACGAATCAGGTAGCTACAGTCTGGGTAACGAGACTTACTACCAGACCAATTACAATGCCCTGGTGACAGCAAAAAAGGAAAACCTGTTTGACAAGTTTGGCGGCCAGATCAGTGTGGGTGGTAATACTCAGTCCTGGCAGCGTGATCAGTTTCACGCAAGTGCGGGAACCTTAAGGGTCCCAAACCTTTTCACGATCAACAATGCACAGGGTAATCCGACGTTTAGTCAGTCGCACTCTGCAAAAGAAATCAACTCTGTATATGGTACGATGGAACTCAATTACGATCAATTCCTGTTCCTGAATGCTACCTGGCGTACAGACTGGTCTTCTGCCTTGAGCAAGGCAAACCGGGCATTTTCCTATCCTTCAGTGAATCTGTCGTATGTATTTAGTGATATGATTCAGAATCACGGGGGAAGTCTGCCTTCCTGGTTTAGCTTTGGTAAATTAAGAGCTGGTTATGCATCAGCTTGTAACGACCTTGACCCTCATCAGCTTTATAATACCTACTATATCGGACTCGATCCGAACAATAACACCACGGCCTATTCTAATACTACGTTGTACAACCCCAATATCAGAAGTGAATTGATAAAATCCTTTGAAGTGGGTACCGAATTGCGGTTCTTCCATGATGTGTTGGGTTTGGATGTTACCTGGTATAAATCGAACGCGACGCACCAGATCATCTTCCTCCCTATGGATGCTTTGAGCGGTTATAACCAGGAAATTATCAATGCGGGAAATATACAGAATACGGGTATTGAAGTCAGCGCGGATGCGAAGATTCTGTCACCTTCCACTTCCAACGGATTTGGTTGGACAACGAGCCTAAACCTTGCGATAAATAAGAATACAGTGAAATCATTGTATCCCGGTGTACAAAAATATCAGCTGGGCGGTTTCGACCAGATCACAGTGGACGCCATTGCAGGTCATCGGTATGGCGAAATTTATGGATCAAAGCTTCAAAGGGTCACCGATACCAAAGACCCCAACTATGGCAAATTGATCCTGTCCGGAGCTGGCCTTCCCCAGCAGACAACCTATGATACCCTGTTGGGCAACCAGCAGGCAAGACAGATCATCGGCTGGACGAACAAATTTTCTTATAAGCATTTTTCTCTTTCTGTATTGCTCGACGCTAGCCTGGGCGGAAAAATGTACTCTTTTACTTTGTCGAGCATGGAAACCGCGGGTACTGCAGCGGCGACAGTCGTCAACGGAAAGCGGGATTCTATGGTGGTAGCTGGTGTAGTGTCAAACGGTTCCGGCGGTTATACACCTAATACGACAAGGATTTCTCCACAGCAATACTGGTCTGCTTTGGGTACAGGAAACACCGGGATCACTGAAGCCAATTTATACAGCGCTACTAATATTCGCGTTAGAAACGTGCAACTGTCCTATTCTTTGCCAAAGAAGATTATTGATGGATCAGTCGTTCAGAGAGCGTCACTGACTTTCGCTTGTAACAATGTCTGGATGATAACGAGTCATATGCACGGCGTAGACCCCGAGTCTGCCTATGCTACCGGTTCAAATGCCATTGGTTTTGAAAGCGGAAGCTTTCCTTCTACAAGGACCTATTATGTAACGCTTTCTTTGGGCTTCTAAGCATTAAAAACAATTAACACTACGACGATGAAAAATAGAAATATAAAATACCCGGTGTTATATGCATTACTCCCGGTATTGCTTTTCTCCTGTAAAAAGTTTTCTGAAGTCAACCAGGATCCGACGGCAGCGACCACCGACCAGGTACAAACGGAATATTTTATCGACAATTCCATTACGACCGCCCAGCAGAATCCAGGCGTTTCGGAGCGTGGATTTATCCTTTACTGGGCTGCTGCAGGCCATCAGATATCCGATGCGGATGGCGCCACCTTCTCATGGGGCAGCTATAATGATGAGTGGATTGGCGAGTATTATGGTAATCAGGCAAACGCCCTGTCCTATATTAACAGCGCCATTACCGTTGCTCAGCAACAAGAGGCCGTAGGTACGGCAAAGCTTTATACCAAAAACCTCTACTGGATCGCCAGGATCTGGCGCGCTTATTTGCTGACAGAGATGAGCGACTGTTTTGGACCTATGCCAATCAATGGTTTTCAGGGCGTCAATCCGACCTTTTCTGACGTAAAGACGGTTTATTATTACGCACTCAACGAACTGGACAGCGCAAGTGCTGGTATCGACGTAAGCGTTGATGCAGCTTCCTCCGATCTTGCAAAGGAAGATCCGGCTTATGGCTACAATTGGTTGAGCTGGCAGCAATATGCGAACTCGATGCGTCTGAGACTGGCGATGCGGCTTTCCGAGGTTGATCCCGACAAGGCAAAGGCTGAATTTGAAGCGGCAGCAGCGACCAACAACTTTATCACAGACAATGCAACAAATTTTGGAGTACAGGAAGTTCCGGGATATAACAATTTATCAGGAGTTTATACTCGTTGCTGGTACCTGGCGCCGATAGCCGTCACGCTGAACAACCTGATGGTAAATCTGGGTGGGGTTTCAACTTCCAGCCAACTGCCAAACGTTGTTACGGATCAGAACAATCTGGCTCTTGCACAGTCCAAGATCAAGGCTGCCAACTATGTTGGTCAATATCTTCCCGTACAGTTTACCACGATGACCAACAACCCCTATGCGCCTTATTATTTTGACGGATTGCCCAATACCATCGATCCCCGCGCCTTCCAGATCTTTTACATCCCCGGCAACAGCGCAAATGCTGCGCTTTACCCCAGCGGTACCTGCGGCGCGATCGATCCGGGCACGACCGACACCTTCAAGCTGGCGGATGGCAAAACCAACTTTAAACCATTTGATGCAGCCTTTACCTGGAATCCCATGCCTGATGGTAATTGGGGCGCAAAGGGAGGCGTGATTAACAACCTTAATTCAATATTAAACATTGGTGTTTCCAATGGTAAAGTGCCCAGCCTGCAGCAAAAGTTCAGAACCCAAACGGCGAAACGTATCTTCTTTGGCGCATGGGAAACCTACTTCCTGCTCGCAGAAGGCGCTGTCAGAGGCTGGACTACACCTATCGATGCACAGACTGCTTACGAAACGGGTATAAGCAGGAGTTTTGACTACTGGGGCGTTTCCGGCTACACTGCCAGCTACATTGCCTCTACTGATTACAACAGAGTTGGTACTTCTGTGGCCTGGACACACACTACCGAACCGGCTGCTGGTTTCACCGCAAGCTATATTGACGGAACGAACGCGGTTGCTGATACCACAATCAAGTATCCCACAAACAACCTTTACAAAAATGGTTCGTTGAAAAATGATGCGCTGACAAAGATCATCACGCAAAAGTTCATCGCACAGACACCCTGGCTGCCGCTGGAAACCTGGAGTGATCACCGGAGACTAGGTCTGCCGTTCTTTGAGAACGTCGTATTGGAATCGCCTATTTCAACTTTACCGGCATTGACTTCTGGCAATTTTAATACTGCTAGCCAACAGTTCTTACCGCAGCGTATGAAATATCCTTCTTCATTGTCAAACAGCAATGTCAACGGATACAATGCCGCTGTAAGCGCGCTTGGCGGCGCAGATGCCGTGTTGACCCCCATCTGGTGGGCACAGCATTAGTAAGCTTTTTGACTTAAGTACAGAGCCTGTCGATGCCATCGGCAGGCTCTTTCGTTTCCGCCGCAATATGCGGTTTGCCTCGCGGCGGAGACATCGCGCGATGGGCCATTCTGGGAATCCTCGGAATAGCCATTTTTATGTTCTTGGAGTGAGTTTCTTCTCCGTCCTGTTTCCCTTTTCAAACCAGGCTTCCAGCTCTTTTAAACGCGCTATCTGGGATGGCCTTGGGTTTATAAAGGTGCGTACTTTTTTTACCGAGGCAAAGGCGTCGGCATACGTTGCACCCATTGACAACAGATAGGCGATCGCCATAGTGGGACCGCGGCCAAGACCCTGGCGGCAATGGATATAAACCTTTCCTCCGTTTTGGATGATCGTTTTGGCAAACTCCGCTCCTTTCACCAGGTCTTCCAGCGACGGCGCGGTATTGTCGGGAGTTGGCAGATGCAGATACTGCAAGCCTCGGTAACGCGCTTCCACATACAGGGAATGCATTCGCATATTGATGATACCGGTGATGCCCATGGCTCTCAAAAGCCGCAGCCCCCGCCAGTTGTATTGCCCGCCCAGGTAAAGATTGGCCGTTATCTGGCTTCGTCTGAGGGTCGGTATACCCAACAGCACCCGATGTCCCTGGTCCCAGATCTTCTGGACGAATACAACGATCAGCAGCCATATACTTTTAATGCGTTTCATGGGTGTCTTTTTGTGTCACTACCTGCAACGAGGCGGGCGCTATTTTTATATTCAGTTCGATTGCGTTTTCCTCCGTGTCATCACACAGCCAGCTGCTTCCTTCCGGAAGCCGGATCGATACTTCTTTTGCCTTCCAGTGTTTCAATACGGCCGAATCTTTTTGCAGCAGAATGCTTCCGCTAACCCTTAGCAAAGAGCCGATATCCGCCTTGTCCAGCGCGATAATGTCCAGCCACCCATCGTCGACAAGAATGTCGGGCAGAAAAGAATACCCCGTCCTGCCTACATTGCCGGCATTGGTGACCGTTAGCGCTACTGCATCCAGCTCGAGGGCCTGCCCGTCGACATTCAGCCGGAAAGTCACCGCCTCTCGTCCCAGTGTTTGAAAAGCGGTTAGTCCATAAGCCAGCTGTCCCCATTTTTCCTTCAGGTCCGGATTCGTCTCTGTTATCATGTCCGAAAAAAGCCCCATGTTGACCCGGATCAGAAAGGGGCAGCCATTTACAAGCCCCATATCTATCGGGCGTAATCGATAGTCTGTCGCCAACAGATCGACAGCGTCCTTTGCCTGCAGTGGGATCTTCAACTCTTTGGCCATTACATTGGCGGTCCCGCCGGGGATGATCGCGAGCGCTATTTTGGTCCCATACAGCGCCCTGGCGGCTTCCATGACAGTGCCGTCACCGCCGTAGACAGCCAGCATCGCCTTGTCTTCCATGCCTGCAGCAATATACTGGCTGGCCAGTTCCTTAGCCAGTGCATAGACATCCCCTTCTTTCCGGGCCATGATGATCTCCCCGTCGAATCCCATTTCTTTTAAAGCGGCAGTCGATATAGAGTCTTTTCCGCCCGCAGCGGGGTTGAAGAGGAGGGTTTTGTTTTTCATCGTTGAAAGACATGCAAAGGTAATGCTAGCATTTGCCGACGGGAAGGAAAGGAGGATGGCGGATGCCTATACGGTCTCTTCACCCAATGGCCTTGGCGCTTCTTAGCAAATCCAGGTTCGGCCGCGGCAATAATAAAGGGGTGTCCACTATGGGAGCGCGCGCGATTCTTTCCGGCATAGATTAAAGAAGAAACTTATCGGCTGATGGCTGTTCCTGCCGGTCGTGAAAGGCGTTTACACAAAGGTAGTACTCAATTTAAAAAGAAAGCGTAATTTCGAAAATCTATCGAAAGCGATACCTCGTCAAACTATGAACGCAGAGCCCCAAAACGTACTGGATTATCGTGGTGACAATACTATCTTCCTGGTCTGGAATTTTAAGAAGGACCTGGATGTTGCAGCCGCCTTCCGAAGGATTTGTGCATTGGTGATCAATCTTAATAATTCAGGTGAGACCCGGTTTCCCGACTCAGGGGCGCTTGTAGTAATGGGCATAGGCTACGAAGCCTGGCTGCGGCTTGGTCTTCCCACGCCGCTTCCAAAGGAGCTGGTGAATTTTAGACCCATTGTCGGTGCAAAACATACGGCGGTGGCTACTCCCGGCGATCTGCATTTTCATATCAAGGGCGCCAGCAGCAGTATTTGTTATGATATGGCAGCAGCTCTGGCTTTAATCCTCGATCCGGTGGCGGTTCCTGTGGAAGAGGTTCATGGATTCCGCTATTGGGATGGCCGGTCTATCATGGGATTTGTAGACGGCACCGAAAATCCCAAAGGCGAAAAACGCGCCTTCTTTGGCTTGGTAGGAGATGATGATCCAGCCTACAGAGGAGGGAGTTATTTGTTTGTTCAGAAATATATCCATGATCTGAAGGCCTTCAAGGCGTTGCCGGTCGAAGAGCAGGAAAAGGTATTCGGAAGATCAAAGGACTATGATATTGAAATGACGGATGATGAAAAGCCATCCAATTCCCATATTGCTTTGGCCAATGTCGGCGACGATCTCAAGATCATCCGCGACAACCTGCCCTTTGGAAATATGTCGACCAATGAGATGGGGACTTATTTTATCGCTTATGCGAGCACGTTCAGCACAGTAAAGAAGATGCTCGATGCGATGTTTATCGGTTCGCCGGCAGGGAATTACGACAGGTTGCTGGATTTCAGCACAGCAAAGACCGGGAGTCTGTTTTTTGTTCCTACGGCATCCTTTTTGAAGAATGTTGCATCGGGGACGCCGGCTATCGACTGACTGTCGCCGATCGCGGACGCGGCATCGGCCTGGAAAACGACGCCGGTGGGATCGGCTCGCGCCTGGTGCAATTCATGGCGACACGGCTGGGCGGGGACTGCCAGTACAAGCGGACCGAGCCTGGCACCC
>JAATGQ010000256.1 GCA_015654595.1 Chitinophagales bacterium | reverse complement strand
ATCCGGTATCGGTTGCGAATAAAGAACAGCGCTTTTCCTCTTCAGCCCCACAGCGACAAGAAGCAGAGAAGGCTGAGACTCATGTCAGTTACATCGGGTTCGATCTTTTAACAGAAGAATACCCCAGCGCCGTTGATGACGCTCTGGCCTATTTCTCCCAGTATGGTATTATCAGGGACGTATTACTGCGATATAATATTAAGGCCGTCAGAAGATATTTGTACATTGACAAAGACGGGAAGCTTCAGGCTAAGAATTGCCGAGATGGGTTGGTTATTGCATACGAGGATGCTTACTTCTCCAAAATGTACAAACCCGACCCGAAAGGGTTCTGGTATGTGGGTAAAAAACCCCGCGATTATATTTTCGGGTTCAATCAGATATTGAGCCGGAATAGACGGTCTGGCTATGACCAGCAGGAGACTTTAATCATAACAGGCGGAGAAAAGGACGTGCTTACGCTGACTAGCTTGGGCTACGACGCTGTATGCTTTAACAGCGAAACGGCCGCTGCCCCTCAGCTGGCCACCGATATATTATTCCATTGGTATAAACGTATCATTGTGATGTATGACGATGACCCAACCGGGAAAGAAGAAACAGCAGGAATCGTTTCAAAACTGAAGTCGGATTTTAATGTCGTTGGATTTGACTGGGAAAAATCACTCCGGGAAGCAGGTGGCAAGGATGTGTCAGATTATGTCAAATTGGGTTTAGATATTGACACATTAAAGGAGCAAATTGCCTCCTGTGATGTACAGACTGAAGATGCAAGAGAAGGCGTTGACCAAATCACCGAGGAGCTGTTAACCACGCTAGAAATTCCTGATGCCGAAGAATATACCCCTTTCATACCGGAAATGGTGTACGAGAGGCTGCCAGACTTTTTCAAACGGCTGTGTGACCAGTTTGAGGATCGCAGGGATAAAGATGTCCTGCTCTTATCGGCCTTGGGGGTTGTAAGTTCCTTTTTCCCAAGTGTTTGCGGGGAACATGACAGGGATCGTATAGGAGCCAACCTCTACTTGTTTATATCCGCACCACCTGCATCCGGTAAGGGTGTGATGAGATGGAGTCGCAAACTGGGGTCTAAGATTCAGGATTCCCTGCAGCAAAGGTATAAGCAGGAGATGGAGACATACCAAGCAGAACTGGCAGACTATAATGCGAACGGTCACCAAGGACCAAAGCCATTACCGCCACGGCAGCAGACTATGTATATTCCTGCTAATATCTCTGTTTCGCAGATCATTCAGTTCCTGGACGCCAATGGACGTTTCGGTGTGATCATGGAGACAGAGGCAGATGCCCTTGCCGGGACATTTAAAAATGACTGGGGCAACTTCAGTGAAATCCTCCGCAGCGCCTTCCATCACGAATCAGTATCGTTATCCCGGGTAACTGCAGAGAATAAACTAGTCATGGTTGAAAGCTCCCGATTATCGGTTGTATTAAGTGGAACGTTCAATCAAGTTAACAATCTGCTGGATAGTGTAGAAAACGGTCTTTTCAGCCGGTTCTTGTTCTATGAGTTCCGGTCAGAGCACGTCTGGAAGAATATGTTCATCCGACAGGAATCGGGCAACGATCTGGCCGCTCTGTTCGATCAAGCAGGAGAGAAACTGCTTCAATGGTGGGAAGGACAATATGATAAAGGGGACTGTGTAGTTCACCTCAGGCCACACCACGAAGACATACTCAACCAGTACTTTGCAAAGCGATTGGACGAGTTGATCAGCCAGTACGGTGATTTCATCAAAGCCAGCATTATGCGTGCCGGTCTGATTTCCTACAGGATTGCAATTATCCTTGCCGTTGTCCGCACCTTGTCGGAAAACGATCGGTTGCCGGAACGGATTTATGCTACAGATGCCGATTTCGAATGCGCCTTGCGTATCATCGATACCCTGCTGTATCATGTACAACGAGTATATAGCAGGATGGAGGATTCTTCCCAAACCGCCAAACTGAAGGCACAGCCCAGGGCACTTTATGAAGCACTGCCCGCGGAATGTACTCGAGTGCAGTTCGATGCGGTGGCGGCAAAGTTGAATATCAAGTACAAAACTGCGGAACGCTATCTGGATGGTTTTATAAAGCAAAGCCTGCTGGAGCGGTATGGGCAGGGTAAGTTCCGCAAACTGTAATCTCCGGCTTCCTCCGTTTCCCCAAGGCAGGGGATTTTTTTATGCCAATTGCGGACTGGGGCAAAACGAGATATGTCTTAGGGCAGAATGCGTCTAAAGCATGTGGGCCTCCATCAAATCTCGATGATCTCCTTCCGGTAGTAGGCTTGGTTCAGGCTGACGGAGATCGTCGATTTACGTTACGCTCAATCTAAATCGGTTCTTTAGGCCAAAAGTCCCTAGGGGAACACTTAAAAATCTTGGCAATGGCGTTGAGGTGGTTAATATTGTACTTAGCCCGATAGTTTGGACTCTCCACGTTACCAATGAACCCTTCTGAGACATCCAGTTGATGAGCAAGCTCAGCCTGGGAAATGTTCAGCTTTAGCCGTCTTTCTCGGACTTTATCAATGATATATTGCTCTATTTTACTGTGTGAAGGCTTACCCATAGTACTTGTACAGGTGCAAGTACGAGAACGGGGTGAAAAAAGACACACATACAGGTGTGAGTATTAGCTTTTTATGGGTATTTTTAGGGCAAACTATTTACTTATGAATTCCAGAATTAAGTCTTTTGTTTCCTTTTTATTACCCCTTTTTACTTTATTCGCCTGTCATAATGTTAACAATGTTCAAATCGAAGATGAAGATTACACGTCTGGGGACTATCCGATTACAGTGACAAAATCAGGGTTTAAGAAAGTTCCCTATGGTTCCGAATATGCGATCTCGTATGATGAAACGGGAATTATTAAGAATGCTACCAGCGGTATAGTAAAAGATGTGGTAATTGAATTAAGGATCGTGATCAAACTGGATAATGGAAACGAAATAACTAATAAACAAATAGATCCCCAACCTATTATCTTAGATTCATATCAGGATTATCTTAAGGGACAACTTTTGCCAAATAATGAGAAAAGATATAAATTATCTTCATTGAGACTGACCAAAGAATATATCTCCTATCCACTTAACAAGTTTTATATTCAATGTGTCATAAAGGGGACTGACCCATTGAAAGGGGATGAACGATTTTTGGAAGTTATCGAGCAAAAAGATGTTACCGAGGAATGGAAGAAATTTGTAAAATCCTTTAGCCCTGTGGAATACAACGAAAGCTCAAGTGCGAACGTTGAAAATATTGTTTCCACATCTAAAAGGTACTGCAATGAGTTGCTTGAAGGTAGCTTTTACAATGTCACAATACAGGGGGACACTTTGACTTTTTTCTATAAATACAAAGACTTTGAGGAGACTGTAAATGGTAAGGTCAGGGACGGGAAAATCTATACAAATGACCGGCTGGAAAGAGAAAACAAAGGAATGGGAGGGAACGTATATTTCCTGACAAGCGACTCCTTGAAGGTGTTTAATCCGGAGGGCGGCTATACTGTTTTTAAGTTGTGTAAGTGATGCCTACCTCCTTTTTAAATTGGAATCCCAGATTCGGGTATGTGTTGCCAAAAGCTGATTTGCGAATTGAATATCCTTTTCAAGCCCGCTTTCTTTTAATTTGTTGAACTTATCTCTCGTTTGAATATCAAATTCTAAATCTCTTTCCCAAAGTGCCATGTACAACTCATAATATTCGGTTAATGAGTTGCTTCCTTTAGCCTTTGCTATTTCATCTCTTTGAGAGTTGACAGGATTTTTTAATTTTGAATATTCTATAGCAAGATGTTTATCTGAAATTGCTAAAGCCAGGTCGCCTACAGTATGCCGGGCAATACCCCTGCAAAAATATAAATTACAGTCTTTCGGGTTGACCGCAATCGCTTTAGTAAAATCCTCTATGGAGTCGATAAAAAAGCCAAGGGACTGTAAACAGTATCCGCGTTGCTCATAAGCTTCGACGACCCCATTTTTGATGGCAATATCGAAATGCCTAATTGCGTCATCATCTTGCCTTTTGCTTGAAAGTGAGCAGCCTGTTCTAAATGCTTCAAGCCCTGCTGAATAACTAATATCTTCTCGAGTATTTTTCGGCTTGCTAAAGAATTTTGAGAAAAAAGACGCCATAGTAAAGAGATTTTTACGAGCAAACAATATCTTAGTGGTGTAAATAGCAACATATATAAATATATTAAAAATAATGGATAATAAAGCAAGGGCTACGAGGGCAAAGTTTGAAGCATATATCGGCCGTTATTTAAATTTTTGGAGCTATCTTAATGCCTATCAAACCGCATTTAATGGATTAGTGGACGATGTGGATCAGAATAGGATATCTATTGATACCGTAGCATATCCAATGCTTTTTATGGCAAGACATTCTTTAGAACTTGGGTTCAAGGCCAATATACGATACTTTGAAAAGTACTCAGAAAGGAAGGATTTTACAAACTCAGATAGTCATAATCTCAAAGATTTATTTAATGGTTTTAAGCTCCATATTAACGCAACTGTTAAAGCTCTTAAAGTTAAGCATGATATTGATGTTGAGGAAGGAGATATGAAGGAGTTTGATAACTATTGTGCAGAGGTTGAAAAACTAACTGTACAGTTTGATATTTTAGATCGCGGTTCTTATATTTTTCGATACCCCGTGGATAAAAAGAACAATGTTGTTTTTGAATATAGTGACACGATTAATTTATTGGATATAAAAGAAGTCTTTGACAAGTCTATGATACTTCTACGTTACACAGCAGATGTGTTTGCCAAATATACTGATTATGTAGATTATATAGAGAGCATGTATGAGGAGGAAATGAGAAGTGCTTATGGATATGAGGGATATTTTTGAACCATTGGGTTAGATGGATAATACAAGTGCAGGACCGGGATGAAGTAAACTTAGAACGCTATCGGGAAAGACTTGTCACTAATCTGTCACTAATTCCTCCGAAACCCGCGTCCAATGCGCAAAAGTATATTCTGTATTGGGAAGTAGGTCTTGTAAAAGCCTGAAAATCAGTTAGTTTTATTTTCTGATCAGAAAGTAATGAATATATTATTTGATTGATTATCAATATTTAAGACATTATTACAACATCGTATTCCAGTTTATTTTCCCTTATTTATGTCTAATTTGTACCTTTTTTGGCAATTTTAAAAGGGTACAAAATCGGAGCTGTTTTTCGTGAAATAATTACAGGAGTGTGCAGTCTCATGCAGTCTGAAGCTAACTCATACATCATTGTACGGCATTGATACATGCGATTTTTTTTATATGTTCGGTTCCATGAGTAGTAATCTAGAATTAAAGCGCATCTGTCAACATTGTGGGAAAAATTTTATTGCTAAGAAGATGTCAACTAAGTTTTGTTCTTTGCCTTGCGGTCAGCGGAACTATAAAGTAAGGCAAAGAATGAACAAGATCGAAACTTGGAATAGACGGACGAAGACGACGACATTGCTTGTAGACAAAGCAGAGGGGCCGGCGGTGAACATGGAACAAGGATTGATTGATATTAAGGCTTTGGCGTATTTTACTAGTATGTCGGAGCGGTTGATATTCAATCTAATGAAAGACCCAGATTTTCCAAGATTGAAAATTGGAAGGAAGGTATTGTTTGAAAAAAAGAAGGTGATGGACTATTTGGTGAGAAAGTATGGGAATTGGGTTTCGAGCGTTTAGGCAAACACTGCCAGAAATAGATCATTTCATCCCCCGGTCAAGATATATGCCATACCAAAATCCTAAATATCACTTTTACAGTAAAAAATTAATTTTTTATCAGTTTTACGGTATCTTGTATCAGCTTTACAGTACTTACTAATGGTCCATTTTCTTTGGGCGGCATTAGTTTTACAGTAAAGGATGCGCCTTTTTATCAATTTTACAGTAGCTGAAACTAATTTTACAGTACCTAATCATCAAAACAGCGAAATGGAGGCAAGACCGGTCGGGGGTGAATGGCTCAAAGAACGTTTTAAGCTGTCACAGTATACGCTGACACACAGTTCCTACATAGCGGATAATGTGGCGATTCGCTTGACGTCGAAAGGCAATATTGAGCAGGACTACGGTATCAAATATGCCGTAGCCGACGAAAACAACCCCGTGCACCACATTGAATTTTTCCTAAAATACGATGATCTTCAACTTGACTTTCTACAGACTGTTTTTCAACGGACGTCACGAGCGGAGATCGAGCGCTTTGTGATGGAATCGCCCGCTGGTCGATCCGCAAGAAGAATCGGCTTTTGGTACGAGTTCCTGACAGGGCAGCTACTCCACCTTACTCGTCCGATTTCCGGCAATTATACTGATCTGCTCGATCCTGACAAATACTTCACCGGGCGAACAGAAAAGAATGCCCGCTGGCGGATCAACGACAATCTCCTGGGTACTCGCGCGTATTGCCCGATCGTCCGCAGAACACGGGAACTAGGGCACTTGTTAGGTCAGGACTTGACAACTAAAATAGAAGCATTGAAGGCGGACTATCCGGAAGATATATTCAGGCGGGCAACCAATTACCTCTATAGCAAGGAGACGAAATCGTCGTACGAAATAGAGAAGGAAAAGCCTTCCCCGGACCGTACCCAGAAGTTCATTGCTTTGCTGCAGATGGCCGGTTCAGAAACCAACGAACAAATGCTCCGGGAAAGCCGGCTTGTCATGTTGCAGAATGCCATCGTCGATCCCCGCTTCGCCACTGCTGCATACCGAGATTTTCAAAATTATATTGGGCAATCGCTAGGAAATGGCCAGGAGATCTTTCACTACATCTGCCCGCCGCCCGTCCTTATGATCTCACTCATGGACGGACTACAGGCACTGACTTTGAAGACGGCTGGTATAACATCCCCAGAGATCAGAACGGCAGTAATTGCCTTCGGTTTTGTCTTTATCCATCCGTTTGAAGATGGCAATGGCCGCCTGCACCGGTTCTTGATACACGATGTGTTGACGCATGACGAAAAGGTCCCCAAGGGACTCATCATCCCCGTATCAGCCCACATGCTCAATAATATCAAAGAGTATGATGCGATCCTAGAGAAATATTCGAAGCCACTGATGCGGCGCGTCAGGTTTTCGACCTCTGGTATAGGAGAGGTGGAGATACTCAATCCGGAGGAAGTCGAAGGCTATTTCCGGTATCCCGATCTGACGGAGGAATGTCTTTACCTGGTCCAAACACTCCATGATACTATACAGCAAGATATGCCGGAGGAATTGGCGTTCGTTCAGCGTTTCGATGAGGCGAAACGGGCGATCCAGCAAATTGTTGATATGCCGGATAAACATATCGCGCAAATGTTAACCTTCCTTCATCAGAACAAGGGTGTATTCCCGAAAAGAAGGCGTGAGTATTTTGACAAACTTACTGACACTGAAATTGAGCAGATGCAGGAGGCGTATCAAAAGATTTATGAGCTAGACTAACGAGATATGGATGATAGTACTTTTTACTTTCCATTTCTTTTTTTACATTAGCCAAAAATTGACAAGTCATAAATTAGCAGGCCATGCAATTTGGTGAAAAGCTTAGAGAGTTGCGAGAAAGCCAGGGTCTATTGCAACGGCAGTTAGCTGCCAGTCTTGAAATAGACACCCCTATGTTCAGCAAAATTGAACGTGGTGAACGCAGAGCCAAAAGAGAACAGGTAGAGCGATTAGCTTCTTTGTTACATGCTAACAAGCCAGATTTACTGAGGCT
>JAATGQ010000014.1 GCA_015654595.1 Chitinophagales bacterium | reverse complement strand
TCAACAGCAACAACAGCAACGGTTGCCGTACCTACCAGTGAAGGACAATATTTGAGATGCGTGGCGCATGGTTATACCTTATGTCCACAAATATACTAGAGAAGTAGAGAATGGCAAAAAAAAATGAGCCATCTGCTTACACAGATGGCTCATTAGTATATCAACCGGCTTATTATTTCAGCGGCTGAGCGGGCGAAGCCGGCGGCGGCGTTCCTTTCGCATATTGTTTTTCCCAGTCGGCGATTTGCATCAGCATCTGGTAGGAAGAAAGGATATCTCTGGCGAACTCCATCTGCCGGTCGGACAGGTTGCCGCCTTTACCCTGCAGAAGCATCTGGGCATTGATAGCGAGTTGTTCGTCGGATATATTTTCTCCAAGAGAGGCATAATAGCGCATTTGCTGCTGCAGATCCTTCTTCACCGAAGCGTTGACCTTTTTCGCCAGTGTCCAGTCTTCTGCGGCGTAGCAGGCTTCCAGGAACCGGAACGAGAAATAGTCGTGCAGATTGTTCTGATTAGAGGTCATCCCGTAGGGGAAATTGGACTCGAGCACCTGGTGATCATAATATTCGAGCACTTTGCGGGCTGAATCCTTTTTGCCGGCTCCCGCGAGGCTTTCGGCCAGCTGGGCATGCGCAAATTTGATCGCGTTCAGGTGGCGGCGGTTTTCTTCGTCGAAATAGACGCCGGGAGTGCCTGCGCCGCCGTAAGCGAACTTTTCCATGATGGTCTTGTAGGCATCGGCATTGTCGACATTGTCGCCGCCGCGGGGATCCCCTTCGACGGGAACCAGTTGATAGGACAACCCTTTCAGCCGGACGTATTTGGACAGACCGAGATCATTCAGTTCCTGTGTGGAGGTAAAGCAGACCGGACGCTGCCATTTGGTCGTCGCGATGATAGCGAGGATGGCCAGGTCATTCTTCAGCAGGTAGCGTTTTTCAGCTGGCAGGTCGAGATGCAGTTGGCTGACGATGCTGTCGCCGGGGTGAACATAGCCATTGCGGATGACGGCGGCGGAATCGACCGGTACCGTGAATTTATGCGTAGGCACCAGGTTGATGGTGGCCCCATTGTCGGCTGCAGTGGTGTATTTGGGATCATCGCTTGCAACGACGTCTTTCAGCACCGTATACAGATCATAAGACTTCGCGGGATCGAATCCGGTCAT
This sequence comes from Chitinophagales bacterium, assembly GCA_015654595.1. Lineage (GTDB taxonomy): Bacteria > Bacteroidota > Bacteroidia > Chitinophagales > Chitinophagaceae > Puia. Next base: position 22,926 of record JAATGQ010000014.1, on the reverse strand, counting down.
CTTATCGTTGAAATAAGCTACGTTGCGTTTGTCGCCGAGGATCTGGTCGGGGGTGAAGATCATGTCGAAAGGCGCGCTTTCGTTGACCTTATACCGAAGCTGGTTCATATACCAGTCGGTTCCCAGCAGGGTATTGACCATCACGCGGACATCGGGGCGGATGCCTTCTACTTCCTGGGCATACCACAGCGGGTAGGTATCGTTGTCGCCAAAAGAGAAGAGGATGGCGTTGGGAGGACAGCTTTCGAGATAGTCGCGGGCAAGATCGCGGGCCAGGGTCTTCTTGCTGCGATCGTGATCGTCCCATTCCTGGTTGCCCATGAGTACGGGGACTGCCAGGAAGCAAAGTCCCGCAGACGCATAGCCGGCCATGGAAGGCTTGCCTTTAAGCGCATACTTTTCAAGCCCTTCGGCTACCCAGAGCACGCCAAGACCAATCCATATCGCAAAGGCGTATTCGCATCCGGCGTAGGCGTAATCCCGCTCGCGTGGCTGCAGGCCTGCCTGGTTAAGGTAGATAACGACCGCCCAGCCCGTAAAGAAAAAGAGACAGAGGGTAACCCAGAAATCCTTCTTTCCGCGGTTGAACTGGAAGATCAGTCCGATGAATCCAAGGATCAGCGGCAGCATGTACATCCGGTTGTAGGACTTATTGTCCTTGTGGATGCTGTCTGGCAGCCTGCTCTGATCACCGAGACGCATATTGTCGAGGAAGGAGATACCGGTGATCCAGTTGCCGTCACGTACATTGCCAAAACCCTCGAGGTCGTTTTGTTTCCCGGAGTAGTTCCACATAAAGTAACGAAGGAACATCCAATTGGTCTGGTAATTCAGGAAATACTTGATATTGTCGGCCATGGTGGGCTGATCGCCGTCACCCATGCCGGAGAATTTCTTGTAGGTGTCGATCTCGTTGCGCTCGTTATTGCTGCTGTACATGCGGGGGAAGAAATGGGCGCCCGGCGTATTGCCCCAGTCCTGGCCGACTACTTTACCCGCCACTTCGTACTGGGTTGTGCCTTTGGCATACAGATCGCCTTTTTCTACCTGGGGCGGCTGTTCCGTAAAATCGGGACCATAGAGGATGGGCCAGTCGCCGTACTGGTCACGGCTGAGATAGCCGGCAAGGCTCACGGGATTATCGACATTATACATATCTACGGCGGGATCGGCATTACTGCGGATAAGCGTCGTAAAATAAGTGGAATAACCCAGCAGCATAAAGGCTACGCTCCAAAGACCTATCTTGACAAAATAGTAACCTTTTTTTACCGCCCAACGGATACCGATGATCAGTATAATGGCCAGCAGCAGGAAGAAAGTGCCGAAACCGGTGAAAAAAGGCAGGTGCAGATTATTGACAAAGAAGATATCAAATGCGCCTGCGCCTTTGATGGTATATTGAATGATGAAGACCTGCACAAGGCCGGTGATGGCGCAGCCGATCACGAAGGCGGCAATGCTCCCCCAGAGAGAGAATTTATATTTTCTGAAATAGTAGACCATCGCGATCGCGGGAATGGTCAGCAGGTTGAGCAGGTGGACGCCGATGGAGAGACCCATCATAAAGAAAATAAATACGATCCACCGGTCGGCGCCGGGTTTATCGCCGCTTTGGTCCCATTTCAGGATAGCCCAGAAGACGAGAGCCGTGAAAAAAGCAGAAGAGGCATAAACTTCACCTTCGACCGCGCTATACCAGAAGGAGTCGCAAAACGTATAGGCGAGGGCGCCGACGATGCCGGCAGCCAGGATGAGAAAGGTTTGTTGCTTATCTGGCTCGGCTTGTGTATCTCCTTTCTGCACCAGCTTGCGCGCAAAATGGGTGATGGTCCAGAACAGGAAAAGGATGGAGAGGCCGCTGGCGATAGCGCTCATAAAGTTGACGCCGCGGGCGGCAGTATGTGGGTTGTCGCCGAACAGGATGATAAAGAAGCGGCCCATCAGAACGAACAGCGGGGCGCCGGGAGGGTGAGGGATCTGGAGCTTGTAGCAGCTGGAGATAAATTCACCGCAGTCCCAGAAGCTGCCGGTGGCTTCCATTGTCATGACGAAGACGGTACAGGCGATAAGGCCAACGATCCAGCCTGTAATGTTGTTCGCTCGTTTAAAATTCATAATAATTTTTCAGTTTAGAATAGGCGCCGCCCGTCCTGTCGGACTGCCGGCAGACGGGCATTATAAATATTTGCTTTCCGGCAGACGGAAAGCGGACAAATATAAGGAGCTTCGGGCTATGGGGGACAGCTATTTAACAAAAACCTTTTGCGCCACTGTCCCGGCGTCGGTGTCGACCATCAGCACGTAAATACCGCGGGCGAAACTGGCAGTCGATACGACTTGCTGGTAGCCGGGACTGTTGCTGCGAAGGACCGTCTTTCCGGACGCGTCCATCAGCCGCAGACTCCGGAAGATAACCGAACTGGTGACGGTAAAGCTCCCATTGACCACCGGGTTCGGAGAGATGCTGATGCCAGCCGCTCCCGACCCGGTGACGGTCCGGACGGGAGACCAGGTATAATTTCCGTCGATGTCAATCAGCCTGATCCGATAGTAATTTGTCCCGGGATGAAGACTGGGGTCGGTATACTGGTAGCTGGCGGTATTGGGGCTGCCTGTCGTGGCGGTGACGGAATCCAGCGGGTTCCATTGCACACCGTCCAGGCTTTTTTCTATGATAAACCGATTGAGCTCGCTGTCTCCGGTAGTCGAAACGGACCATTGAAGCAGGGCTTGTTCTCCCTGCTTCACAGCAGTGAAGGAGAGCAGCACAACAGGCAGCGGCTGGTCGGCGGCGGCTCCGCCATTGTTGATCCAGAATTCGGAGAAGCCGCTCACATTGTATTCCGCGTAATAGCCATTGTCGTATGGAATGACGGTTACGTCCTGATGGGGCAGATGGAAGGTCCGGGTTCCGCTGAGATCGTCGCCGAGACTTCCGTTCTCTTCGGTCGGCGCGCCGGGACTGCTGTATTGGGTAACCCCTGATTGATAGGCGTCGTGTATGGTGCTGCATACCGTACACCCGGATGCTTTGATCAGGCTGTCTGCCTCCGGGTCGAGGAAATAGAACCGTATGCCTACCGTGGCGATAGGGGCAACGGCGGGCTGTATCACGATATTCCGGTCGAGATAGTATTGACTTCCGTCGTTGCGGACAGTCCCGCCGGGATTGAAATAAACTTTTACGCTGGTGCTGCCCAGGTTTTGCCCGTTGGGATTGATGGCGGCTACACGTTTTCCGCCGATGTCGAAATTGACCCAGCCGGAACCGCTGACGGTTTGGGTAAGTCCGCTGGTGATGTCGGGGCCGGAATAGACCGCTGCCTTGTCAAAGACGTGGATGTCGTCGATCCCGACGCCGGCATAGGTGACGGCTTCATCGCTTTTCATCACGAAGCGGAAGGACACTTTTGGCGCTTTTACGGGTATGGGGATGCTGGATACGTGCCAGATGGTATCGGAAAGCTGCCAGGATTGGGTGCTGGGGTCATCATACCAGTTGGTGCCGCTGCCCGCCGCGCCCAGCTTGTTCCAGGTCACGCCATCAGTCGAGTATTCGACGTAATGATAGTCGCAGGCGCAGTCGTCTTCCGTCTGGAAGATATGACTAAAGGAAAGCGTGGGTTGACTGAGGCCGGTCAGGTCAAAGCAGGGAGAGATCAGATAAGACAATTCGCTGCTGTTGTAATTCCCTGTGAGATTGGTTTTCCAGCAGCTGGAACCATTGGCGGCCTTGTTGATGAGCGTGCCTGAGGGCATGCCCCATTGCCAGCTGCTGTTGATACCGCCGGTCCGCCAGTAGGCAGCCCCGCTCTCGAACCCTTCGAGGTAGGGGAAAGTAGAGATCAGCGGGGTCGTCTGTATGCTGACGGTGGTCAGCGTGTCGTTGTGCAGATAGCTATCGCCTGCAGCATGGATCCATGCGCCAAGGGTATAAGTAGTATAGGCCGAGAGGTCAGCTGTTGTCGAAAAGGTATAAATGACCGAGTCGTGTGCGGCGATGGTCGGGATCGTCTCGGTCACTGTCGATCCGTTGAGTATATAGGCCGCGGTGATATTGGAAATCGCGGCGCTGCTGTAATTTTTGACCTTTATACTGATGACCTCCGTACTGGACAGCGCGCAGGTATTGGTCGTGGTTGGGTTGACCAGGGCGGCGATACCTACGTCCCCCTGGCTTCGGGTAAGCGTAATATCGTCGAAGATATAACCGTCATCAAGGGAGCCGTCTGCTACGACGGAATTGGCAGAAGTATAGCCTTCCTGGCCAAAACAGATCTGAGTACTGCTGCTGACCGTCTGAACAGGCGACGCACCTGCCAGGGCACCGGAAAGATCGATGTGCGGAGAAGCCTGGTAGATACCGATATTGGATGGATTCGTGTCCAGTACCAATACGGGGACCCACGCGGCCTGGTCATTACCGCGTACCCATACTTTGTTAGCGCCTCTGACCGAATCGTTACCCTGGTTCCGGTAATAAAAGTCCACCCATATCTGATCGGCGGAAGAATAATTACTTAAGTTAAATGTCGTGATCAGGCTGTCGGCTGTAGTGACGCCGGTATAATGGGCCTGATCGAGCGCAGCATAACGGCCGCCCGAATGCGCGAAGCCAGTATTGATGGAGGTGCGGACTCTTCCGTTGCTGTTGCTGGTCAGGAAATCAACGCGGTCATCGCCGGTAAATCCGGTCGTTGCTGCCGTATAGGTTACCGCAGCAGCGTTCTCGAATCCTTCCGTGAAGGTGTTGCTGAGCGGTATCGGGGCGTTGGTAAGCTGCCTGATAACGGTCGTCAGCGTGTCGTTGCCCAGAGCCGGATCACCAGGGAAGCTAACCCAGGCCTGCAGCGTATAGGAACCTGCAGCGGACAGATCAGCCGTACTGGTAAACGTATACGTATAGCTGCTATGCGCGCCAATGGTCGTGGGAGGGGTTTCGGTAACGGCAGCGCTGCCATTGATGCTATAGGAGACCGTAAAGGGCGTTGCGGAAGCCGTGCTGCCCAGATTGTTGATGCGTACTTTGATCGGCGTGGAACTGCTAAGCTGGGTCGAGGTATTCAGTCGTCCGGTGATTGGCGCGATCAGCGAGTCGATGGTATAGTCGTTGTTAAAATTGGAGAGGGTGCAGCCGCCCGGACCGCTGTTGGCGATTGCCTCCACGGTTGTGTAGGCGCCGGGTGTAGTGCCGATGACACCCCGGACAGCAAAATAATAATTCGAATCTTTATTCAGATTATCTACAAGATAAGAGATTGCCGTGGTATCCGCGATCTTCTGGAAGGCAGCCCCCTTCAGCATCAGGATATCGTAACGGGTAGCGCCGGGGACTGCTCCCCAGCCCAGGAGGACATAGCCCTTACATGGGATGTTGTAAGCAAGATAAGGCGGCGTTCCCAAGAGTATAAAATTTGTGTCGCTGATATCGCTGTAGGCCGTGCCGTTCCGGGTAATACGGACCAGCGCCTGTAAAGAGTTGGTGTCCGGCGTCGTCCAGTCGAGATGCCGGGCGGTCGCGGGTACGGAATTGCTGATCGTCGTCCAGCTGCTGCCGTTGTTCAATGAATATTCTGCCGTAAAGGTGTTGACGTCGGGGTCGGTGGCCATCCAGCGAATCGTATAGGCGGCTGCAGGATTCCAGGTTTCCTTTCCTACCGGCGAGAGAACGCGGACGCCGGGTTGGACGATCTGGTAAACGAGAAAGAAGGGCTGCGGCCCAGCAGGGACGCTGGTTCCCTTTACCGTCAGGGTAGCGGTTCCCGCGGTCGGATTATTGAATACGACCTGTTCGATATTATTGAGCGTATCGACACCTTCCACCGCCACATCGCCGACGTGCGCCGGATCTGGATTAAGGATCAACGGCCGGTGTATAGTTCCTGATGCATCGGTGACGGTCAGGTCGAGATTGTTGACAAGGGCCTTGGCGGCATAAGGCGTTCCCGGATAGTCGGGCCAGTACAGCATTACTTTCAGCTGCGACGTGCCGGAGGGAATGGTGATAGAGGCAATGCCGGAGCCGTTGTTGGGTATGGAACCCAGGAAATATTGATTGGCCTCCATCGATTCGATGGCAGAAAGGATATTCAGCGAACCGAAACCATAAATAAAGTCGGGACCAGGGTTACCCATATCGGTCGCGGTATTACAGACCAGCGCTTTGACCAGTCCCGCATAAGGATTGGCGTTACTATGCAGCTGCCGGTAGCGTTGGACCAGCAGCGCAAGAGAACCCGTGACGGCAGGCGTAGCCATACTGGTGCCATCCATCCCGGCATAGTCGTCGACGGGAATGGTGGAGATGATCCCTGTTCCGCCGGCAACGATCTCGGGTTTCAGTCGTCCGTCTGTCACCGGGCCGGCGCTGGAACCGGCATTGATCAGGTAATTCCAGGTGCTGATATTGCTGACGTCCCCGACTGTAAGTACGTTCTTTGCGGATTGAAAACCCGATTTTACAGTGGCATATTGAACGGGATAGGGCGAGCAGGTGCCCTGGCCGTCGTTGCCCGAAGCAAAGTCGTGGAGGAGGTACGGATAGGTATAAAGCTGGGCGTCGGTGTAATAGGCATAAGTGTCGTATTCCCCCTCGTTGCCGCAGCCGCCGTCATAATAAGTCCAGGAATTATTGGTGAGCACCATGTTGTAATCCGTGATATAAGTAGGCGCATCGTTCAAAATATCTCCATAGACCTGGCTGATCAGGGTGGCGTGCGGGGCCATCCCTTTGTACATTGGATTTTTTAAGCCGGCGCCTCCGAGTGTGCCGGTGACGTGGGTGGAGTGTCTGCTTGCCGCAGCTGGATTCCGGTCGATCAGGCGTCCCGTGAAATCCACGTGCTGATTAGGATCGCCTTCGTCGCCGATCCCGACTGTTACGCCATCTCCCATCAGGTTGCGTCCCTGGGTGGAAGAGTAGGAGACGGCATCGACTCCATGGGCTGCCCGGTTATTATTGTTCAGCGTTTTTGGCGTGATCGGCTGAGAGGCCAGGAAGCTGATAAATGGCAGGGAAGCCAGCTTTCGCAGGGCTGTCACATCCGGCAGTCGGACAAAAAGCGTATTGGGCGGCTGCAGTTTGAAAGGGACGATGGTGGCTCCAGCGGCCGATACCGCCTTTTCCACTTCGCTGGATGACAGACTTCCGAAATAGCTGACGGCAATCAACCTTCTGCCATCCTGGAGATCTTCCGGGTGTTGCTGAAGGCGGCTATGGATCTTTAACGCCGGCGTCATCCGCACCAGGCTTGAGGCTTTAAACCGGCGAAGTACGTCTGTGGAAAAACTGTCAGGCAGTTCGACTGTCCAGGCGCGATCGGATACATAATCACAAAGGCGGATGCCATTTTCGGCCAGCTCCTTTTTCTGCAGGGAATCGGGTAGTTGATCAAACTGCACAACCGCGTAATATTTCTGATTATAATGTGCGGCGCGAAGAGAATCGGGACGGAAACTGGCATTGGAAATATTGCGCTCGGCACGAAGCTGGCCGGTCTTTAAATGAATAACGGTCTGCTGTGCTTTTGCCAGACAAAAGGATGCAAGGGCTGCTACCAGTAAAAAGGTCCTGAGACCTGAATAGCGCGTTTTGGTTTTCAAGACTGCGACAAAAGAGTTTTAAGGGATCATGATCAGGACAGGTCAGTTACAAAAAACGTTTCAAAAGTAGACATATTGCGATTTTTTTGAAAATAAATTGCCGTTAATAAAACGCAAGCTCCTGACAACAACTATTTTATGAGGAAATTTATGTCCGCTGGGGATGTTTGTGCTTTTTTGAATAGATTTATCGCAAGAATCCCACTATGGCTCAAGCACCAGCACCCGCTAAGTCCTCCCGGTCCCTTGCCCTGGATATTTTCAGGGGAATGACCGTTTGTTTTATGATCATCGTCAATACTCCGGGAACGGAGGAGTTTGTATTCGCCCCTTTACGGCATGCACAATGGCATGGATTTACGCCCACTGACCTTGTTTTCCCCTCTTTTTTGTTTGCGGTCGGAAATGCGATGAGTTTTGCGATGAAGAAATTCGAGACGATGGGCGAAGGGGCTGTGTTGTGGAAGATCTTCAAGCGAACGTTGATCATATTCGGTATCGGGTTTCTTATCTACTGGTTTCCCTTTTTTCAGGAACAGGATGGGCACTGGAGTCTGAGTCCTTTTTCGCATACCCGGATCATGGGAGTGCTGGAGCGGATCGCGCTTTGTTATTGCATCGCTTCCCTGATGGTTTTTTATATGGAAGAGAAGGCGGTTTACACTTTTGCCGGGATCTTTTTGCTGGGCTATTGGGTGGCGCTTTGGCTCTTCCCGGTCCCCGGCAACGATCCATACAGCATGACGGGGAATGCAGGTTATCGGCTGGACGTATGGGCAATGGGGCAGAATCATATGTATCATGGCGAAGGGGTGGCCTTCGATCCCGAAGGGATATTGAGTACAATACCTGCGATAGTGAACGTGCTGGCTGGCTATTTTACAGGAGTCTATGTCAGCCGTAAAGGCAAGACGGACGAAGGTTTGGCGCGTCTGCTGCTATGGGGGACCGGGCTGATCTTTGCTGCGCTGGTCTGGAATATGGTATTTCCGATCAACAAAAAGCTCTGGACCAGCTCTTATGTATTTCTGACCATTGGGATCGATCTGGTACTCCTGTCTTTCCTGATCTATATCATCGAGTTTAAAGAAAAGACCCGTTGGACGGCTTTCTTTGCGGTGTTTGGAAAGAACCCTTTGTTTATTTATATCCTGTCGGAGCTGTTGATCGTCACGCTGACGCTGATACCGGCGGGCGGACAGGGCGAGAACGCGGTGGAGTGGGTAAACACGCGATTCTTTCAGGCTTTACTTCCCGGTCGCCTGGGTTCGCTTTTCTTTGCGCTGGTCTACATGTTTATATGCTGGCTTATCGGCAAGTGGCTGGATGTCAAAAAGATCTATGTGCGCGTATAATGTTTAAGCCTTAAATTGCGCACAAAACCTGGCATTACGCATGTATAAAGCTGTTTTTCTCGACATGGATGGTACGCTTTTGAGAAAGGACCATTCGGTCAGTCAAGCTACTGTTGACACGATTCAAACGCTTACACAAAAAGGAATTCCTGTTATATTGGTTTCTGCCCGTCCTTTAAACGCGGTTCTGCCTACGTTCAAAACGCTGGGCTTGCCTGCCCATTATCCGATCATCACGCTTAACGGCGGTTATATTGTAGAAGCGGAGCAGCCGATCTTTACTGCTGAAGTGGCTTTGCCGGTGGTGACCACGATCGCCCGGGAGGTAAGACCTTTTGGCGCTACTATCGCTTATTATGTACAACGGGAGTGGTTTTCAGAGGTCAGCGATGCATGGACCACGTATGAACAGCGGATTCAGGAGGTAAAGCTAACGGTCGCGCCTATTGAAGAACTGATCCGCGGATGGGCTGACCGGAAGGTGGCGCCAAACAAGATGATGGTGATGAGCGAAGCGGAAAACATTTCGAAAATTCAGCAGCATCTGCGTTCCTTGTATGAAGGACAGCTAAACATATATCCTTCCAAACCAACCTACCTGGAAGTGATGGACGTCGCCGGTTCCAAGTCCAAAGCCGTGGCATTTATCGGCGCCAGACTGGGGATAAGCCCGTCGGAGATCATTGCAATGGGAGATAACTACAACGACCGGGAGATGCTTCAATTTGCCGGAATGGGTGTTGCAATGGGCAATGCACCCGATGACATCAAAGCCATTTCGGACATGATTACCGACACCAACAATGAAGACGGCGTACGCAAGGCGCTCGAGAAACTCTTTGGGTTATAAAACAGAGACACCGGCTCCCTGAAACGGGACGCCAGAGAAGACCCGGGACTATATGATCTCGTAAAGCCTGGCGAGGTTGATCAGTTCGACTGTGTTCGAAATTTTCAACTTATCCAGGATACGGGTCTTGTGCGTGCCCACTGTAGATTTGTGCAGGCTTAGCGTATTGGCGATTTCGGAGACCGAGCTGCCTTTCAGCATTTGCAGAACAACCTCGAATTCGCGGTCGGAGAGATCTTCAAAGGGGTTGTCCTTCAGTTTCTTTGTCAACTCGCCGGACAGGATCTCTGCGAGGTTGTCGCTGATATAACGTTTGCCGCCCAGAACTTTCTGGATGGCATATTTGATCTCGGATTCTTTGGAGTATTTATTCAGATAGCCGTGCGCCCCGATCTTTAAGAACCGCTTTGCGAAGAAGACTTCCTGGTTCATGGTGAAGATGATGATCTTGAGTCCAGGGTATTCTTTCAGCAGATAGGAAGTAAGACTGAAGGATTCGGTATGCGGCATGTTGATATCCAATACCAGGAGATCAAAGCTGGCGGCCTTCATCTTTTTGATCACAGCTTCCCCATCTTCTGCTTCGTCGATAACAACATCCCGGATACAACTATTGATCAATAATTTGAGCCCTGCCCTTACTATGGAATGGTCGTCGGCAATAAGAATATTATGCATTTTTTTTTATTATAGGGAGAACTTGACCCAAATATAGATGATAATAATTATATAGGGAATTCCGACGACCCTCTTTTATTTATTTTGTGCTTTTGCGTGAATACCTTCTTTATATTTCCTCACTGTTATCAGTAATTTCCTGTACCTGGGTATGAGAGTATTTAGCAATAAGATATCAATGGAAACAGAGAGGAAGATCAATATCAGCCATTTGTACCAGTCGTTCCTGCTAAGAGAATCATAGGTATCGGTGTTTATCCGGTAAATAAGATATTCGATCGCCGCTAAAATATAGAAGCCGGCAGTCCAGCTCATGATTTTAAAAGAAAGGATATATTTATCCAGGATGGTTTCGAGTTTGCCAAGAAAAGTGACGAGGGGCAGAGAGAGCAGGGTAGGGTAGTCGGCAAAGAAAAGCAGCCTGATATGAAAGTAGGCAGAATACGACAGCAGACCAAACAGCGCAATCAGCTGGGGTAAGTCCCTGCCATTGGTCATCCATTGCAATCGTAGCTGCCAGCCGTTGAGCAACCAGAGGATGGAAATAAGCGCTACCCGTAAAACTATTTTCTTCCTGAGATAAAATGCGTCCGACAGAGGATTTTTGACGACGATCTTTTCCAGGTCAGAAGAAAGGACCGGCCGTTCTTCCATTGATATTTCCGGAAAGCTGTTCCATTGTTGCTGCAGCTTTTTTAACTCCATATCAGTTTTTCCTTTATGTAGGGGATGAAATTGAAGGATTTCTTGGACGTGATCGCTTCTTTCTTTCTTTGTGCCGAGCGGGATTGGGGCGTAATGCCTGTCAGCTCCGCAATCTCTTCGGTTGCTACGTTTTCAAAATTGAAGAACAGCAGAAACTTGTCGTAATCGGATAGTTCACCCATCGTCTCGCGAAATCCGCTGATCGATTTCTGAAAATCGGGGGATTTGAACTGAAGCGTACGGTCGGTATCGGGAGCCAGTTCCTGGCTGATAGAATGCAAAGCCGTCATATTGATACAGGCACGGAGCAACAGGATATTCTTATCGCTATTCTCGCGGCGTGTGCGGATATTCTGCGAGGCGGCTGCGATGATGTCGGTAAAAAGGCGTTGATGCTCTTTGTAATTGTTGGTAAAGAAGCGGCAGATGGAGTAAACGCGTCTGTGCTGATGTTTCAGCAGCGAACGGAGATCGGTGTCAAAACCGCTCCTTTTGGTTGAATTATTCATTGTAGGTATGGATTTATGGACATAGGTCTGGATTTCAGGGTAAATATTTCAATTAATCAACAAACAGTATGCTCAAACTTTAACGATTGCAAGCGATTTCAGACATTCCAACGTGCGGCATAAGGGTTTTTGCCGATGGTTGGATCGTTAAAAAACTACACGAAATTCGGTTTTTTACTATACGTCCAAGGCAGACCGATGAATATCTTGTCACTCATATCAAGGCTGTACGATTTAACGTCTTTTTGCGTTATTCAACAGGATTTGTTCATAAAGCTAAACTTTTGTCGTTGGCAGGGAGTAAAACCCCCTCTTTGCCGGCGCATTTTTGACCGGCGTATAAAATATATTTAATGAGCTATGTATCTCTTGAAAATTCAGATCCTTTTCTGAAGTGTTTTGAGGTGATTGCATCGGAGGACAAGTCTTGTATTGTTTCAGATTCTGTGCTTTATTTTTCTGGAAAAACCGGTAAAGGTTTTCTGACTGTGGCTGGCATTGCGGCCGGTATAGAGGTTCTTGCCATCAATCTTTCGATGTTGACGGAGGATCTGACGATCGATTTTTTGCCTTCTTCCAGTGCTTCGTCTTATCTGTTGTGTTTTGACGAAGTTGAAATCCCTGGTAAGGGAGAAGAACTGACCTTAGCGCGCACGACGCTTGGAGCAGAGCGCCTGGCCTCATCGGTGTCCCTTGCGGATGCTTCTGTGGGCAGGACCGTGAACTATCCCAGGGAACGCAATATCCGGTCGCTGATCGTGCGGGTAAGAAAGACGCATCTGGAACAGCTGATCCATGATTTCGATGCGGGAACGATCCAGGCTATCCTGCAGTCTGCCGGCGGAGAAGCGGCGCTTAGCTGGCCGATCACCTTTAAATATCGGCTTGTACTGAACGATTTCATGGCAGAGATCAACCAGCATCCTTTTCGGGAGTTATTCACCATTCGTAATATTTCGGTATTGGTGGAGTACCTGCTTCAGCAATTCTTTGTGATGTACAAGCTGAGCAAGGACGGCAACCCGCTAAGCGACCAGGACACACAAAGTTTATCGAGGGTCGAGCAGCATTTATGTTTGCATTATAACAAGGAGTTTCCGGGGATAGAGAAGTTGTCGCGTATATCGGCAATGAGCCCGACGAGTCTGAAGACAAAATTCAAGAAATATTACGGCGAGACCTTGTTTGGATATTATCAGAAAAACAAGCTGGAGCATGCCAGGAAGCTTTTGGACAACAAAGTGCCCGTAAAAGTAGTAGCTACGGAGATCGGTTATTCCAATCCATCTCATTTTACGCTGGCCTTTAAAAAAGAATACGGCTTTTCTCCCTGGCATTATCTGAATCCGCATTAATTTAGCTCGTAGACTGACCCATAACTCTAACCCGATATACATGACTATGAAATCCCAACATCCTGTGCTGCAAAAACCAGATCCGGCTTTATCCTGGCATCTACTGTCTTTGCCGGCAGGCTTTAAAGCGGCGACGATAAAGACCTCCACAGACGGATTGGAACTTGCTTTGCCTTCCTTTGATCAACAAGGTCTGATACTTTCTTTTATAAACTTTAAGGGAGACGTTCGTATACGCCCTTCCGTTGATCCGGACAGCGAAGAGCTGATGGCCGGCCCCGGGATAGGATTGTTGTCGGAGGCAGGAAAACCCCTGTATTTCTGCGCTTCTGCGCCCGTACATTTTTCCGCCTTGCTTTTGTTTTTGCCGGAAAATTGGAACCGGTTGTTCCTGGATGGAAATGTTCACTTTATAAAAATCCAGCAGATCCTGAGCGAGCCGGGCAATATCATTACCTGCCGTCTGGGGCGGCGGCAAATGTCACTGCTGACTTCTGCTTTGAATGGAGGCGGTAAAGAAGTAGCCGATCTGTTGCAGCTGCAGAACAGCGCGCTGTCCTTGCTGGAATATGTCTTGTGCAACCGGCATCGGGGTTTATTGGGCGCCAATCCTTCTCCCGAGTTCGAAAATGAAGATGATCTGAGTCTTATCCGGGAGGTGGAGTCTTATATTTCTGAATACTATTGTTCCGATACGTTTACGGTTGACTCCATTTTGAAAAAGACGTATACGAGTTATCACCGTCTGAACTTCCTCTTTAAGTCCATCCATGGGATGACAATTTCTGAATACATCCGGAATAAGCGGATCGAAAAATCGCGCGAGATGATTGCCGATAACGCAAAGTCGATCAGCCAGATTGCTTACGAGATCGGCTATTCGAGCATCAGCAATTATATTCTGGCCTTTAAGAAAGTGTACCAGATCACGCCCGGAAAATACAAGAAGCAAATCGATAACCTGGTCTAAGCCTGCAGGGATGCGGGCAGGTGAAGGCGGATCGAAGTTCCTGTATGTTCATTGCTGCTGATCTCGATGGTTCCATCGAGGCGGCTGGTGAGGTCATAGATGAACTTGTGTCCAAGCTGACTACCGCTTTTTACATTGTCCAGATTATCCTGGCCGAGAAAGGCGGCTATTTGCTGTGGACTCATTCCTTTTCCTGTGTCGGACACGCTGATAACGATGCTGTCCTTCTCTTTTCTGGCTTCGAGCCGGATATCGCCCTGTTCGGTGTATTTATTGGCATTGTCCGTGAGGTTCCGGATGATGGTGATCAACAGATGCGGGTCGGAATAAAGCAGCAGATCCTCGTCCGAGGAACAGGAGATGCGATTTCCTCTTTGCTGAACCTGTTCTTTAAAAAACTCTGTCATTTCCTGCAGCAGCGGGCGCATGGCGAAGATCCGTTTCTGGATATGGAAGTTGTCTTTCTGGCTCGTGATCCAAAGCAGGAAATCTTCTGAAAAATTGTAAATGTCGAGGGCACCCTTCTTTACCCAGTACACACGGTCTTTTATCTCGGCTGCAGAGAGCTGCTCCTGGTTGTCGTGCAAGTCGCTGGCCAGCATGGTCAGGAAGCGCAGCGGAGACCGGAGGTCGTGGATGACCAGCGAGATCAGTTTTTCGCGCTGCCGGTTGGTCTTCAGCAGCTGTTGTTCGGATTGCTGAAGTTTGTCTACGGTTTCCTGCAATCTTACGACGGCGCCTTTTAACTTCTCGGCTTTTGCCCGGATCTCTTTTTTCTTTTCGACCAGCTTTAGCCGGAGCTGGATCAGCAAAAACAAAAGTGCAGCAATAACCAGCCCGACCAGGATCATAAAGCCGGTCGTCCTGTAAAAGAGCGGTGGTACGATGATGATCCATTCCCGGTATTGGTAATTGTTTTTTCCAAAGCCTGTCACCTTACGTACGCGGAGTGTATAGTGACCGGGTTTGAGCCGGTTGAAGCTGATGATCCCGTCTTCCGGCAGCTCATTCCAGTCTTCATTGAGACCGGTAAGGTTATACTGCAGATAGAGGTTGTTGCGGTTGCCGAGATAGGGGCAGGCTATTTCCAGCTGCAGGTTGTTATAGCCGGCGGAAAGGCCGATGGTGTCGGTCTTTCCAAGGACCTGCCCATCTACTTCCAGTCGGTTCATATTGATGGCGCCTTTTGGAAAGTCGGTCTGTAGGGAGTCGGCGTAGAATGTAACCATGCCTTTCATCGAGCGCAGTACAACCAGGTTGTCGGGGGTAATGATGCCGGACGGGTTGAAGCCGCCGTTGAATTCATTGGTCTGCAGACCATCCTGCCTCCCATAGTAATAGTAATACAGATGGCCGGCATTAGCGCTGTCACACCAGGCATCGAGATCGGTTTTGGGTATTTTAAAAAGACCTTTATTGCCGGGTATCCAGATAAAGCCTTTGTTATCTTCAAGAAAACAGTGGGCGGTGATCAGAAAGTGGCTGCGGTCCAGCGGCATACGGTATAGACGCTTATGCCGGTAATAATAAAAGCCCTGGCCATAGGAGCCCAGCAGTACTGAGCTATCCCGACAGATATATATCGTGCGGACATGGGTGTTTGTCATATCCGTTACTTTACCCGTCCGTCCGTCGTCAGGATCATATTCCGTCAATCCCGATGAGCCTCCGATCCAGAGCCGGTTGGGACTGATAAAGGAAAAGCATTCGAAGATATCCCTTGGGAAAGCCGCGTCGGCTGTATACAGCCGCCGGAAGGTATCGGCTTCCAGCCGCCAGACGCTTCTTTGGGTAAGACAGTATAGTCTGCCCCTGGTATCTTCGGTGTAGTCTACGATATTGGCGTCGAGGGCGGGAAAGGTGCGGACAATGTTCATCTCCGGCGTCAGTTGACGGGGAATGGGATGGTCTGCGCCCCATATCCTGTCTTTCTTATCGATATACAGACAGCGCTGCCAATGGGGCGTACTATCTTTGATGGGTATGTATTTACCATCGACGCTGAACTTGAATTGACCGGTCAGGATCGTCTTGTCTTTATAAAGGGCGATGGGGCCGAACAAATGACGGGCCATCTGCTGCTGCAGCTGAGGGGGCCACTTGTTTTCCTGGAAGCGGTTTTTGCGAAGGAAGTAGAAGCCTTCTGTGACGGTGCCGATAAGCAGCAGGTCCAGCCCGCTGTTGTATTCGATCGAAGAAACATGGCGTATAAAATCAAGGTTGAGCAGAAAAACGCAGCGGAGACCGCCGTCAGCGGCCGGATAGAGCCGGTAAAGGCGCTGACCGGCCATATAGTGATGCGCCTTTCCGCAGGAGAAAACACGAAACCAGTCGGGGGCTGCCGGACGCCTGTGGGGCGCAGGCGGCAGATCGCCCGTGATCAGCGAACCGCCTTTTATATGTTGTCCTTCCTGGTAGACCGCGTCGACGGAATCGCCGCTGACCAGGTAAAGCTTCTTTTCCGTTAACAACAGCTGGGGATGGGGCCTGGCCAGGCGCTGGAGAGCAGAAAGAGCATGTCCATCATAATAGTAAAGAGTGTCATGGTCGATCAGATACAGATGGGTAGAATCATCGGCGTAAAAATTCTCGCTGCGCTGATAAAGATCGTGGTAAATGCGTTGCCGGAGCGGTGTTTCAGGGACGGAAGCGTGGAGGAACGGGGAGAAATTGACCAGTTGTTTCCGGTTGTTCAGGAGGTAGAGTAAGGTGTCTGTATTGGTAGGCAGCGGCTTCAGGTACTGGTTATTGCTATTCTGGCAGCAATAGAGATTAAGGTCGGTGGTCTTGAAATAAATAGTTCCATTCGGACCTTTTCCAAGAGACTGGATATTGGATTCCATGGCGGGTTTATCGTCGGGATAGTAAAGTTGAAAGGAATGCCCGTTGAAACGGACAAGCCCAACCTGGGTCGCCAGCCAGAGAAAGCCGTTGCTGTCAAAAAGGAGGTCATTGATGCTGTTCTGGGGAAGGCCGTTCTCGTCGGTAAAATGTTGAACCGTATACCCCGAAACGGGGTCAGACTGCGGCAGAGCGGGTGTTGCAGACAAAGAAAAAAGTATGAAAATCAAAAACCTGACGATCTTTTGGATCATGCCTTAACCTTGAGCGTTAAATATAGCAGAAAAACAATGAATGTGCCAAGGTATAAGGGCTTTTTTGCAAGAGTGCAGGGAGGATTCGTATAATTGGATACAAGCAGGTCCTCATAGGGACAGGGAAAGCTTCACCCATTTGAATTGTCTCCGGGAAAATATAATCGTATAGTAATTAATGGGTTTGTCCGACCTCGTCGTCGTTTTTGTGAAAATGAGTAAGGGAGGGTAGTGGGGGTAGGTACATTTATGGGAACAAAATTCAGTATTCTATGAATAAAATTTACCTGTCCCCTCTATTGTTCATCCTGCCGGTAAACAGCGGCTTCTTTCATAGTAGAACGCATTTCAATAATCAATTATTTCATTTTCGCTTACTTTATTGTTAATTCAAAGCTTGTTCTATGCCGTCATTCGATGTGAGTATTAACATCTGGACGTTGCTCATACTAGTCTTTGGAGCGGCGTTACTGGGATTCGCAGGAAGAAGCCGACAGCTCGCCAGAAAGAACCGGAATATAGCTGAGCTGGAAAAGGAAATGATCCAGGCGCATGCCGAATTGCTGGAAATGCAAAAGGATTATTGTGAAATGGAATTACGACTGAAGGATGTTTCGCCGCCGCCGGTTATTCCGATAAAGAGCGGCCAGAAGCAGGATCCTGCACCCAAACCATTGTCTAACCGAAGCGATGTCCAGAAAGATCGCCCAACCGGAACCGCTTAGCGGCAATTGTCTTATTGCGTCATTGTAAATAATTAGTCAGGCATAGTATGTCTGATCTTTTGCTTTTTTTACATACAAGCCGTTATAGCTGATAAACCCGGCCGGCTTGCACCTAAAACCCAATAAACCTGTAGAAATGCCGACTACTTCAGTACGGCAGGTGAAGCTTGTTGTTTCCGCCCTTTTGCTTTTAACGGCCGTTTGTACAAGAACAGCCGAAGCGTCCCCTGTTCTTTTAAAATCATCCCTTCCCCAAAGTCATATTTCCTCCTTTTTTACGTTATATGGTGGTGTGCTTCGCATACTGCCCAACGGCGATCTGGCTATTGCGGTACCGAGGACGGAGGGGATGTATAAGATCCGGTTCTACGACGACAAAGTGTTATTATTTGAAATAAGACAGATCCGGGATTCCTTGCTGATTGTAGAAAAATACAATTTTCAGCATGCGGGGATCTTTCGATATGAGCTTTTCCTTAATAATACGCTGGTCGAGAAAAAAGAGTTTACATTAAAACGCGATAAATATGAATAATTTGTCCGTATCCTATTCTCAATTTTTTAAAATCCAATTCCCATGCGTGTACTCACCAACCTTTTGTTTAAGGTTACCCTCTCGTCGATGATTCTGACGGCGCCGGCTATGATATCGGGTAACCAAAAATATGCAGATGGCCCTCCGGGTAAGGAGATAGAGATGCCATTCTATTCTTCGGTGGTCATCAATAGATATATCACTCATCTCCATTCAACTTCGCCGCGGCTGGCAGTCCTGTCCGGGGAAGCGGCAGCGCCTTCCGATATTGCTGCTGTAAAACCGGCGGCGGCGATTGTTACGGAAAAGGCGGACAATACAGACGGAGTGCCGGTATCGATGACAGGGCCAAAGGCGCCTTTGGAGCACAGGGTGACCGACCGTGAGAGCAGCACGGTATTGGCGGCTGTATCTTCTGCCGAGGCCAAGGCCGCAGAATTGAAGATGGTGATTGGTCAGGCGGTGTCCATCTACAGCAGGATGGGGCTCGAGAAAGATGGTCTGGATGAGAAAGCGTTTGAATATGCATGGCGGGGATATCACAACCTGGTAAAGCGTGGAATGATAAAGAACAAGGGCGTTCTGTCCATTTGTGATTTTACTCAATCCTGCTGTAGCAGGCGGTTGTATGTGATCGATGTGCTGCATCGCAGACTCCTGTTCCGCACTTATGTCGCGCATGGCCAAAAGTCGGGAGACGAATTTGCAACCTCTTTTTCCAATGAACCTGAATCGTTCAAAAGCAGTCTTGGATTTTATATAACAGAGAAGACCTATATTGGCCACAATGGTCTTTCGCTTCGACTGAATGGCCTGGATGTAGGGTATAACGATATGGCATTGAAGCGGCGGATCGTTCTTCACGGATCTACTTATGTTGGAGATCAGTATATGCAGAACTTCGGTACCCTGGGGACGAGTCTGGGATGTCCTGCTTTGCCAAGCGCAGAAAGCGCAAGGATCATCAGGATGGTGAAAAATGGAAGTTGTTTGTTTATCTATCACCCCTCACCGGAATACCTGGATTATTCGACCATTATCAATGGATAATGTGTTGCCCTTATAAAGAGAATATATAGCAGCTTGTCGCAAAGTTGCGCTTTCCGGCCTGGTCCCAGGAAGGAATGAATCCCAGAGGTTGATCGAAAGATCAGCCTTTTTTTATTGCCTGTCGCAGCGCCCATGATGAAGGGCCAGCGGTTAGAGAATGACGCGGCAGGATGCTGGGCCAACGGTTATGACAGCGGTATACGGATGTCGACGCGGGCGCCTTTTTCTTTTTCGCTTTGGATATACAGCTGTCCGCGCATGATCTTCAACAGATCCTTTATGATCAGATAGCCGAGGCCGTTGCCTTTCCGGTTATCGACATTGGCGGAGGAGATGATAAAATGATCGGCCATGATATTGTTGATCTGTTCGCGGCTCATCCCTACACCGGTGTCTTCGATCGAAATGGTGATCGTGTCTCTTGTGGAGACGCTGCTGACTCGGATATGTCCTTCGGATGTAAAATTGATGCCGTTGAGCAGCAGGTTGTAGAGCACGATCTTTACCGGCTCGATGTACTGATAGAGTGTAAGCTCTTCGCTGACCTCGTTGATCAGCTGGATTTGTTTTTGTCTGGCCAGCGCGGCAAGAATACCGAAGAGCTGGTTGACGAGCGCGTGGAGCTGAAAAGCCTCCTTTGCCAGGCGCCGGTCTTCATTCTGGTATTTGATCCAGTTGAGAATATTGGTCGAAAGCAGCTCGAGCTCTTTGGCGGTATTCGTGATCTCGGCAATGGCTTCCTGTTGCAGGGAGTCGCTCAGCTGTTCTTTCTTTTCCGTCAGCCCCTTTCCTGTAAGATGAAGGAACTTTAACGGAGTGATCAGGTCGTGGCTGATGATCGAGATCAATCTCGTTTTTATATTGTCGGTCTTTTCCAACTCTTCGTTCTTTTTTTGAAGCTGTTGTGTTTTTTCGGCTATCTGTTTCTCCAGGTTATTCTGACGGACGGTAAACCGGTGAGTTCTCCACCGGATAATACCGGCGATAATGCCGGTCAGCAGCAGCAGGCCGGCCAGCTGCCACCAGGGCTGCTGATACCAGCGGCGGGCGATAGAAAAGCTCAGCCGGGTAGTGGTGTACTGGTGTTCAAAGCCGGTTGTCTTTCTGAGCTCCAGGGTATAGTTTCCCGAAGGCAGATTGCTGAACTTCAGCCGCGGATCGTTTTGCAGCTCGAGGATCTGCCAGTCTTTGGAATAGGGGTCGAGCCGGTATTCGATGTATAGATTCTCCTTATTGCTCCAGGCCGGAAAGCCAAGAGAAAAGCTCAGTTCACGGCTCCCGGCGGGGAGTTCGGGATGCATCAGCGAGGACAGATCGATGGCTTGTCCGTCCGCGATAAACGCATCGATATAGATAGAACCTTCGGGCAGGCGTATAAGCTGTCGCGTTGGGTCAACCCACACGAGACCGTCCATGGAGGGAAAGGAAAGCGTGGTGTCGTTGAGCGCTAATGCGCAGGGCGTGCAGCCGCCGTTGAGTTCGGTCATCTCCATTCCATCCTGCCGGCCGTAGTAGTGATAATAGATGTCGCTGACGTTCTTTTCAAAAGCGTCGATCATGTCCTGGGGACGAGCGCGGAAGAGGCCGTGATTGGTGCTGATCCAGCAAAAGCCCGCATTGTCCGGCATAAAGCAATGGGCATATTGCAGGTAATTATTCTTGTCCGAGGGGATATGTTTGATCGTCGAATTTTTATACAGGAAAATACCCCGGCCATAGGTGCCGATAAAAAGATAGTCCTCGTATTTCCAAAGCGCGCGAACACAAATACCGGGAACGCGCCACAGCGTGTCCAGCTGGCGGCTGCCGGTCTTGTATTGAAACAATCCTTCGCAGGTAGCGATGGCAATAACGCCGGGGCTGATCTCCTGCATCGCGAAGGGTGCGTTGCTGTTGATATCTGCTTTGGGATAGCGAAATTGATACTGCACGCTGTCCTGTTTGATCTGGCCGATGCCGATCGCATTGGCAACATAAAGGTTGCCGCCGGATTCGACAAAACCATCGGTGATGGAGCCGGCGCCGGCGGGTATACTTTGTGTCCTTCCTGTTCGGCGAGACCAGGAGAGAATGGTGTCGTCTCTGCTATACCACAAGGTGCTGTCGGCAGTGTAATGGACAAAATTGTTAAAGGGAGTGTGGATGGCCGCCGGCTTATGAACGGACGCCGAACCGAGGACGTCTCCCTGGTTGGTAAGGATGGCGTCGCCGGACAGCGCGATCTGGCTATAGCTGGCAGTAGGATCCTGCGGATACGGATTATATTTTTTTACTGATCTTACGCTGTTGTGGCGGATCACGAAGATGCCCTTGCTGTTGGAACCAAGGAACAGCAGGTTGTTTTTGTCGTCATATTGGGCAAAGCCCAGCAATATATTGGTTGGGACGGTTGTGCAGATGAGGCGCCCACTGATTTGTCTGCCGTCGAAATCGAGCAGCCAGGCATTCCGACCGTTGACCAGGATAGGCTGTTTCATTCCATTATCCCAAAACAATTGCGTATGGCCCTGCATAGTGATCGCTGGTGCTGCAGACAGCGGCGTCCTGTGAAAGCTGATGGTATCGATACGGAAGAATCCATGCCGAGGTGACCACTCCAGTAATGCGCCTCCAACGAAGCAAAGCCGGGAGCTGTGTTCCATGGTCGTCTGAAAAGCCGGGTTTGGATTGCCCAGCTGATAGTCGAACAAAGAGTCATAGTGCGTCAACAGCAGGTGCGTTTCACTCATCGGCAGCAGTTGTTCGCCGAGGAACTTAAATCCAAAATTGGCCGGCGGATGATTGGCCGATTGCCGGAACAATGCACCGGAAGAAACAAGCCCGATCAGTTTGAAAGTAGAAGGACGGGTATCTACGATGGCCTGGCCTACAAACTGCAGCTTGTTCTTCATCACGAAGAACAGATTGCCGACCTCATCCGATGTATAGATCCTGCCATCCCTGGCTTTTAACAAAAAGAGCATTCTTTCCGAATACAATCCTGGGGTATTGTTTCTTGAAAAGATCCGGAAGTCGGTTCCGTTGTAGCGGGTGATACCCGCTTCTGTGGCGATCCATAGAAAGCCGGTGCCTGCATCCCATTGCAGTCCTTTGATGCCATTGGAGGGAAGACCGTTGTCGGTGGTGAATTGCTGGATATGGTAATTGTTCTGGGCGGAAGGAAAATGGAAAAGACCCAGTAACAATAAGGTTAACCCGGTTATCCTAGTAATTGACATTATACAAGGTAGCCAATTCTATCAATTCTTTCAGGTTGCTGGTGAGCGTTTTTTCGAAGATGCGGTTTTTTACGGTAGAGACCGTATTCATTTTTACATTGAGCGTGTCGGCGATCTCTTTGGTCCCGAGGCCTTTCAGCACATAGTGGAGGATCTCAAGCTCCCGGGGGGCAAGAGCCGAAAAAGGATTGTTCGGATACCGGGCCTGCGTATCGCGCAGCGGCTGTTCGTTGAGCAGGAAGCGGCGCAGCAAGGCGATCGTTTCTTCTTCCGGTG
>JAATGQ010000230.1 GCA_015654595.1 Chitinophagales bacterium | reverse complement strand
GCTCTTCAAAACGAAGCAGCACCGACTGGTTAAAATGATGCTTCTGCAGTATACGGCTGTCGAAGAACCAACGCTGTATCGGTGTCAACTCCGACCACCCGCTCACCAGCGACTGATCTGCAGCCGCCTGTAAGGGCTTTAGCCGAGACACTAGTTGACCAACCGTCTGATACAATAAAACATCCTTCACCGATAATTCAAAGCCGGCATTCCTCGCCCTCGCGCTGATCTGGATCGCCTTTATGGAATCCCCACCCGAAGAAAAGAAGTTATCTGTCATACCGATCCGTCTTCCCGGCAAAACCATCGACCAGATCGAACACAACAATATTTCCAACTCCCCGACAGGCGCTGTATAGTCCAGCTCTTCCTCCTGCTTCACGGGATCAGGCAGCGCCTTCCGATCCAGTTTGCCGCTGGCCGTCAACGGCAGTGCGGTCATCCACACCAGGTAACGCGGCGTCATATACTCCGGCAACGACTCCTGTAACCCACGCCGCAGCTCGAATCCAACCAACTCCGTATCCGCCGTATAGTAACCCGCCAGGTATTTCTCGCCATCCCCATCCTCCCGGCAGATCACCACCGCCTCTCTCACCCCGTTTTGTTTCAACAACACCGACTCTATCTCACCCAACTCGATCCTATACCCTCTCACCTTCACTTGTTCATCCAGTCTTCCGATAAACACGAGATTTCCATCTGGCAGCCATTTGACAAGGTCGCCCGTCCGGTACGCCCGTTGGCCAATCACGGCAAGATCTTCCCGGAATTTTTGTTTCGTCAGCTGCTCTTTATTAAGATAACCCACCGCCAGCCCAACCCCGGCGATACAAAGCTCACCAGCCACTCCTACCGGACAAAGCTGATCCTGTTTATCAAGCACAAACAATTGGGTATTGCTAAGCGGCCGCCCGATAGGAACCCTGTCGACAGGCCGTAAGAAATCGCATTCGTACCAGGACGCGTCAACCGTGACTTCCGTTGGTCCATACACATTGATCAGTCTCGTCCCGCAGTTCCTGAACAAGATCATGGCAAAAGCGTCGACACAATGCGAAGTCAACGCCTCACCGCTGGCAAATACAAGCCGCAGGGTTTCTAATTCTGTACAGTCCTGCTGAGGGCCAAAGAAAGACAGGAAAGCCTGAAGCATCGAAGGCACAAACTGCAAAACCGTCACCCCATATCGCTGTATCGCACGGGCCAGCTCAACAGGCTCCTTTTCTGCTCCCTGCTTCAACAGACACAAAGAAGCCCCCGCCGCAATCCACCAGTAAAGCTCCCAATCGGAAACATCAAAGATCAATGGGGTCTTTAGCAGCAGTACATCCTTCTCCGTCAGCGGAAATTGCTGCTGTCCCCAACGCACCAGGTTCACCACGGAGTGATGTGCGATCATCACCCCTTTCGGCGCCCCCGTAGAACCAGAAGTATATAAGATATAGGCCAAAGACCGCCCGTCTATCTTCGCAGGCACACCTTCTATGGAAGAGGAATCGATGGCGCTGAAGAAGGTATCGATATCATAAAAGATCGAAGTCCATCCCGATCCCGCCGGAATAAATGGCTTCCTGGTCAGCACCACCCTGGGCTGCGCATCATCCAGGATCGCATCGATCCGCTCCACAGGATAGTTAGTATCAATAGGAATATACGCCGCCCCGGATTTTGAGACCCCAAAGATGACCGGCAGAAGATCCTCATCCCTTTCCAACAGGATCGCGATCTTGTCTCCTACACCAATCTTCTTTTCTTGCTGCAGATATAAGGCAAAGACATCCGACTTTTCTTTCAAGACTTTATAGCTTACACGTTTTTCTCCATATATAAGCGCCGTCGCCTCCGGTGTCCGCCCCGCCTGTAGATCCAACAGCTCCATCATCGTTCCGGAGGGATCATGAGGCGCCGCAGCAGCATTGAAATGGGTTCTGATCTCTGCTTCCTCAGCGGCCGTCAACAAACTGATCTGCGACACAGGGCCTTCACCCGCCGCAGGGATCGATAATAACAACTGCCGCAGATGACCGCTAAGTCTTTCGATAAGCTCCCGGTCATACCGGCTCGCATTATAGTCCAACCGGAATTGAAGCTGATCACCCGGCACAATAGTGACGGTAAGATCATAACTCGTCCGCTCGTATACTGACACGCCTGCAAACAACTCTTCAGTGTTGCCTTCAAGCCGTTTTTCCAAAGGAAAATTTTCAAAGACGAGGATATTGTCGATCAGTTGACGGCCAGGCTCACAAAGGGACTGGACCGTAGCAAGCGCAACATAATGATACGGCTCGCTTTCCGCCGCCCGCCGCTGTGTCCGCTGTAACAGGACCGGAAGGGTGTCTTCTGGTTGAAGCTGAACGCGAACGGCAACAGTATTGATAAACAACCCAACCATCGTCTCGATTCCCTCCACCACCGCGGGACGTCCCGATACCACCGCACCAAAGACGACATCCGTCGTATAGTTGTACTTGGCCAGCAGGATACCCCAGGCCATCTGTATCGCAGAATTGACCGAAGCCTTATGCACCGAAGCCCAATCCGCCAGTCGCCGGGATTGCTGCAGGTCAAGAAAGAAAGTATGCATCTTCTGAACAAAGGCTGCCGGCGCATCCGCCTCCGTATCCGCCTTGTCGCTCCGGACATCTGCCCCTTCCGTCCTCTGCCCATCCGCTCCTCCCCCGATCTTCGCCGGATCGCTATACCCCGACAGGTAATTCTTCCAGTAAGCCCTTCCTTCTTCCAACGACCGCCCTTCCAGCCACTGGATATAACGCCCGAAAGAATAGACCTGCGCCAACTCCGGCCTTTGCCCCGCCAGCTTCGCAGTATAGATCGTCCTGAACTCATGTAACAGGATACCCATACACCACCCATCCATCAGGATATGATGATGCCCCCACAAAAGCACATATTCGTCATCGGGAAAATGCAATACCTGCATCCGCACCAACACGTCCTTGCTTACATCCGGAAATACCCGCCGGTCCTGCCTCCGGAAGTATTCGATAATATCTTCCTTCGACTCGGGGCCGTTCCCGCGAAGGTCTGTATAAGAAAAAGCGACATCCCGCTGCCGCAGGATCACCTGCATATTGCGACCGGAATGATCCTGTAAAAAGACCGCTCTCAATATCTCATGACGAGCCGCCAGCTCATCCATACTCTTTTGCAGCAACTCTACTTCCGGCTGCCCCTTCATCCTTAACACCACCTGCGAGTAATAACTTTCACCATCCAACAGGGAATGATACAGGATGCCCTCCTGCATCGGCGTCAACCCATATACCTG
>JAATGQ010000213.1 GCA_015654595.1 Chitinophagales bacterium | reverse complement strand
GGCCAGGCCGACCAGGTCTTCCAGTGAATACTGCTGCTATAGGTTCCGGCAGGCATCGAATCGGGTTCATAATAAAAAAGGCTCTTCCGAACGCCATATTGGTTCCCGCCGCTGTTATACTGAATATGTCCCCATAAGGTTTGATCGATAAATCCGTCCAGTTTGCTCACTTCGTCCTTCGAAGGCAATACCAGCTGTTTCATCATTGCCCCCAACCAGCTGCCCGCGCCCGCTTCATCGCTCAGACCCGCAATCCACACCCTGTTATCCTGCGTCACCTGTTCCTTCTTCTCGTTGTCATAACTGATCACCGACGGACTGCGATAAAAAGAATCGTCCTTATTCACATACCATTGCTTCGTCGTCAGAAAATGACCATAATCTGAAATCACTTCCCGCTCCGGTTTGATCACCTTATAATGTACCGTCTGCACCACGCCGTTGTCATACCTTATCGTTACCCTTGTCCGTCCCCAGCGAAGCCCATGAACTTCATACGCCTTCAGCCCTGGCGAAATCGGACTTCGATGGCTGCCCAGACCGGCAAGTCCCACCGGAGTGGTCTCCGTCAACTGCATGGCTCCAGCAGGCTCGATAGATATAGACTTTACAGTGTGGGGATATTTTAAAAAGAGTTTTGCCGTTACGTCTTCTGCCACTACATAACCCGGTATACCTACGGCCACCGGATGACCGTTCCTGGCCAACGCTGCTTCGATCGTTGAAGGCTTGCCTGCGGCCAAAAACTGCACCCCGTAACTACGCTGCTGACCTGGCTCCAGCGTATACGATGTTGGCGCATTCCAGGGCTCCGCCTTTTTCCAATCGCTGTCGGCATACGCCGCGCTGTGAACCATCCACTCGTAAAATCCTTCAAAGGCCGCGTTGCGCGGCGTCGGGTCATTTAAGATCGGATTATATGCTTCAAACCCTGAACCAGGCAATCCGGTCACTATCATCGAAGGCGCTTCGCCATTTAGTCTCGTGACCTGCAGATAGCCGCCGTCGAGACCGGTATAGGGATCATAGAGAACATTTGACTGGTGCGCTTCTTCCAGCGTCTTCCCTTCGAGAATATTATTAAAGACCATCGGAATCCCGAGGGCTCCGATCGTGACCGGTTTATCGGTTTTGTTCTTCAACACAAACCGCAGGGTCAATCGGCCGTTCTCGATTTGCCAGTACCGGCGGATATCCAATGGCATAACAGCCGGAAAAGTCGGCGCCAGATCAGCTGCCGCCAAAGTATCGCCTTTCGTATCCAGCATCTCGACAGGCTGACGATGCGCCGCAGAAGAATAGGACTGCCAGGAGCCCTCGCCGGTCTTCAACCGCAGATCGATATCACCAAGATGATAGACGCCATCATGCTGCCGTGAAGCGAGACTATCTTCAGGAACAAAGCTAAAGCCAGGCAAGGATGCAGGCTCTAAGATCGCGGCCGTCCCCGAAGCCTTCATCAGGCCGATGTTGAAATCTGCAGTATGGATCCGCTGTATGCCCGAAAGACGGATCAATGCTACACCATGCGGCGCTACCAGCGTCTTATAGCCGTCGGCCATGATACCGAGGTCACGCTCCCTCCACACATCCCGGACAGCCTGGGCTCCTTTTAAACCAAGCGAAGCCCAGGAGACATTAACAGGACGATAAGTTAGCGATGTATTAAACACAGCAATAGCCTTACTCCCATCAGCCAGCTCCTTTATCCATACCTGTATAGAATCCTTCTCACTGACCCGATGCCCCGCTTTACCCAGGATGTCCTGGTCAAGCGCCAGCACTTCCGGGTTGGTCAGCAGGTTCAAGGTAAAGTTATCCAGCCTGCTCAAATCACAACCGATCAATAGCGGCGCCGATAACATACACCAGAGACTCACATGCGTATATTGCTCATCCGGTGTCAGCCTCGACGGATGTAATCCGGTCCCCCAGCCAACCTGGCCGACGATCATCATATCCGGGTCATTCCAGTGTCCCGGTCCTGCGTAAGCAGCCAGATCGGACTGGTGAAACCCGATACCGCTCAAACTCCGCCAGGTATCTTCGATATCTTCGGTAGTCCGCCAGCTCTGTGCATGGACCTGCGTTCCCCATTTCCACACCTCCCCCATTCCATACTGGCAGAGACTATACAGTATATCCCGCCGCTGTTCCGCCAGCGCGCTATCCATCACCAGGTAGGGTTTGATATACGCCTCCTGCGATGTATTTCCCCGCGCAATATCGTCGTAGCTGCACCAGTCATATTTCAGATAATCGATCCCCCAGCTGCTGTAGGCGGCGGCATCTTTCCGTTCGTTGAGATACGAGCCCAGGTAACCGCCGCAGGTGCGCGGACCAGGAGAAGAATAAATACCGAACTTCAAACCCTTCTCATGCAGCCAGCTGCCCAGTCCCTTCATATCCGGAAATTTCTCATTCGGAACGATACTGCTGTCTGCAGCGCGAGTCGGAGCTTCCCAGCCATCATCGATATTGATATAACTCCAGCCATAATCCATCAAGCCTTTGTCGATCAAGGCCTGTGCGCTGGCCCTGACCTTATCTGCGCTCACTTCGATCCCCCAGCAGTTCCAGCTGTTCCAACCCATTTGCGGCGTGAGTGCCAGTTCTTTACCGATCCGGATCAACAAATGCTGTTCAGCTTTGCCCGTCCTATTCGACACCACCACATGCACCGGATAGGCCCCAGGCCGAGCTGCTACACCCGTGATCAGGCCCGTCGACTCATCGATCTGCAATCCTTCCGGCAGGCCCTCTGCGCGGTAAGCCAGTGGATGACGACCCGTTGCCGCTATCCTGAATAAAAAGGGAGAACCAGGATGCGCGCCGAAGGCTGCAGCGCTATTGATATGCGGCTTGTCGCCCGGTTTTGGGGTCAAGATATACGGAATTGTCTGCTTTGCCGCCAGTTCTACGCCTGATCCAGGCCCCGGTACAACAGCGTCTCTGCCTCCCGGCGCCGCGTACCCGCCCGGATGGTCCGCAGCCAATTCTTTATACACATATGAAAGCTCTATCCCCGACCGGTTAGGTACCGTCAACCTCACCGTCTCACTGCCAAATGGCTTCTCCGACAACACCACTGTTTTCTGCAGGATCACCTTCCCCGACGCAGCGTCTCTTACGCTGATGGATAAACCCGCTCCAAACCGAGTATTAAACCGGTTCGTCACCATGACCGGCACTACGGCCTCTTCGCCGCTGTAACGGATAGAATCCTGAGCAACAGCAACGGTAACCCCATCCGGTCGTTCCAGCATATCGATATACGGCAAGCCCATAAAGATCCCGCCGGTACCTCCGCCGTCATAGACCTTTATCGCAATAACATTGTCTGCATCCCAATGAATAGCCCCATTGCCCGCACTAATATGATACTCCCGCACCGCAGGCCAACGGCTGACATATCCGCCGTCATCCCCGGGGAAAGATCCCGTCTTGTTTATACGAACCCCATTGAGCCAGGTCTCGTCCACATCATTGACATGCGCCAGGAAAAGCCGCAGACTATCCTTCCACAGACCATTCTTCCTGAGCGAAGACGGGATCACCACATGGATACGATACCAGGCATAACCATGATAGCCCGCGAACCCCTGCTCCTGCCATACCCGTCCCGTTGCGATCTCCTTCCACGAACGGTCGTCGAATGAAGCCGCGGCCCATTCCGCATTATTCCCGGTAGAAAAACGCGCAGAAGGCAAGAGAATAGCATTCCGATGCTGTGCAAGAACAGAAAAAAAGAAAAATGCACAAAAGGCGGTAAAAAAGAGGGACTTTCTCATAAATTAGCCGGCGCAGACCGGGATGGTTACCTTACAAAAGAATCACAACCACCGAACTTCCAATATAGAGAATTTGACCAATCCTGACCGGATATTAACATCAATA
This sequence comes from Chitinophagales bacterium, assembly GCA_015654595.1. Lineage (GTDB taxonomy): Bacteria > Bacteroidota > Bacteroidia > Chitinophagales > Chitinophagaceae > Puia. Next base: position 32,034 of record JAATGQ010000213.1, on the reverse strand, counting down.
GTAAAGGGCTATTTGCGCCCCTTTCAAAATTCGTGTCAAACAGACGGTTCTCCGACCAGCTGCGCTGTCAGATCAACCAAGGCCTCGACCTTAAACGGCTTCCCCAGGAACGCATCCGCGCCCGCCGCCTTCGAAGGCCCCCTGTCTTCCTCTCTCCAACTGAAATAAATGATGGGAATATGACGTAACAATACATGCCCCTTCAACATTTGTGTGGCATAAAGACCCCGCATATGAGGCGTATCATGATCCATAAAGATCAGATCCGGCATAAACGTTTTTGCCACATCCAGCAGCAGCCGGCCATCAGACAAATCCCGGACATGATAGCCTTTCTTAGTCAGGATACGGTTACAGACATCCAGATGCGATGGATCATTATCGACGAGTAAAATTTTTTTCATACCGGGATGGGAGTAGTGGCCCTAAGATAGATAAAAAAGGGGAATCAGCGCTGAAGGCATTAAATTTGACAGCCATATAAGAACCAATAAAAAATACCCGAATGCATTCTATAAAAATACTCGCCGCCTTACTTCGCCAGCTCTTTATTCCCTCGTCCGTCAGGCTGATAGGCACATTCTCGATCGTGATGACATTGTTTGCCTCTCCCTCCTATAGTCAGACATCCGACGGCCTCCGCGTCATCCTCATCCGCCATGGCGAAAAACCAGACAAAGGCTACAACCTTAACTGCCAGGGACTGAACCGGGCCCGTGAACTGCCTTCCGTCCTTTACTCGAAGTTCGGAGTCCCCAATCTCATCTACGTCCCCCATTTTCCACAAAGCGATACCAGCAAACACGGCCGCATGTATCAAACGATCGCCCCTTTCGCCGACAAATACAATCTGAAGATCAACAGCGACTATAAAGAAAGCGATATCAAAGGCGTTGCGAAAAACATCCTGAAGCAAAATGGCACCGTCCTTCTCGTGTGGGAACACAAAGACCTGAATGACATAGCCGAAGAACTCGGTGTCACCGACAAACTCCACTGGTCCGCCGACGATTTCGACACCATCTGGATCATCACCTATAGCAAAAAAGGTAAAGCCCGCCTGACCGTCGACCACGAAAACCTGCATCCTTCCAAACACTGTCATTAACGCATTCGGCTGGATCTCGTCGCTCATCCCAAGCCGCATGCGCCTGGCATTTGGGTCAACCTCGCGGCAGCAACGTCCGCTCCAGGCCATAACGCAGCCAAACGCCCACGCAGGCGATTGTCCTTGCCAAAGGATGAACGGTTGAAATAATTTCGGCAATTCCCCCTACCTTCATCCAAAACAACCAAAAGACCGATGAAACGACTTATCTATCTTCTTTTCCTGCTCCCGCTGCTGTCCCAGGCCCAACAAGACACCGGCGTGCACTTCCAGGATGACCTTAGCTGGACCGCAGCAAAAGCCAAAGCAGCCGCCGAAAAAAAATACATTTTTGTAGACTTCTATACCACCTGGTGCGGACCCTGCAAAATGATGAAAAAAGTCGTCTTCCCGACAGCCGCAGCGGGGGAATACTTTAATACGAACTTCGTTAATATCAGTGTACAGCTGGACTCTACAAAAGACGACAACGAAAGGGTAAAAGGCTGGTATACAGACGCGCATAACCTGGCGACGGAATACAATATCCACGTTTACCCTACCTTCATGGTCTTCACCGCCGACGGCAAGCCCATTACGCGCCTGGCTGGCAGCTCCAATGTAGCCCAGTTCATCCAGCGGGTAAAGACTGCCATGCAGCCGGACAACCAATACTATACGCTTCTTTCCAACTTCCAGAAAGGCCAGCGCGACACCGTCTTCCTCCATAGGATGCTGAATGCAGCCATGGAAGTCTATGACATGAAACTGGCATCCGAATGCGGCAACCTCTATCTCGCCGCACAAAAAGACCTCTATACGAAAGAGAACCTGATCTTCATAGCGATGGTCACGGATAAAAGTACGGACAAGGGCTTCCAGATCCTGCTCAACGATCCGGAAAAAGTGGATGCCGTAGCCGGAAAAGGCCAGGCAGAGAGAAAGGTATTCCAGATCGTAATAAAGGAAGACATCCATCCTGCCTTCAGAAGCGCAGCCACACCCGACTGGACAGCTCTTCACAAAAAGCTTTCAGCAAAATACCCCCGGCAGGCTGACGAATTTACAGCCAAAAGCAAGGTTATTTACTACCAGTCAAAAAATGACTGGACGGGATTCGAGACCGCCATCGTCGATTACATGAAAAAATATGGCGCAAAGGCTTCATCGGAAGAACTCAATGACTACGCATGGACCGTCTTCCAGCACTGCCCTGACATGACCTGCGTCAGCGAAGCCCTCGATTGGAGCAAACGCAGCTTCAAAGACGAACCCAACCCCGCATTCATGGATACCTACGCCAATATCCTCTATAAAATGGGTAAAAAGGACGACGCCATCGCCTGGGAACAAAAAGCGCTGGACGGTTCCGGGGATAGCGAAAAATCCAGTTACCAGCAAACCCTGGACAAGATGAAAAAAGGAGAAAAAACCTGGGATTAAAACCAGCAAACAAAAATAGCACGCGGCCGCTTCTTCGAAGCGGCCGCGTCGTTTATATGGGATATGCGGTATCGCTCTTTGTTTCCGATAACACAAAAAAACTCTGTACCGTAGTAATATTCGGCAAGGTCGACAACTTATGACGATAGAATGTATGATATTCGTCCATATCGCTGGTCGCAATCCTTAAGATAAAGTCAAAGGTTCCGGTCATCTGAAAACACTCCATAACCTCGGGAAACTTCTGCACCTCCTTCTCAAAAGTTTCTAAGGTATTCGCCGTATGATCGTTCATCAATACATGCGCAAAAGCGATAAGCCCCTTGCCCACCTTTTTCCGGTCAAGCACAGCCACCACTTTCCGGATAAATCCTTCTTCCTTCAAACGCTTTGCCCGCTGGTGGATCGTAGCCAGCGACTTGTGTAAGGCAAATGCAATCTCCTTATTGGTTAGCGAAGCGTCCTGCTGCAAAAGACGAAGGATCTGAAGATCGACGGGGTCAAGTTCATGCATGAAGATACAGGTTGAAAAAAAGTCAGTCATAAAGATATAATAATCCCTAAACCAGAAAAAAAGATAATTTTCAACCTGTTTTCCGTAAAATTTCTGAATTTTCAACCATTCATTGTATAAAAGATACAATATATAGATATTTGATACTACTCTCCTTATCCATTTCCCCACTCATACAAAGAATCAAAATAGTGTGTTTTCTCATGTGAACCCATTTTCGAAAATGGTAGAGCAGCCTATGTCTATAGGTTGCTTTTTTGCATAGCTCCAGTCCCGCTGACATCCTCGCCGACGCCAAAACCATCGGCATCCGCCGGCATCCGTCTTCGCCTGCATTAAAATCCATCGGCCCTCAAACCCGCCGGCATCCTATCCCGCGACTCTATTCCAGCTTATACCCCGTCCCATACGCCATCTTCACCGTCACCCCGCTACCAGCCTCCTGCAGCTTTCGCTTCAGGTTCTTCACATGGGAATAAAGAAAATCATAACTGACATAGCCATCCGCCTTATCCCCCAATAAATATTCTCCTATCGCTTCCTTCGAGATCACCTTGTTCTGATGGCGGGCCAACAGCAACAATAGATCGTACTCCTTGCGCGTCAATTGTATTGCGCTGTCCCCGACCATTACTGTTCTTCCTATCAGATCAATGGTCAATTTTGCAATCGAAACAACGGACTGCCCGTTAAAATAACGACGCCGGATAACAGCCGAGAGCCGTGCATTCAGCTCCGACAGATGAAAAGGCTTTGTCAAAAAATCGTCCGCTCCCATATTCAATCCCTCGATCCTGTCTACCGCCGAATCACGCGTTGACACAACAATCACCCCCGCCGCAAGAACCTGCCTGATCTCCTTCAATAACGCAAACCCCTCCCCATCTGGCAAGGTTACATCCAAGACAATACAGTCGTAACTGAATTGCTCCAGCTTACGCCTGGCAGCAGCGTAACTCGCAGCCTCCTCGCAAATAAAGTTCTCGCTCTTAAGATAGCTGACCATGTTCTTCAGCAACTCCGCTTCGCCTTCGACAATTAGGATCTTCATACCTATACAATATCTGATCAAAATCTGTAATAATTCTGGAATTCGATTACTCTATCAGCAACCAGGAAGAGGGCTCCACCGGCATCGCTGCCGATATTCGCCGCCAGCAAAGAAGCGTGTTTGCGGTCAACGCGAAGGCCTGACGCCTTCCACAAGCTGCCCCATCTGAACCACCTACTGGAAAGAAAAAAGAGGCCCTCCCTGGAAAAGGCGGGCCTCACTGCATAAAAACACTTTAAATGAATGAAACTATGCGCGACACTCATTCAAATCTGTCTCAAACAATATTAATGCCCCAATCTGTATACAAACTGTATTTTATGCGGCTCTTGCCAAATTCAGTCCAAATCCAGATTCAGGGTGCATCTTTCCATCGTAAAACTCACACACAATGACACCTAACGCATTTTTTCTCGGGGTGGCCCTTCTGGCCTCTGCCCCTTTTGTCAGTAAAGCGCAGCAATACGCACTCGATAAAAAAATAGCTCTCCCCGGCGACGGCGGATACGACTATATGGCTATCGATGAAGCCAACCGCCACCTCTTTGTCTCTCATGGCACGGCATTTAATGTCATCGACCTCGATACGGAAAAACCAATTGCAGTCATCGACGGCCTCAAAGGCGTACACGGCATCGCTATCGTCAACGAAGTCAACAAAGGCTTCATCAGCGACGGAAAAGCTAACGCCGTCGTTGTCGTAGACCTCACCACCTTTAAGGTCATCAAAACCATACCTCTCAAAGAAACGGACGAAGACGGGATCATCTATGACCCCTTTTCCAAAAAAGTATTTGTTTTCAACGGCGATAGCAAATCCACCTGCGTTATCGATCCTCAGACTATGACTTTCGTCAAAACGATCGAGCTGGGTGGCGGTCCCGAATTTGCCGTCGCCGACGGCAAAGGACTCATCTTTAACAACCTCGAAGATCTGAACAGCCTCAAGGTTATCGACACAAAGACCATGGCCGTCAAAGCGACCTATCCACTTTCTCCCTGCGGCGGCCCTACCGGTATCGCCTATGATCCCGCAACCGACCGTCTCTTTACAGGCTGCCGCACCAACAAGGGCCTTAGCGTAGTAGACGCGGCCAACGGCAAGGTGATCACCACCCTTCCTATCGGAGCAGGCATAGACGCCGTCGTTTACGATCCAGCAGACCACCTCATCTTCGTATCCTGCGGCGACGCTACGGCCACGATCATCAAACAGGAATCCGCCGACCGATACTCCGTTCTTCAAACCCTTACTACCGTTCCCCGCGCCAAAACGATGGCAATGGACATGAAAACAAAAAAGATCTATTTCAGCGCCGCTCAATTCCAACCCGGCACCCGTACTCCAATTGCAGGGACATTCAATGTTCTTGTTTACAAACCGCAATAACCCCCCGAAAACAAGGGAAAGGTGTATTTAAGCGGGGAGCAGCCGCCTACCTGCAGAATAGCGTATGTTGAAATAAAGCAAAAGTCCCCGCTCTCGCGGGGACTTTTTGCAAAAAAGATCCTTCTATCTAAATCAATCGCTTCCGAAAGATCAACCGAAGCAGCGATGGCAAAACCACCAGCAATATCGGCAAGGCCGCCATGAACCCTCCGATCACCGCAATCGCCAAAGGCTGGTGCAGCTGCGCGCCTGTTCCGATCCCCAACGCCAGCGGCATAAGCGCAATGATCGCCCCGATCGCAGTCATCAGTTTTGGCCTCAACCGATGACTCACCGCATAGACCACACCTTCATCCACCCCTTTCTCTTCCATCACGTCCCTGAACTGCAGAAAAGTAAAGATCGCATTCTCCCCGATGATCCCCACGATCATGATCAACCCGGTATAGCTGCCCACATTCAGCGGCGTATGCGTCAGATACAGGGCGGCATAACTACCGGCAATCCCCAACACCGACAACAACACGATCGTCAATGCCACCCAAAAGTCCCGGAAAAGAAACAGGATAACGGTAAACACCAGCAGACTGGACGTGATCAATATCATCAGCAATTCCCGGAAGGACTGCTGCTGATCAGCATAGGCGCCTCCGTACCCGATGTGATAACCCTGCGGCAATACGATATCCTTACCGACCGTCTCCTGTATATCCTTCATCACGCTCCCCAGATCGCGCCCCTCAAGCCGCGCCGTCACCTCAATCATCGACTGCAGGTTTTCCCTGTTTATCTCCGCATCTCCGGGATTCACGCTGATCTTCGCCAGCTGGCCTATTGGATTGAGTTTTCCGGAAGGCAAAAAGATCTGCATCTGTTGGAGATCATTGACAGAAGCGATCCGGCTGTTAGGATAAACCATCCGGATATCCGTCAGCTGCTCTTTCTCCGGAATGCTACCGACCACATTCCCCTCGAGCCTCGTCTGAACCTGAGTCTGCAGCTGTGCAGGCGTCAGGCCATACTGCGCCAGCTTACTATAATCCGGCTCCACACTAACCGACGGCCCCGCGATCACGATCCCATCAAAAACATCCGCTGTCCCATCCACCTTCTTTATTCTGTCCGCCACCTGCGTAGCTAAGGCATGCAGCCTGTTAATATCATTTCCAAAGATCTTGATGCTGATCGGCTGGACCGACGTCATCAGATCCCCCAGCATATCCCCGATAACCTGTCCAAAGTCTACCCTTAAAGCCGGCTGTGAACTCTCAATCTTTTTGCGGATATCCTCGATCACCTCATCCGTACTCTTTTCCCGGCTCTTCTTTAGCTGGATCAGATAATCCCCTGTATTGGGCTCGGTGATAAAAAAGCCCATCTGCGTACCCGTACGCCGTGAATAACTGGCCACCTCAGGTTCCGCAACAATGATCTTTTCCACCTGCTGCAACATCCGATCCGTCTCCTGCAGGGAAGTACCCGGCGGCGACGTATAATCCAGCACGATACTTCCCTCATCCATCTCCGGCAGGAAACCCGTCTCCAGCTGCGGAAGGATAAAATAAATAGCCGCCGCAAATCCTGCAATGATAATCAGGCTGACATAAGGCTTATGAATAAAGAAACCAACCCACCGCTGTTGCTTCACCACATGCGCGGTCGTTGCCTTTCGGTTAACCGCTCTCTTCCTGCTTAACAGCAAATAGATGACCGGCAGCCCGATCCAGGTCACGAAAAAGGAACAGACCAACGTGATGATCATTGTATTCGTCAATACCTTAAAATACGCGCCTGCCACTCCGCTCATCATCAGAAAGGGGATAAAGATCACGATCGTACTCAGAGAAGACCCGACCATCGCCGGCAGCAGATACCGGATCGCCTTTGTCACCAATTCCCTGGAAGCGGCCAAGGGATACTCTTCATGCGTTCGCTGCACCTGTTCGACCACTACGATCGCGTCGTCGATGATCAACCCGATCGAGGCGGCAATAGCACCCAACGTCATGATATTGAAGGTATAGCCGATCGAATAGACGACGATCAGCGTCAGACCGATCGTAATCGGTATCGTGATAAGGATCGTGGCGCTTGCTTTCAACGACCGTAAAAAGATGATCGACACCAGGATCGCCAGCGCAAGTCCGATCCAAAGACTGTCCGTAACGCTCTTCACCGAATCTTTTACAAAATCCGCCTGAATATAATAAGGCTTCATTCGAACGCCCTTCGGCAGCAGTTTCTGCAGTTCAGCCGCCTTTTTCTCCATCTGATCCGACAAATCGATCAGATTCGCATTTGGCTGTTTGATCACCGCGATCAGCAGATTCTCCCGGCCGTTGGCATTGATTTTTGTATACTCGACACCCGGCTGTACAGACACCTCCGCAATATCCCCCAGTAACACGATCCGCTTCCCGTTGTTGCTCACCACCAGCTGCTTCAGCTGATCCAAAGCTTTTACCGTCGCATCCGTGACGGTCAGATAAAGCATATGATAGTCGGATAGATACCCGTTGCTTCTGATAAAATTCGTCTGACCCAGTGCCGTAGACAATATATCCGGCGTAATCCCCAGCGAACTCATTTTCGAAACATTCAGCGTCAGCCAATACTCCTTCTGCTTGCCGCCGATCACACGCACTTCTGAAACCCCAGGCACTTGCGACAAGAAGGGCTTTACCGTATACATAGCCAGCTGCCTGACCTCTATTGGCGAAAGCTTCCCGCCCGTCTCCAGCGAATACCCCAGGATCGGTAAAATAGACGGATTCATTTTTGCCACCGTCACCTGCACGCCAGCCGGCAAACTATTACTCACCTGCGCGATCTGCGATTCTATCCGCTGCTGCGCCAGATCGATATTTGCACCCCAATCCATAAAAGCCGAGATCTCACAACTGCCCCGGCTGGTCGTGCTTCGGATCGTTTGCAGGTCAGGAACCTGTTTAATCGCATTCTCCAAAGGCTTCGTGACCGTAAGCATCATCTTGTCCACGGGCTGCAAACCGGCATCGGCGATGATCTTGATCTTTGGAAACGTGATATCCGGAAACAAGGCGGTCTTCAGCTGACCATAGAAATACAGCCCGCCCAACAAAACGACCACCAGCAAAGTCGTGATCGGATTCTTATAAGAGACAAAAAAATTCTTCATGTAAATCAGGGTTTCTCGACGATAACTTTAGCCGTATCCGGCAATCCATAATTTCCCGTTACCACGATCCTGTCATTGGGAGAAAACAGAGGGTCCAGGATCTCTATGCAATTATTCTGTTCGCTGCCTTTCCTGACCGGGATCTTTACCGCGGTAGCCGAATCGATCAGCTTCATCACCCAAAAGCTGGTCTGCGACTCATCGGAAAGGACCGCCGTCTTCGGCACCGTCTGCGCATGCGGACGTTGACTCTTTACGATGCGGACCCGCGCAATCACATTTTGCGGAATCGGCTTTCCTCCCGAAACCCGGATCACCACCTGCTGGGTCTGTGAAGCGGAATCGACCGTTGGCATAACCTGGCTGATCACCCCTTTCAAAGCTACTCCATCGGGCAGCAAAAGATCGACGCTCTTCTTATTCAGCACCAACGGCCTCAGCTCATAAGGCAGGTTCAACAGGAAAACAAAGCTGTTCATATCGCTGATCACCGCCAGCTGTTCGCCGTCCTGTATATAATCCCCCGGCTGATGGTTCAATTGGGTAATATAACCAGCCAGAGGTGATTTTACTACATTTACCCCGGTAAATTTAAAACTGCTGTCCAGCTTCGAAATAGAATTACCGATCACCGTCGACTCCTTTGTCTCGATCGAAAACAATACTCTGCCAACCCCAACCAGTTCCCCCGGCTTGATCGTCACCTTCTTCACATATCCTGTAGCTGTCGAGCGGATAAAGCTGCTTTGTAAAAAAGCAGACGTAGCATTCAATTCTATCGAATCGGTAATGTCTCCAAAAGAGACGGGCGCCGTCGTCACCGGCGTTCTTCCCTCCTCCGTCTCTCCTCCACTCTTCACCGACGCAGAATCAGAGGCCGCAGTCGAATCCAACGCGGACCCGCTGCCGGAACCATTTTTACACGAAACAACGGCGGCGAAAACGAATAATACCAAAAATCCAATTTTTGTCATTACAGCGGTCTTTTAAAAATTTTCCCAATAATCGATCTGGTTGATGATCTGAAGAAGGGTCAGATAATTTTGATTGAGCAGGTTCCTGGCATTGAGATAGGTATTGAGCGCCAATACCAGGTCGGTAATGTGAACATTCCCCGTCTCCAGCAACTTCATGTTCACGTCTACCAGCGAGCTGGAATAGGAGATCTGCCCTTTTATCTCTTCCACCAGCGCTTCCGTTGAATGCAGTTGTTGTGTCAGCTGTGCGATCTGCTGGTTATACTGGCGAACAAAAAAATCCCGGTAAGCCGCCCGTGTCCGTTCTGCAATATCGATCTTCGAATACTTCAACTTTCGCTGCCTGCCGTCATAAATGGGCACATTCAACGAGAGTCCCGCACTCGTACCAAAATTCTTTTCCATCTGGTACGTCATGCTTGACAAATAACCCGCATCTGCAAACACACTCAGCTTTGGCTTGTACCCATAGGCGATCACCGACCGCTGGTTGATATTCTTCAGACTATCGATCGTATACTGGCGATAAAACATCGAACTATACGCATCAGGCAAAGCCGAGATCTTCAAGGCGGGATCCGGCAGGTCTACGACAGCCGTGTCCTGTATCCCACACAAATAATTCAGCGATGCATAGTCGTTTTTGAACTGCACTTCCGATTGCCGGAAAAGCAATTGCTGCTGCTGTAGCGTAACATAAAAGGTCAGATAGTCTGTCTGGCGGTAAACATTCGTCTGCGTCAGCGCTTTGAGGATCGCATCTTCCCTTTTTAACAGATCGAGCGTTTCGCGCTCAAACTTCATCGCCACCATATCTCCGTATGCTACGATATACTGCGCCGTTATGGACTTCTTCAGATCCCGCTCTGCAATGACCGCGCTGTTGCCAATACTTTTGTTATCCAGACCAACCGTTTCCAGCTGTGCAGCAAGATTACTCTTGCTGACCAACGTCTTCGTCGCCTGCACCTGCGCCGACAACTGCCCGCCATTCGTTATCACATTATCGTAACCATACCCCTTGATGACCGGCGCATACAGATCGTTGCTGATCCCGTTGACCTGCACCTTAAAAGAAGCCCTGACCAGCTGACTGTCCAGCCTGCCCGACTGTATTTGATTCTGATAATCCTTCAACAGAGGACTGTTATCCTTCGCCTGGCCAAGGTAAAAATCCAGGCTGTGCTCCTGGCTAAAACTCCGGACAGAAGTGAAAGACAACAACAAAAAAAGAAAAAACTTCTTCATAAAAATCATGTGAAAGCTAAGGTAGAGACCAATTCTGTGGGCATTCTGGATAGCGGGAAGTAAGTCGCGGCTTAATCAAAAATTAATACCTTGCAGGAATAAACAATCACAACATGTGGAAAGTATATGCGCTTCTCTCTGCCCTCTTCGCCGCTCTGACAGCCATCCTTGCCAAGCTTGGGGTAAAAGGGGTCAGCGGGAATATTGCTACCGCCGTTAGAACACTTGTCGTCCTGTTCATCACCTGGGGCATCGTTGCTTTTGGCGGAGAGATCAGACAACTAAAAGACCTTTCAAGAAACAACATCATCTTTCTCATCCTTTCTGGCCTGGCGACAGGTCTTTCATGGATATTCTACTTCAAGGCCCTTCAGACCGGCGAAGTCTCCAAGGTAGCGCCCATCGACAAGTTAAGCGTAGCTTTTGCGATCGGGCTTTCCTTTCTGATCTTAAAAGAGCCGATCGAACCAAAAACGCTCATCGGAGGTATGCTCATCGTCGCGGGCAGCATCGTGATCATCCTATGATCCGATATCGAACTTATACCCCATTCCGTAGATCGACCTGATATAGTCCTTGCATCCCGCCTGTTGAAGTTTCTTTTTAAGATTCTTCATGTGCGAATAAATAAAATCATAATTATTGAAGCACTCGACGTCTTCTCCCGACAGGTGTTCCGCAATGGCATTCTTGGAAATAACCCGGTTCTTATTATATGCCAGGTAAAGCAAAAGATCATATTCCTTTCGGGTCAGATCGACGTTTGCCTGTTCGACAAAGACCGTCTTGGCGCCCATATCAATAGTCAGCTCATTAAACGACAAAACCTGCAGTCCCTGGAACTGTCTTCTGCGGATGACCGCCATGATCCGGGCGTTCAGTTCGGATAAGTGAAAAGGTTTGGTAAGATAATCGTCAGCGCCCTGGTTTAACCCGGCGATCCGATCGGTGATGGAATGGCGTGCCGAGATCACGATGACCCCTTCGGTCCGCTTGTTCATCTTCATCTCGTCCAGCAACATCAACCCGTGTCCATCAGGAAGCGACACATCCAGCAGGATACAGTCATACGTGTACGACTCTATCTTTTCCCTGGCGGTATGATAATCAGTCGCCTCCTCACAAAGAAAATTTTCGCTCTTCAGATAAACCACTATACTTTTCATCAATTCGGGCTCATCTTCGACAATAAGTATCTTCATTGGACAATTTTGCCACAAAGAAAACACCGCATTCTGGTGAAATTCTGTAGAAAACAGCAAGCCGGCTTAGTGAAAGTATTTCTCCGTTCGGATGCCCAGCTTCCTGATCTTTGCAATCAACGTACTATACGGCAATTTCAGCATTTCCGCCGCACCGCCCGGACCCGACACCTTTCCATTACACATTTGCAGCACCGACCGGATATGCTCCGTCTCCATCTCCTGTATCGTCTTGACCCGCGGCCCCTTATTACCCGGAAGCTTGAACGTATCCAGCACAGGCAGCGCCACCTGCGCAATGGTGTCCTCCGGGGTCAACAAAACCGTCCGTTCCATCAGATGCTGCAGCTCACGGACGTTCCCCGGCCACGGATAAGCCGAAAGCGCCGCAGCAGCCTTTGGTGACAGTTCTTTCTTGGGCATTCCATGCAAGGCACAAAAATGCTGTACGAAGTACTCAGCCAGCAATCCTATGTCTTCTTCCCTATCCCGCAGCGGCGGCAACTGGATCGGAAATACATTCAGACGATAATACAGATCCATCCTGAATCGTCCTTCCATTACCTCATTCTCCAATTTAAGGTTCGTAGCCGCAATTATCCTTATGTCCACTCTGAAGGATCTCTTTCCGCCAATCCGGTCGATCTCTTTTTCCTGCAATACGCGCAACAACTTCACCTGCATATCCATCGGCATCTCGCCGATCTCATCCAGGAAGATCGTCCCTCCATGCGCCTGCTCGAATTTGCCGATCCGCTGCTCATAAGCGCCGGTAAAGGCGCCCCGTTCATGCCCAAACAACTCGCTCTCGATCACACTTGCCGGCAGGGCCGCGCAATTCACATTGATCATCGGCTTTCCCTTGCGGGTAGAATTCTGATGGATGGCGGCGGCGATGCCTTCTTTACCCGTTCCGCTTTCTCCCAGCAATAGCACAGAGGTGTCGGTGGCTGCAACGACCTCGACCATATGCAATACCTTCTTTAACGAAGCCGACTGTCCGATTATACCAGGAAAAGCAACGGGTCTGGGCGATTCCGCCAGCCGGTGTTCGCGATCCAGCAGGGTGCTCTTTTGCGTATGCAGATAAAGCGCAATATCCAGCGTAACAAGAACGTCACGCTCACGAAAAGGCTTGACCAGGAAACCATAAGGCTCTGTCTCATTCGCCAGGTCCTGTGTTGTCTTATTTGAATTGGCGGATAAATAGACAAAAGCAATATCTCTGACCTTTAGCCACTTCGCCAGATCGATACCCGTCTTGTCACCCGCCAGAAAAATGTCCAGCAGCACAAGATCGGGTCTTTCCTTTTCTACGGATTCTACGGCCTGCTCGTAGGACTTTGCTATCGCAGTAACCCGAAATCCCGCTTTCTTCAAAATGATCCGGATATTATTGGCTACCACAAACACATCCTCTACAATAAGTACACTCTTATTCATAGCATTCCGTCCTTTTAATTACCATAAGCCCTTTCTTTCCTGATCCCCAGTTTGCGCATCTTGGAATTTAAAGTAGAAGATGGAACTCCCAGGATAGCAGCAGCGCCTCCAGGCCCGGAGATCTTTCCCTTACATTGTCTCAGAACAGCCACAATATAATCCCGCTCGTTTTCATCAAGCGTCTTCTTTAATAACGCATCACTACCATGAACGGAGGCGGTATTGACGACTGCTTCTGTTTTTATCGAGCTGGCAGGTAAAAAGATCTTATTGATCACATCCCCCTTCGTCAACAGCAAGCTCCGTTCGATCAGGTTTTCCAGCTCACGGATATTTCCGGGCCAGCTATACGTCATCAACTCGCGTAAGGCTTCAGGAGCGATATCCATTACCCGACGCCCCGTACTACGGGATAACTTCTTTATGAAATGCTCAACGAGAAGCGGTATATCCTCAATTCTTTCCCGAAGGGCAGGCATACAGATCGGAAACACATTCAGCCGGTAGTAAAGATCGCTTCGAAACCTTCCTTCCATTACTTCCAAATGCAGTGGTCTGTTGGTAGCGGCAATGATCCGTACATTGATTTTTATCGTTCCCTTTCCGCCAACCCGCTCTATCTCCCGTTCCTGTATCGCCCGCAGCAACTTCACCTGCAGATCCATCGGCATCTCGCCGATCTCGTCCAGGAACAGGGTACTATCATTGGCCAGCTCGAACTTTCCGATCTTTCGGTCGATAGCGCCGGTAAAACTGCCTCTTTCGTGTCCAAACAACTCGCTCTCGATCAAATGCTCGGGCAGGGCCGCACAATTGACCTTTACCATCAGCTTGTCCTTTCTCGGCGAATGCTGATGGATTGCCCGTGCAATAAGTTCTTTTCCCGTTCCGGTTTCACCGAGGATCAACACCGTGCTGCTTGCAAAAGCGACCCGCTCCACCAGCCGAAATACCTTCTGCATCTCTATCCCCCTTCCGACGATCTCGTCGCTGTTGTGTGTGTCCCTTATCTCGCTTTGCAGATAGCGGTTCTCATTCTCCAATTGCTGTTTGTATCTTCGGATCTCCTGCAGCTGCCGCTCGATCGCCCGGTTTGCCGTCGCATTTGCCAGCGCAATCGCAATTTGCGCAGAGATCCCTTTTAACAGCCGGTCATTTACCTTGCCAGGCTGCAGCCAGAGGATACCGATATCTTCCTGCGCCACCCGCAGCCGGATGCCCATGATCTGACTTGCCCCTGCAGCCCTCCAGAACGAAAGACTGGGAAAAGAATAACGATTCGTCCTGATATTGTCCTGAATAGAGAAAGTAACCGGCTCTTCCGATTGTAACACCGCTCCCGTCATTGCGCCGGCTATCGGCATCTTATCCCCCGTAATGATCTTGAAACCTTCATCCGTCGGATCTGGCACCGGCAAATCGTGCATGAAATAACTATAAGTCTTGTTGTCGTCGTTCCTTAGCGTGATCAGGTACTCCGTGACAGAAAAGATCTGTTTCAGAAATTGCTGGATGATCACCCTCACGCCGTTCATGTCCCGCACCGTTGCCAGATGATTACTGAATGCAAGCAACAGGGACTTTTCCCTCTCTTTCTTTTCCAGTATTGACGATATTTCGGTGGTAGTCATATCTATTTTAGTCAACAATCATTCCATACATAATATTATGGCCATCATTAAATTACAAATAATAAACAAATATTACAACTAGCGAAATATCGCAAATTCGTTAAAAATTCGCTAGTCGACGAAATAGCCCACGCGTCCGGGCACAAAAAAACCCGATCTTTCCGGATCGGGCTTTTGCTCAAAGATAGGTACGTGTCAGTGCGCGCCTGGCTTTTCCAGTGTATAAACCGTCGGCATCACGTATATATTTCCGCCCGTCATGATCGTCTTCCGGGTCAGCGAAACTATCTTGCCCTCCTTATCCCTGTTCACATAGACGCGCGAACAGAAGGCCCCGCCAAATTCCTTATTCATCTCCAGGATCGTCAGCACATCGGGCTTTACTTCCCGCATCACAAAACTATAGGATGGTTTCCCCGGCTCATCCCGATTCCAGCGCAGCCCTTCCTCCGATGTCGTGATGGCTACATAGCTGTTATAGTGTCCGATCAATGCCGCGTACTTCTTTGCCAAAGCCTTTCCCTTCAGATCCGACGCGCTGTCATCCTCGAGGCGCCAGGCTGCCGCAGCAGATCCGATCTTATCCGTCGTGTCGCGGGCAACGTCCTGCAGGATCAGTTGCTTTGCCGCTTCCCAGGCGTCCTTCTTTCCCGTGGCGACGTCCGGGATCACACCCGTACCTTCCCAGCCTACGTTTGAATTGGGAGCCGTCACCATCTTCACCGGCAGGA
This sequence comes from Chitinophagales bacterium, assembly GCA_015654595.1. GTDB lineage: Bacteria > Bacteroidota > Bacteroidia > Chitinophagales > Chitinophagaceae > Puia. The sequence continues at coordinate 16,160 of JAATGQ010000213.1, read as the reverse complement.
ATACCATCAGGTTACTGCCCAGAGGGATAAAGCCCCCGGCAATCCCGGCGCCTGCTGTCGTATCACCGATGACTACGCCTCTTTGCAGCTTCTGGATCGCATAGGCAAAACCTTCACAGGCAGATGCCGTATTCCGGTCAACCAGGATATATAATTTGGCTTGCGGCAGATGCCGGCCCGGCACATAAGGATAGGTCCACTCCTGTATGTCTTTTGTACGATCCTTATAAAATCCGTTCAGATAAAACTGCTCGTTTCCCGGCTCATAAAAATAGGAAGCCAGGAACCGGCCCATCTGTCCCGAGCCTCCTCCGTCATGCCGCAGGTCGATGATCACATGTTTGCTATAGGCAGCCATGCCCATCGCCGAAGCCGCCATTTCAAAAGCCTCCTGGCTGCTCTGAAACCCTCCGGGGATATTGATATACGCCGTACTCGTCACCGCATCCAACTCGACTTTTTGATAGCCATAGCCGCCTCTCCGGTGCGCCTCCAATTCCTGCTCTTCATTACGCGCATGCTCTTCTGCGGTAGGATGCGTTGCCCGCTGATATGAACCAGGATCACGCAGCACATGCAAATGCACATCCTTGTGCACAGCCTGCAGGTCGGCCGTTAGTTTTACTGCCAGCGCCTCCTCCGACAAATGAAAATACTTACCTGCCGCCTCATTGCTCAGCAAAGCAGTCTTGTATTTTTCGGAAAACTCGGGGAAAGGATATTCTTCCGTCAGCTTGTCTGCTAATGCCCGCACGACTTTCGAGGCATCTTCGTCACTAACCGTCTGTGCGTGCAAGGACAAGGACAATGCGCCAGCCGGCAGCAGCAGGGCCGTTTGCACGAAAAATCTTTTCAATAACGACATAATTGTAAATGAAATGTAAACAAATAAGGATCAATACCTTCGAAGATATTACAGCAGCACGTACCGGCAAAAAACAAAATCGGATACGCTCATTATTATTGCTTGTGAAGCGCCCTGTCCATATTCCCGACAGCACTTCATTCGCCGATATCCATTCGCGATTCACCTAGTACGATCCCATTCACCGGATCAAAGCCCCATTCCACCGGGTTAACAGAAAAGTCCACCTATAGCTGCGTAACTTAGTACGCAGCCACTATCAATGCTTATGATCAAACACATCCTCTTACTGTTAACAACTGGCTTGTTTCTTACCTCCCAAACCCAGGCGCAGGTGAAGATCCGGGGCTCCGTAAAGGGCGCCGTTATTGATTCTGCCGCCAAACAACAACTCTCCGAAGCGACTGTTTCCCTTACGCCTGCAGGCGATACAAGTAATGCCGACTTTGTGATCACCGACAAACATGGCGCCTTTGCATTCCGGGATCTGGTCCCTGGCAAATACGATCTGGTCATTACATTCGAAGGATTTAAACATGTATCCCGCAGCATCGTTATCAGCGCATCGGCAAAAGACATCGACGAAGGAAACATTTACATGCAAAAGGCAACCGACCTTCTTCCCGATGTGATCGTGCAGAGCCCGCCGATAAAGATCAAAAAGGACACGATCGAATACAACGCGGCCAGCTTTGCTACCAAGCCCAATGCCGTAGCCGAAGACCAGCTGAAAAAACTTCCCGGCGTACAGGTGGATGCCAGCGGTAATATCACTGCCCAGGGCGAGACCGTCACCCGCATCCTCGTCAATGGTAAACGCTTCTTTGGCAACGATCCCAAACTCGCGACCCGTAACCTGCCTCCCGATATCGTCGAAAAGTACCAGATCTTTGACGATCTCGACGATCAAAGTAAATTCTCGGGCTTCGACGACGGCAACCGCGTAAAAACCATCAACATCGTCACCCGCCGCGACCGTCGCCAGGGCTATTTCGGACGCGCCGTTGCCGGCATTGGCACCAACGAGGCCTATGATGAGAGTATAAATTTTCATCGCTTCGACAACAACCGCCAGATCTCGCTCGTGGGTGAAGGCAACGATATCAATAAGCAAAATTTTACCGCTCAGGACGTCCTGGGTTCGTCCGGCAGCCGGCGGGGCAGTGGAAGAGGACCGTCTGCGGCGACAAATGGCAGCGGGGCCGGTGTTACAACAGTCTGGGCTGCAGGCCTCAACTATCGGGATTCGCTTGGGAAAAAAGGAGAAATTTACGGCAGCTATTTTTATAACTTCAACCATATCGCCACCAGCAGCAACAGCCTCGCTGAAAAGTTCTTTGATGCATCGGACGATACTTCCAATATTACCAACCGCTATTCCCTGGGCTATCAGCGCTCGACTGCTCAACGCGCCAACCTGAATATAGAAGAAGAGCTCGACAAACAAACATCGCTCGTGTTTCGTCCCAATATCACCTTCCAGACCTCGAAACCAAATTCCACCTCCGTATCCTCTACCGTCGATCAGCACGGCATTCCCATCAGCACCTCCGATGGGAATACCTACAGCACCAATCATGGGTTCAATGTGAACGGCTCCAACATTACCCTGCGGCATAAGTTCAAAAAGCCATACCGCACCTTGTCGCTGGATCTCAACGGAACCGTCAACGTCAACGATGGGAATGGCTATAACAACGCGATCAACCAGTTCATGCTGCTGGACTCTACGCAGCACCTTCAGCAATATTACCGGGACTCGCTTCATTCTGTCACGCTGAGCCCAACCCTTTCCTATACCGAACCCATCAGCAAAAATTCGATCATCGAACTAAATTACAATCACAACTATACGCATTACAATTCGACCAACGGTACCTACGATTACGACAGTACTGAACACGGCTACACGTCCTTCGACAGCCTGTTCAGCAATTCATACCTGTTTACGTCCAACTCCGACCGCTTTACGCTGAACTACCGGATACAAAACGCAAAATATAATTTCAGTGCCGGGTCGGGTATCCAGTTCACCAACTATAACAGCCTCAACACCACTAAACAGATCGACGTCACCCGTAACTATGTCAACTGGGCACCAGCGGTTAATTTTACCTACTCATTTTCGCACATGCAGCGTCTACGCTTCTACTACTCCGGCAGAACGGGCCAACCCAGCGCATCTCAGCTGCAGCCGCTGACCACCACTAACGACAATATCAATTATACAACGGGGAATCCAAACCTGAAGCCCCAGTTCACGCATAGCGTTCGTATCCTTTACCAGTCTTATAACCCTGCCACGCAAAACGTACTATTCGCAACGGTCAACGCCAGCACCATAGTGAACGATATCCAGAGCGAAATCATCCCCAACAACAAGGGCGGCCAGACGACCACCTATGTCAATCTCAACGGCACCTACAATGTGTCCGGTTACTTCGACTATGGCTGGTCGCTGAAAAAGCCAAAATCCAATCTAAACCTGATCACGAATATCAGCTACTCGCAAAACCAAACACTTGTAGATACCTCCATCGGCACAAAGGTTCTCCTCGAACACGACTATGCGAAGAACACAGCGCTGTCCGAAACGCTTTCCTGGACAACCAACATAAAGAAGAATTTTGACATGAACCTAAGTGCGGCTTCCAACTTTAACATCGGCCGCAATACGCTTCGTCCGGCGCAGGATTTCAACTCCTTCTCGGAAGTCGTCAACGCAGAGATCACCGCTTATACCAACAGCGGCTGGCTTATTGCCGCCACGCTGACCTATACCTATACCAACAACCAGCAGGCCGGCTACAACGCCAGTGTGCCGCTGATCACGCCCAGCATTGCCAAATCCCTGTTCAAAAAGAAAAATGGAGAAATTCGCCTCAGCGTCTTCGATCTGCTTCATGAAAACACGTCCGTCAGCAAGACGGTCTCCCTCAACCGCGTCTCTTATAGCAGAACTTCTACGCTGCAGCAATATGCGATGCTCACCTTTACTTACAATCTCAACAATTTCGCCGGCAAGGGCCAGCACAGAATGCCCGGTATCTTCCCCGGCGGGGGCCGCTTCCGCGGTGGTGGAGGTGGAGGGGGAGGGGGCTTTGGAGGAGGAGGCCGGCGCGGCGGGTAACCTCAGAACAGCCAGACCAAGCACAAATTCTGAATATCAAAATGGCCAAAGCAAATTAATCAACGCTAAGGAATATGAATCCACCGTCAAATGGCATCTTAAAATAAGCCTGAGTGCAGCAGAAGGGTTTATTAGTCATTTCACGGCAACCTATCCTTCACCTTCCCATACACCCAGGTTCCCGCAATCGCGCTCAACAGCGTCACCCCCACAACCAGGAATCCGCTTCCCACCTGCGCAAATAACGGTCCCGGACATGCGCCCGTCAACGCCCAGCCGAGCCCAAAGATCAGTCCGCCGTAAATATTGCCCCAATGAAAAACCTTCTTTGGGATCGTGATCGGCTCTCCAGAAATCGTCTTTACCGAAAACCGGCGCAGGATAAAGATCGAGACCATCGCAACCACGATCGCGCTGCCGATGATCCCATACATATGAAAGGACTGCAGGCGGAACATCTCCTGTATGCGAAACCAGGAAATTACCTGGCTGCGAACCAAAATTATCCCGAAGAAACAACCCACTATAAAGTATTTGATATATTTCATCACAGCCATTTAAAGAGTAAAGGCATCAAAACCCAGGTCATAAAAAAGCCGCCGGCCATAAAACAACAGGTAGCCACCAGCGAAGGCCATTGCAGTGAAGCAATCCCCATGATCGAATGACCAGAAGTACAACCGCCGGCATATCGGGTGCCAAAACCCACCAGGAAGCCCCCGACAACCATAAAGAGAAGGCCTTTTACCGTTAACAAAGCGGAAAAGCTGAATATATCCGAGGGCAGCAGCCCGCTGAAATCACGGATCCCTTCCTGCTTCAACACCTGGACAGTAGATGGCGAAACAGGCACAGAGCCGCCGTTAGACAGAAAAGTCGTAGCGATAAATCCGCCCGCGGCAATCCCCAGAACAAAAACCAGGTTCCATCGCTCCTTCTTCCAGTCATAGTTAAAAAAGGGGATATTCGCCGGAATACAGGCAGCACAAATGTGGCGCAGCGTAGAAGAGATACCAAAAGAGCGGTTTCCCAAGACCAACAGGAGGGGTACGACCAGGCCGATCAACGGACCAGCTATATACCAGGGCCAGGGATGATTGACGATAGGCATAAATAAGATTGTACTGCCAAAGATAATCGATCAGGCAAGTTTCAGCGAAATATCGTGTTTTATCCATCAACTCGTCGGCATATCGACCAATTTTGACGAAGCGCTTTCGTAAACAATTAAATATCATCAAGTTAATTTCAGGCACGAGTTTAGAAACAGGATGATCAAACGCACGATCATGAAAAACAAACTTTGCCCCTCGCTTGACAACGCCAAAAATCTTCCAGCTTCTCTTCCTTTTACCATCCAGACGCTGCAGTCCCTCGACGAATGGACAACGACCGAAACAGATGCTGCCAGCTGCCATAACTACTATGACGTGATCTGGGTAACAAAAGGTTCCGGCAGCGTCCGGGTAGACCTTCAGCAATTCGATATCAGTCCCAACAATCTCTATTGTATAAAACCCGGAGAAATGCATCAGCTGGAATCCAGCCAGGGGCTGGAAGGCTATGTGATCTCCTTTACACAAACCTTCCTGGGGATGGGCGACGTAGAGTTCGATATGGTATCGCCTGGCGGCGTCTACCAGCTTTTCGACCGCTGTAAATCATTCCAGCTCGATCACGAGGGGATCTCCGATATGAAGATGATCATCGAAAGACTCATCAAAGAATACAACAACCTGGATCTCTTCCGTCTCGAATTGCTGCGCCGCTATTTCAAGATCTTTTTGATCTATCTGTCCCGCCAATTTGAAGAAGCAGTCGGTCTCGCCGCTCCCGTCAAAAGCGTTGGGCTTGTTCAGAAATTTATGGATCTGTTAAACACCAATTTCACTGCGATGCGGATGGTAGCCGACTACGCTAAACAACTGGCCGTTACCCCCAATTACCTCAACGAAAGCATAAAAAAGGCCACAGGTTATCCCGCCAGCTATCATATCCGCCAGCGTATTGCGTTGGAAGCCAAACGGAAGGCAGCCTATTCCGATGTCTGTATGAAAGAGATCGCCTATTACCTTGGCTTCTCCGATTCAGCCCATTTCAGCAAGTTCTTCAAGAACACGACCGGCATGAATTTCACAGACTTCAAACGGGAAAAGTTTGCCCCCATCATCGCCGCCGCCTGCTAATCCAGCAGGCGTTCTGCGGCAGACAGCCCATAATCCCATTTGCCCGACAGTATCCCTGATCGTCCCATTCTGCCGGCTACTGGTCACGCGGCAGTACAAAAACATAAAACCCGGCGCGACTTTACTCGCTGCCGGGCCCTACTTTATTTTTCAAAACACCAGCGCCCTTGCGCTGGCGTTCCGGCACCCAAAGACTAGAGTGATATGCCGCGCTTCCAGGGGATGAAATCGTCCTGTACATGCCGGACTGCAGCTACCTGCGTCTCGCCGCTGGCTACCCCGATAACATACTCGAGTATCCGCTCGCCGGCTTGCTGTATCGTCTCCTGCCCTTCGATGATCGTACCAGTATTGATATCCATGATATCGCGCATCCGTTCAAACATCGCTGTATTGGTTGCGATCTTGATCACCGGAGCAACAGGATTACCCGTTGGCGTCCCAAGCCCTGTCGTAAACAATACGATATTGGCTCCTGAAGCTACTTCTGCCGTCGTCGATTCGACATCGTACCCCGGCGTACACAGCAGATTCAACCCTGGCTTGGTCACCTTCTCTGGATAATCCAGCACATCCGTTACCGGCGATGTTCCGCCTTTCTTTGCGGCGCCGGCCGACTTGATCGCATCGGTGATCAGTCCGTCGCGTATATTACCGGGGCTTGGATTGGATTCAAAGCCAGAACCCACCGCCTTCGCCCGTTCATTATAGGTACGCATCAGATGCGAGAACCGTTCTGCCAGGCTGGTATCGACACAGCGGTCGCTCAGGTTTTGTTCTACCCCGCAAAGCTCCGGAAATTCCGCCAGGATCACCGACCCTCCCAATGCTACGAGAAGATCTGAAGTATAGCCAATGGCCGGGTTTGCCCCGATACCAGAAAAACCATCCGAACCGCCGCATTCCAGGCCGATACACAGCTTGCTCAACGGCGCGGGCTTCCGTTGCTGCTGATTGGCAAGGATCAGGCCGGCAAAGGTCTGCCTGATAGCTTCGCTCAGCAAGGTAGATTCCTTCCCGATCTTCTGCTGCTCCAGGATATACAGGGGTTTAGAAAAATCGGGGATACGCTTTTTTATCTCTTCTTCGAGAATACTTACCTGTGCATTCTGACAACCCAGACTCAAAACGGTAGCGCCTGCTACGTTTGGATGCGTAATATATCCCGCCAGCAATCCGCATAAAGCCTGCGCATCCTGTCTTGTGCCGCCGCAGCCGCCGTCATGCGTAAGAAATTTGATCCCGTCGACATTGGGGAAGAGCCGCTGATTGTCATTACCGTTATAGCTGGCCTGCAGATCCGTCTTCAGGATATCTTCCACGCTCTTACCTGCCTTATACAGTTCCACCAACTGTCGAGACTGCAGCTGATAGGTGCGGTTACGGCCATAACCCAGATCCGTTACCAAGGCCTGCTCCAACACATCCAGGTTTCTGTTCTCGCAAAATACCATCGGGATCACCACCCAGTAATTGGCGGTACCCACGCTGCCATCTGCCCGATGATAGCCGTTAAAGGTGCGTCCTTCAAATCCAGTCACGTCTGGTTTGGACCACGCCGTCTTGCGATCTCCAACCACAAAATCGCTGGCCGCATGTTTGATATTGGTCGTACTGATCAGACCGCCTTTTTTTATCGGCTGCTGCGCCTTTCCAACCAATACGCCATACATGTGAATGGGATCGCCGGTCTGAAGGTCTTCTATCACAAATTTATGCTTGGCTTTTACTGTCTCCTGTATGGTATACTCCTGTCCTTCAAAAGAGATCACCGAGTCCTTTGGCAGATCGGTAAGCGCGACCAGCACGTTATCCGCAGGATGTACTTTCAAAACTATCTGAGCACTCATAAAACACTTTTTTTTGTTGTCAATTGAGCCAGCGTAGCCGCAGCTCCTTTATTCATCAGCGATTCCAGGTTCTCCCTGACCGCAGCTTCAAAACCCGACAGGCTGGTCAGATCCGCGCCCCAAAGGGTGCTGTCGCTCAGAACCTGCTTTACTACCGCTGCCGGCGCCTGCTGCCAGATCCCGCTAAGATAAGCCGCCTTGTCGTCCGTTACCGGCCCTGACCTGCCCTGCATAAACAACAGGTAAGTCGCAAACCCCAGCGCCATATGCGCAGGTACCGTTCCATGCTGTTGATAATAATTCAGCAATACCGGAATTACCCGCATCTTTATCTTGCTGGTATACTGCATCGTAATGCTGATCCACTGATGCTGGATATGCGGGTTGCGGAACCGGTCGAGAACCCTGACGCCAAAATCCCGGGCCTCCGCTATCGGCAGCTCATAGGGGATTGCGGTCGCAATCTCTTTTAACATCAGATCGGCGACAAAAGCAGAGAATGACGCGTCATCCATGGCATTCTTTACCGTGGCAAAATGCGCCAGCACTGCCAGTCCGCAGCTCAGCGTATGCGTACCATTCAGCATGCGCAGCTTAAGTTCACGGTAGATCCCGATATCCGGCGCGACGATCACCCCTGCATCCGCTGCCGCGAAAGACAAGACATCCTTCACTTTTTCATTTCCTTCTATCGCCCACAACCGGTAGACTTCGGAGATCGACAACAGATCGTCCTTATAGCCCAGTTCCTGTTCCAGTCTGGTCAGGGTTGCAGCATCCGGCTTTCCGGGTACAATCCTGTCGACCAGGCTGCTGCAGAATGAACAATGCGCATCGAGCCAGTCCACAAATGCGTCCTCCAGTTTATTCAACTCCGCCAGCTGCCTGACGATGCCGGCCAGCTTCTTCCCATTGTCCACGATCAGCTCCGTCGGAATGACCACCATCCCGCTGTCTGCGCTGCCGCCAAAGGCTTTGTAACGTTCGTACAAAAAGGCCAGCAGCTTGCCCGGGAAGGATGAAGGCGGCGTCTGGCGAACGTCATCGTCTTCAACCAGCTGAATACCTACTTCTGTCGTATTGGAAACAATGATCTGCATTTCGGGGCTATGCGCCAGCTTCAGGATCTCTGCCCATTGACTCTTCGCCGACAATACCCGGCTGATAGCAGAACAAACTAGATTCTCTTCTACTTTCCTGCCATTTTCGATACCACGGATACAGAGCGTATACAATCCATCCTGCCGGTCAAAAGCGCCGGCATCACCAGAATCGGTTGATTTGATGACAACTACCCGGCCATTGAAGATGCCTTGACGGTTGGCCTTATCGATAAAATAATCCGGAAGTCCACGAAGCAGTACGCCTGTGCCGAACTGCAACACCTTTTCCGGTAAAGAAAAAATGTCATCGCCCGGCGTCACCACATGGGCCGCTCGGATAGCGGCGAGGTTTTCTTTTGAAAGGATCATTGTCTGACTTTATTTTCGTTAATGACAGCACGTGTCAATTTCATCGCTTCGAGCGTGTTCGCATATAAGAAATCATAATTCTCGTTCCTGAGCACTTCCCTGCTGATCAGCCTGCTTCCCATACCTACTGCACTGACACCTGCCTTTATCCAGCTCCGGATATTTTCTTCTTCTATCTCCACACCGCCTGTCGGGATAAACAGCTGATCGGGGAATAACTCCCGGATACTGCTGACAAAAGCAGGTCCCAGGATATTAGCGGGAAAAAGCTTGATCAGATCCGCCTTATACCGCTGCGCCAAAGCGATCTCCGTCGGCGTCATACAACCCGGAACCCAGAGCAGACCTGCCGAATGCGTCAATTCGCCGACTTCTGGCTGTACGATCGGCGCAACGATAAAATCAGCGCCCGCGTCGATAAAAGCCTTCGCTTCATCAAGCGACTTGATCGTTCCGATCCCCAGGTACAGATCCGGCGCTTCATTTGCCAGCGCTTTCTTCATCATCGTAAAGTTTTCCAGTGCAGCCGTGCCCCGGTTGGTATACTCCACAGCCCGGACACCCGCACGATACAAAGTCTCCATAACTTTCAGACAGACAGCCGGGCTTTCCCAATAAAAAAGAGGCAGGATGCCTTGTCCCAAAATGCTTTGTAAAACGACTTTCTTAGCGCTCATAAGTTGACATGAATTTTTTAATATCCTCCGGACGCTGATCAGTCGCGTCGCTTGGAATAAACAATTTCTGAAAAGCCGCGGCCGTCGCATACTCCAGCGTATCGGGTATAGACTGGCCATGATAAAGGCCCTGTATCAGGCCCGCCATAAAACAATCCCCGCTGCCGACCTTGTCCAGGATCTTTTCCGACGTATATTCTTTGGAGGTATACAATTTCCCTTCGTTAAACAGGCAGGTATAGTACCTTATCCCGCCATCTCCTTTATCAAAGCGGAAGGTCTTGGCCACGTGCCTGACGCGTGGGAACTTCTCCAGGATCGCTTCGCTGCTCAGCTGTGCATGCTTCAGGTAATCCTCTTTCCGATCCGTGCCCGTCAGGCTGGTATCAACCGGTATCCCCAGCATCTTTTCCGCCGCCCAGAGATTACCCATGACCACATCGCAATATTGTACCAGTTCCGGCATAACCGTCACCGGGTCGGCGCCATACTGCCATAACTTGGCGCGGTAGTTCAGATCGACAGAGATCGTCACATGCCTCTTGGCAGCTGCGGCTTTCAGCATCTCAGCACATACATCCGCCGCCTGACGGCTCAATGCCGGAGAGATAGCGCTGAAATGCAGCCAGCCGACATTCTCCAGGATGCTGTCCCAGTCGATATCGCCAGGCTGAAGTCCGGCAAAGGACGAACCCGCGCGGTCATAGATCACGCCCGCATTCTTCAGATCCTTGCCTTGCGGCAGGAAGTACAGCCCCAGTCTCGGACCCTGGTATACTAAATGCGAGGTATCAATACCTTTCTCTTTCATATAGCCCGCCAGCTGCAAGGACATGCTGTTTTCGGGGAGGGCCGTCAGATAAGCCGAAGGAGTGCCCCAAAGAGCCAGCGCCGTCGCGACATTCAGCTCTGCGCCGCCCACATAAAAAGGCAGCATATTGGCGCCAAGCCAGCGACCTTCCGTATCGGGACAAATCCGAAGCAGTATTTCCCCAAATGACAATACTTTTTTATTCACCGTCTATCTTTTTATACCAGTTTATACCAGTTTATTGCGCTCCTGTCATCAGCCAAGAGGTTTCAACAGGGGCATCTATAGTTCAACCATCGCCTTTATCACTCCATTCGCCGGATCCAGCCACTTCGCAAATTCTCTGGCGACATCGTCAAATGCTACCCGGTGCGTAATATAGGTCGTTGGATCGACCAGCCCTTTCTTCAGCGAATCCATCACGAAGTTAAAATCTTCGCGTGTCGCATTCCGGCTGCTCATCAGGGTTCCTTCCCGCTTGTGAAACTCAGGGTGGTTAAATTCAATTGTCCCCTTCTGCAGTCCCACCAGCACATACCTTGCGCCATGCGCCATATATTGAAAGCCGTCGTTGATCGCTTTCCTGCTTCCCGTGGCGTCGATCACTACGGTCGGCATTTCGCCGCGCGTAATATTCCGTAGCTGTTCCAACGGGTCTTGCAGCGCATCGACCGTATGCAATACCTGCAGCTTTTCACGACAGAATGAAAGCCGGTCTTTATTGATATCCATCGCGATCACCTGTCCGCCCGCCATTCTTGCCGCTTCCATCGTACCAAGCCCGATCGGACCAGCGCCTGCCACCAGCACAAACTCATCCGGCTGAACCGCAGCCCGGCGTACCGCATGCGCCCCGATAGCCAGCGGCTCTACCAGCGCCAGCTGATCGTGATTCAAGCCATCCCCGTGTACCAGCGAAGAAGTCGGAACAGCCAGGTACTCTACCATTCCCCCATCGATATGAACGCCGCAGACCCTGATCGTCGTACAGCAATTTGGTTTTCCATTGCGGCAGGCCACACAAACCCCGCAATTGAAATACGGAACGATCGTCACCGCATCTCCTATCACAAACCCTTCCGCCCCCTTCTTGTCAAAATCCACCAGGTCGCCCGCCAGCTCATGCCCCAGGATCCTCGGATAGGAAAAGTAAGGCTGCGTTCCTTCAAAAGCGTGCAGGTCCGTCCCGCAAATCCCCGCTCTCCTGATCTTTAGTATCGCCTGCCCCGGCCGCGCCAGCGGCGCATCCGCCTCCCTGTACACCAACTTCCCCGGCTCCAGACAAATAAGAGTCTTCATTATAAAAAATGCTTTTAAACAAATTCAAAAAAGCGCTCGCGCCTACCCTTCTTAACCCCCGCCCCCCCAACCAGTCAGCAAAACCGGGCAAGTCTATGCATTCACAAGTGCGCGATCCAAATGCACATACCCTCCATCGACATGGATCAACTGCCCCGTCGTATGGCTCGAACGTCGAGACAACAGAAAAACCGCCATATTCGCGATCTCTTCCGAAGTCGTCATCCTGTTCTCCAATGGTATATTCTTAACAATGGACTTCAAAGCCTCTTCCGGGTCCGGCAGCGTCTGTATCCAACGCTCATACAGCGGCGTCCAGCATTCCGCCACCACGATCGCATTTACGCGTATCCCATACCTGAGCAGCTCCACTGCCCATTCACGGGTCAACGCATTGCGGCCGCCATTCGAAGCGGCATAGGCAGAAGTCCCGCCTTGTCCCGTCTCGGCCGTTTTGCTGCTTATATTGACAATGGCGCCTTTGGAAGCTTTCAATGCCGGCAGCGCGTGGTGCGCCAACAGATAGTAATGGATCAGGCTCTTGTGGAGAGAAGCCATAAAAGCAGAATAGTTTCCCGATTCCAGCCCAACGCCGTCATTGACGCCTGCGTTGTTGACGAGCCCGTCGATCCTGCCGCACTTATCCATTACAGCCTTTATCGCAGCCTCGCACTCCTCCGGTCTTGTCAATTCAGCGACCACCTGAAAAGCCTTACCTCCAGCCGCCTCGACAGCGGCGGCCGTGGTCTTATTGTCTTCTTCATTGCGGCCGATGATAAATGGGATAGCGCCTTCTGCAGCCAATGCCCGGACAATACCTTCTCCAATACCTTTTGCTCCGCCCGATACGACGACAATTTTATCCTGAAGATCTAAATTCATAGCCGATAAAAATTTATTGCGTTGCCGCCGAAAAATGCGGACTGTTCATCTGCTGAAAAAGTTGAGAAATAATCCTTCACCACCGAAAAGACGGCCTGGTAGCTCGCCGCCACCAGGCAAACAGGCCAATCACTTCCATACATGACCCTTTTCATCCCAAAAGCCTCCACTACCGTATCGATATACACCTTCAGGTGTTCCGGCTTCCAGAACTTCCAGTCCGCCTCCGTCACCATACCCGAGATCTTGCAGAAGACATTCGGTCTGGATGCCAGCGAATGGATCGCCGCCTTCCACTCTTCGGTGATATAGCGGTCTTTTATATGCGGTTTCCCGATATGATCCAGCACAAAAGGCTGATCCGGAAAAGAAGCCGCCAGATCCCTGCTATATCCCAGCTGATCGGGATAGATCAGGATATCATAAGTATAGCCGAACTTACTTAGGGCGGCTATGCCTCTTTTAAAATCAGGGCTCAGCATCAACGCTCTGTCTCTTTCTCCCTGCAGAACATGTCGAAACCCTTTCAACTTCGGGAATCGCTGGTAATACTCCAGCCGGCGTTCTACGTCTGGCGACCGAAGATCGGCCCAGCCTACGATGCCTTTGATGAGATCATGCCGGCTGGCCTGCGCCAGCAGAAAATCATTTTCATCTTCCGATTGATCCGACTGAACGGCAACACAGCCGTCGATACCCGCCTCTTGTAAAAGGGGAGCCAGGTCTTCCGGAAAAAAATCCCGCTGGATTGCCCGCATGTCATTGTTGATCCAGGAATCCCGGATCGGATCAAACTTCCAGAAATGCTGATGTGCGTCTATTTTAAGCATACTTCACCACGTTTTGGCGCGCCTGGCCAAGGCCGTCGATCCCCAGCTCCACCACGTCACCCGGTTGCAGGTAGACATTGGGTTTCATACCCAGCCCCACGCCCGCCGGCGTACCCGTAGAGATGACATCCCCGGGGAGCAGCGTCATGAACTGGCTGGTATACGAAATAAGATGAGGGATCCTGAAGATCAGGTTGGCGGTGGTACCATCCTGCATCTTCTTTCCGTTAAGCGTTAGCCACAAGCGCAGGTTGTGAACATCATTTATCTCATCGGGAGTGACCAGCCAGGGACCCAGGGGAGCAAAGGTATCACAACCCTTACCCTTATCCCAGGTACCCGCACGCTCGATCTGAAACTCCCGCTCAGAAACATCATTGAGCAAACAATAACCGGCCACATAATTCAATGCCTCACTCTCTTCCACATAACTGGCTTTCTTTCCGATCACCAGCGCCAACTCCACTTCCCAATCCGTCTTCTTCGAATTCTTCGGGATCATAATATCGTCGTCAGGCCCAACCAGCGATGTCGTCGATTTCATAAAGATGACCGGCTCCGGCGGAGGCGTAGCATTGGTTTCGCGGGCATGATCGATATAATTCAGTCCGATACAAATGATCTTGGAAGGACGGGCAACCGGAGAACCAAGCCGGGTACCGGCAGGAACAACCGGCAGTGAACCTTTATTCTGTTCTACGAATTCTGCCAATCTCTCCAGCCCTCCTGTTTCGAAAAACGCCTCATTATAATCTTCCCCAAAGGCTGAAGTGTCATAATTCGTACCATCGATAACAATGCCAGTCTTCTCCTTATTCAATTGACCATGTCTGATAAGCTTCATATAAATTTAATTGTTCAGTTTGATAAATCCGCCGTCGATCGGGTAATCGCAGCCTGTAATAAAAGAGGCCTCATCGCTGCACAAATACAGGATCAGGCCCGCAATTTCGTCCGGCTTCGCCATTCTGCCGATGGGCTGTGTCCTGGACAGTTTGTCAAACATTTCCTGCTCTTTTCCAGGATAGTTCTTTTTCAAAAAACCGTCGACAAACGGCGTATGAACTCTTGCAGGGCTGATACAATTGCACCGGATATGATCTTTCAGATAATCCTTTGCTACAGATAAGGTCATCGAATAGACCGCGCCCTTTGTCATAGAATAGGCAAAACGGTCAGGGATCCCCACCGTAGCGGCAATGCTGCACATATTGACGATCACGCCGCCCTTATTCTTTCGAAAAACAGGAATAGCAGCGTGAATGCTGTTGTATACCCCCTTTACATTGACGCGGTAAAGCCGGTCAAAATCCTCTTCGTTTGTCGACTCGGCCGTTCCGATATGCGATACGCCGGCACTGTTTACCAGGATATCCAGTCCTGGAAGTCCTTCAAAGGCCCGAAGCACTTCCTGCTGATTGGAGACGTCCGCGACAAGCGCACTGGCAACGCCGCCTGCAGCCTCGATCTCTTTTACGACTTCTCCTGCCTGATCTTCATTGATATCCGCGACATAAACGCGAGCGCCCTGTTTTGCCAAAAGCAAAGCAACCGCCCTGCCGATACCGCTGCCAGCCCCGGTAACTACAGCATGCTTGTCCGACAAACTAAACATCATCTTTTATTTTGATTGTGTTAATGAAAAAATCCGATCCATCAACCGCCACTTCTCCCCCGGCTTTCCGCCGGGTATGGGCAGCTGGAACTGGCTCATCATCGTCTCCCACTTTTGTACCATCTCATTGGAGTCGTCCAAGGCCGCCTTATTCTCAAAAGTGAATTCCGGCGCCGTCTCCATGATCATAAAAAGACGGTTTTCTACCCGATAAATTTCCATATCGAAGATACCGCTTTCATAAAGACTCTGTTTTATTTCAGGCCATACTTTGGTATGCCAGTCTTCATATCCGGCAATCAATGCGGGATCTGGCTGTAGATCGAGGGCTAGACAATATCTCATGCAGGTTGGTTTTTTAAATTAGCGCTGGCCGTTTTGATCTTATGTCCCTTCAAACCAAAGAACAAAATAAAAGCAAAGCAAATGACAGGCATGATATAAGCCGTCTGAATGTTCGTCTTATCCGAGATCGCGCCCATGATCAGCGGAGTAACTCCACCGCCGATGATCGACATGACGAGGAAAGAAGCAGCCATCTTC
>JAATGQ010000088.1 GCA_015654595.1 Chitinophagales bacterium | reverse complement strand
TCGAACCGCCGACCCTCTGCTTGTAAGGCAGATGCTCTGAACCAGCTGAGCTAAACTCCCTTTTTTCCTTTTTCGCAGTGTGTATTCCGTTGAAAGGAGTGCAAAGATAAGGGGCTTTTCGTTTCTGCAAAAATTTTTCAATGATTTTCCCGAAATTTTTTTCGCTAATAAGCTATAAACCAACGCTTCCCTTCACCTTACCTTATTTCGCCAACGACTATTGTGGATTTACGAAATATCGTAAATAAGGGAAGAGGTCTTGAATGCAAGAACCTGATATCTCGCGATTTAACCTATGGCATTGCGCTTGCCTTATGTAGTCATTCTATGGGGGCATCCATTTTAATTGTCGAAGACCTTTTTATTGAAGCCAACGATCTTCGGATCATTCTTCAAAAAGCCGGACATACCATTTGTGGTATTTGTAAGTCGGTGGACCAGGCATTGTCGGTACTGAAAAAGGAGAAGCCGGATATGGTATTGCTGGATATCTTTTTAAAAGGCGATTTGACGGGCATCCATCTGGCGAAGATCCTCTCGGGAAGGAACATCCCCTTTATTTATCTCTCGGCAAATTCCAATCCCTCTACGTTGGAGGCTGCGAAGGCTACCCGGCCGCATGGTTTCCTGGTGAAGCCTTTCCGGGAGAAAGATATTCTGGTTGCGCTGGAGATCGCCGATTACCGGCATAAGCATACCGTTGAATTAATGCAAAGGCAGGAGCGCTGGTTTAGTCATTTGCTGATCAATATCATCAATGAGGTGGCATCCAAGCAGCAAAAGCTGGTGTTATTGTCGAAAGCGTTTCAGCCGATCATACCGTTTGACTTTATTTTTATCGATACGGATATCAAAGGTGATTCGCTTCAATCCTTGTATGGTTTCAGGCGGGTTTCGCTGGAGGAATATGAACCGGTCGACTGGACGAAATTTTTGAGGAAGACCAGGCTGTCGCTTGCCGATATGCTGCAGCAGCGGAAAAGCAATCTTTGGAGAAGAGAACCCCTGATCCGTAATGGAGCTGACTTTTCAGCGGCTTCCTTCAAGGATAGGGTGATCGATCGGATAAAGCAGGGGTATGGGGTGGAATCCGGTTTTTATGTGCCGATCGTTTCCAGGGATATGACGGCAATGACGATCTCCTTTTACAGCCTTGTACCCGATAACTTCCGGCAGGACCAGGCGGATTTGATCTGTCCCCTGCGAGGGCTGCTGGCGACGGTACTGCAGAGCATCCGGTATCAGAAGAAAGAAGATTCTTTGCCGGAATCTGGAGTCGCAGTCCGTCCTCCTTCTCAGATCCAGGGGATCATCGGCAGGAGTCCTAAGCTGTTGCAGGTGCTGGATCTGGTATCGCAGGTCGCGGCATTCGACACGACCGTCCTCATAACCGGCGAGACGGGCGTAGGAAAGGAAGGGCTTGCCAATGCGATCCATCAGTTATCCGGCAGAAAGAATAGACCCCTGGTAAAAGTAAATTGTGCGGCGATCCCCGATAACCTGATCGAGTCCGAGCTGTTCGGGCATGAGAAAGGCGCTTTTACGACGGCGCTTGAGCGAATGGTCGGAAAATTTGAACAGGCCAACGGCGGCACTATCTTTCTGGATGAGATCGGGGAAATGCCCTTGCTGGTACAAAGCAAATTGCTTCGCGTACTGCAGGAAAAAGAAATAGAACGTATCGGCGGCAGGTCAACCGTAAAGATCGATGTTCGGATCATTGCGGCAACCAATCGCAACCTGGCCAAAGAAGTGACTCAAGGCAGGTTCCGGATGGATCTCTATTACCGGATCAATGTCTTTTTATTGGATCTCCCGCCCCTGCGGGAGCGAAAGGACGACATTCCATTGCTGGTCGATCATTTTCTTGAAAAATATGCCGAGGCCGCAGATCGGCCTCCAAAAAAGTTTACAGAAGAAGCGTTGCGGCAGCTTAGCGAATACCCCTGGCCGGGGAATATCCGGGAATTACAGCACCTGGTCGAGAGACATTTCCTGATCGCGCGCGGGGACAGCATCTCATCCGTGGAACTGCCGGAACCCTTTGATCTGCCGGAACCGGCAAAAGACGAACAACCTTTGCTGCCCGTGTCGGGGATGGACAAAGCGAAGATCGTAGCGGCCTTGAAGGAATGCAATGGGAAGGTCTCCGGTAAAGGAGGCGCTGCCCAATTGCTGGGTATCAATCCGAATACGCTTACCTCGCGGATGAAGCGGCTGGGTATCTCCTGGCAGTATATTCTTAGGTGAAAAAGAGAGGCCGTCTCAAACGAAAAGTAGACGGCCGCTTCTCCCATTATTTCCGGCAAAGATTCCTTTGCCGGTGTGACCGGAAAACCCCGGTCATTTTTATTTCGCCAAAGGCCATTTATTGTTTTCCCTGTCTCCATCCGGAAGTACTTTATCTGGATCGATGGTGACGGAGGAGAGCGCCTGTGAGGCCGCGAGATGAATCGTTCTTTCGCCGGAAGAAAGCCATGTTTCTACAGGCAGTTCGATCCGCTGCCTGGTACCGTCTTTCCATACTGCCTCAAGCGTCGAGGGCATGGCCATCTGGTCGAGGTTGGCAACGGTGATATCCCATCCTTCACCGGCTCGCTGTACCTTTTGTATAGCCAGGTCGAGTCCCCAATTGTGCAGGAACCATCCCCGCCAGAACCAGCTAAGGTCTTCTCCGGCTTCGTTGTTCATCGTGCGGAAAAAGTCCTCGGGCCCGGGATGGCGATAGGCCCAGTGTTGGATATATTGACGGAAGGCATAGTCGAAGCGGTCCTTTCCGAGAATGACCTCCCGCAGCAATACCAGTCCCAGGGCAGGTTTAAAATAGGTCATCGGGTGGCGGTACTTTTCCGGAATGGCGTCAGCACGCGTAAGCATGACCGGGGCTGCAGGGTCTTTCAGCAGCGGAAGGATCTCTTCGACAGGATTGCCGCCGCCGGGCGCGTATTCGTCGTCGCGTTTGGGCGCGTATTCCCCTTTGTTGAACGCGTCGGAGCAATAGACGTCGATAAAGGTGTTGAAGCCTTCGTCCATCCATGCGTAAGTACGTTCGTCGGAGCCGACGATCATCGGGAACCAGTTGTGCCCTATTTCATGTGCGGTAACCCAGAACAACACTTTCCCGGTATCGGTGATGCCATCGAATACGATGCCGGGGTATTCCATGCCGCCCGCGATACCCGCCTCATTGACCGCGCACGGCCACGGATAGACGAACCATTGCCTGGAAAAATATTCCATCGATCCTTTGAGGTATTCTGTAGCTCTTCCCCAGGCATTGGCGCCGGCGCTTTCTACCGGGTAGACAGACATAGCCATCGATTTCTTTCCATTGGGTAGGTTTACTCTTGCTCCATCCCAGATATAAGCGCGGGAAGCGCCGAAGGCGACATCCCGGGTATTGTTCATTTTGAAATGCCAGGTCAGCAGCCCCTGGCGTACGGGACGGCTGGCAGGATTGCCGATAGCGGCCGCGTCATGGATCATCACCGTCTTGTCACTCAGTTTCGCGGCGTTGTAGTGCGCCAGCTCGGTTGCTGTCAGGACCTCCTGCGGGTTTTGCAGCTCGCCGGAACCTGCGACGATCATGTCCCAGGGTACCGTAACTTTATAATCGAAGTCGCCGTATTCATCGTAGAACTCTCCGCTGCCCAGGAAAGGCAGCGTATTCCAGCCGTCCCGGTCATCGTATACGCACATACGAGGATACCATTGAGCGATCTCATAGATCTTTCCATTGCGGGTGCTGGTATAATCTGTCCGGTTGCCAAAGTCGCCGGGGACTATGTACCTGTAGCGGACGATCAGGTTGAGCTTTCCGCCCTTTGGGGCCAATGGATGGCGCAGCCGGATCTGTAGACGGGTATCCGTCAGGATATAGTCGGCATCGGTGATCACGCCGCCCTGTTCTACCTTCACGGATTGAAGCTGATAGCCCTCGGTGTGTCCGCTGGGGGTTAGCCCGGTAAAGAAATTGGAACGGGCGTCTTTGCGATAGGTGTTCTGATCAAGATAAAGCCAGACGTCGTGCAGAGTATCGGGGCTGTTGTTGGTATAGTGGATGGAAGCAGAGCCTTCCAGCTCATTTTTCGATGTGTCGATCCGGGCCGTCAGCATGTAGTCGGCCCGGTTTTGCCAATAGGCTGCGGAAGGCGACCCATTGGCCTGGCGCGTAGCCAGACGGCCTTCCGGGTAGGATGCAGGCGCAAAGAGCGCGTGCGGGTCATAGCCGGGCCGGGCTGGATTTTCGGGTAAACCGGGATTGGTTTGCGCGGTTGCGCTGATCGTCGTCAGCGTTAGCGAAAGGAAAACGGGAAAAATGTTACGAGCAGAAGATCTTGCCATAGCAGTCCAATGTTATGGACAAATATACCTTATTGATGGGGAAACGGGCAATTCAATTGCTCCCTAATTCAATTGCACGACAGGCAAGCGGTAGGGTAGACCATCGACGACAAACAGTTCGTCTATTTCGAAGGTCCAGAATTTAAACAGCGGAGATTTGGCGAGATACTTCTCGACAGCCTTTTTGTCTTCGGCGGAAAATGTGATCCATACCCGTTGCGTCTCCATCGTCACGACATAGTGATCGATGACACCCTCTTCGATCAACCGGTTGATGTAGGCCCGGTGTGGGGGAACCAACGCGGCGAATTCATCGTTCATCTCAAAATGTATGGTCACCTGGAATTTGCGCATATCCTATCCTTCTTTATACTAACAAAAGTGATCGTTGATTGTTCGGCAGCCGCGATTGCCGGACGACAGGAACGATCAGTGTTCTTCATCTGGGAAAACCATCGGCGGGAAAACCATCGCTGGAAACCATCGGCGGGAACCATCGGGGAAAACCATCGGCGGGAACCACGCCTCTATTACATACGGTGCAGCGAGTGCAACCGTTGCCCGCAGATCGGGTGAATTAAAGTTTCCAATCGACGATGCGATTGGCCCATTCTTCACGATAAGGCGTAGTCACCTTTATATAGTTGTCGGTATAGCCTTCCATCATCGGGGTGCGGACATGTCCTTCGAGTAATACCCGGCGGGTTTGTCCTTCGTGCTGGCGGGTGAAATACTGCATTTTCTGGTAAGAGAGATTGCGCAGCAGCTTGTTTCGCTGATTGCGTATTGGCATCGGCACGACCGGCGTTATTTCGAGCGCTTTGGTGTTGTCACGTTCGGAATAGGTAAAGACGTGCAGATAAGAAATGTCCAGTTCCTGCAGGAAGTCGAAGGTCTCCTGGAAGTGCTCGTCCGTTTCTCCGGGAAAGCCGACGATGACATCGACGCCGATGGCGCAATGCGGCATCAGCGACCGGATCAGCCGTACCCGTTCGGCATACAACTCTCTTTTATACCGACGCCGCATCAATCCCAGTATCCTGTTGCTACCGCTTTGCAGCGGAATGTGAAAGTGAGGCATAAAGCGTTTGCTTCCGGCGACCCATTCGATCATGGCAGGCGTCAGCAGATTAGGTTCGATAGAGGAGATACGGTAACGGTCGATCCCTTCTATTTCGTCCAGTGCACGGATCAGGCTAAAAAAATCCTCGTCCTGGAGAGCCCGTCCCTCTCTTCCATCTCGTGCATCCCGTCCTTCTCTTCCATCACGTTCATCCCGTCCTTCTCTTCCATCACGTTCATCCCGCCCATCCCTTCCATCTCGTTCATCCCGCCCATCCCTTCCATCTCGTGTATGCCGTCCATCCCTTCCATCTCGTGCATCCAGGCCCTCTCGTCCGTCTCTTCCATCCCTTCCATCAAGTTCAGCCCGTCCATCCCTGCCGTCTCGTCCCTCTCTTCCCTCTCGTGCATCCAGTCCATCCCTTCCATCCCGTCCGTTTCGCGAATCTCCGCCGGGCCCCTTTCCAAAGTCTCCGAGGTTGACGCCGGTCAGTACGATCTCCCGTACTTCTCCTGTCGCAGCCAGGCCTTTTACCGTTTCGACCGTATGGGCGATAGTATCGCTGCGGCTTTTGCCACGCGCCATCGGAATGGTGCAAAAAGAACAGGTATAATCGCAGCCGTCCTGTACCTTCAGAAAAGTGCGGGTTCGATCGTTGAGTGAATAGGAGGCGTTGAAGCCGCTGACTTCAGCGATGTCGCAGCTGCAGATTTTTGCGGTTTCGCCTTTTGTCAGCTGTTTGAGATGCTGGGGAAGGTTGAACTTCTCCGCTGCGCCAAGCACGAGGTCTACGCCTGGTATGCCGGCAATTTCTTCGGGTTTTAGCTGGGCGTAGCAGCCGGTGATGACGACAAAGCTTTCGGGGGCCTGCCGCTGTATCTTTCTGACCAGGTAGCGGCATTCCTTGTCTGCATTTTCCGTAACACTGCAGGTGTTGATCACATATACGTCGGCAATTTCATCAAATGCTTTCTTTTCAAAACCCTCTTTTTCCATCAGCCGCGACAGTCCGGACGTTTCCGAAAAGTTCAATTTGCAGCCCAGCGTGTGGAAGGCCACCGTTTTATGTTGAATTTCATTCATCAGCCCGCAAAGATACCGTTCACCGGCGAAATCCAAGCGAGCCCCTTATCTTTGGGTATAAACCGGGAAAATGAGTCTTGATAACACATTGACTGTTAAGTATTCAACATGCGCTTAATCCGTTATTTGCTCTTGCCTTTCCGTTATCTTTACTGCAGCTACGCCCTGCTCCTTTTTATCATTGGAATGCTGGGTGTTCTTCCCGTTGTGGTCATTTGTTCGGTACAGGAACCGAAAAGGGCCAGGGACAATATCTCGAAAGCCTGTTACTGGTGGGGCTGGTTCTGGATGACGGGTATCGGTATCTGGCACCGGCGCATCGAAGACGGAGGCCCCGGCAGCTCACAGCCCCAAGCCGCACAACCCGCATCTCCGCGCCGCCACCCCGCACAGCCCGCCGCCGGCCTCTCCGCCCAATCGCCCCCCGGCAGCTCACTCCCGGAACCCTCCCGCCAATACGTCTTTGTCGCCAACCACAATTCCTATCTGGATATCCCCATGATCTACCGGGCCATGAAGTTCCGGTCCTTCCGGATACTCGGCAAAGCCGAAATGGCCAGGATCCCTTTGTTCGGCTATATCTATCGGCGGGCCATCGTGATGGTCGACCGCAGCACCGCCATCCAGCGTTCGAGGAGCGTAAGAGAAATGAAAGCAGAACTGGCGCTGGGCGCTTCGATCTTTCTTTTTCCGGAAGGAACATTCAACGAGACATCCCGACCCCTAAAATCTTTTTACGATGGCGCTTTCCGGGTCGCGATCGAAACCCAGACCCCATTGTATCTTGTTCTTTTCCTGGACGGCTTTGACCGGATGAACTACCGGTCGATCTTCCATCTCTGCCCGGGAAGGACCAGAAGCGTCTTCCTCGGGACGGTGGAAGTGCAAGGGCTTGCCATCGAAGACGTAGAAGACCTGAAGAACAGGGTTTACCATATCATGGAAGAAGCATTGATCCGGTATAAAGTCAGCTGGATCGCGTAAATTTGCCCTCCCATGTACGCTGAAGTCATCATACCCCTGGCCTTACCCAAGAACTATACCTGGTCTGTACCGGAACAATGGCGTTCGCAGGTAAAGGAAGGCTGTCGGGTAGAGGTGGAATTGCGGAACAAGAAATATGCGGGTGTTATCAAAAGGCTGCATGACGAAAAGCCGGCCGCCTTTGAGCCAAAGCCGATCGGAAACGTGCTGGACAGCGACCCCATCTTACATGCCGAGCAGTTGAAATTATGGGAATGGGTGGCTGGTTATTATCTCTGCAGCGAAGGCGAAGTGATGGCCGCGGCGCTGCCTGCGCATTTCAAATTGAGCAGCGAAACCGTCCTGGTCTTTAATGAAGAAGCCGGGGACGATTTTCAACATTTGGACAACGATGAATTTGTCGTTGCCGAAGCCCTGCATATCAAAAAAGAACTGAAGATCTCGGATGTACAACAGCTGTTGGATTCGACGCATATCTACCCGGTTATCAAGCGGCTGATTGAAAACCAGATCTGCTTCGTCTGGGAGGCACTGAAGGAGACCTACTCCCCCAGGAAAGAGAGTTATGTCGTACTGAACCCCGAATATTCCGCAGAAGAAAAGCTGGAAGAATTACTCAATAACTGGGGCCGGGGCCCCAGGCAGATGGAGCTGTTACTAGGCTATCTGCATCTTTCCCGCACAGGTGACAATGCCGTAACAAAGGCTGATCTGTTAAAGAAGTCCGGCGCCTCCGATGCCCAGTTGAAGGGGCTTGTCGAAAAGAATATCCTCCGGATCGAGCGTCGCTCCGTAGACCGCATCAAATATCTTCCCAGGGACGTAAAGATCGATTTTGAGTTGACAGCAGCGCAGCAGGCTGCCTTTGATGAGATTGACGAACAGTTCAGGACCCGGCCCGTCTGCCTGCTTCACGGCGTGACCTCCAGCGGCAAGACACAGGTCTACATCCGGCAGATGGAGCAGATGATCCGTCAGGGCCGCCAGGTCTTGTATCTCTTGCCGGAGATCGCCTTGACTTCCCAGATCATCCGCAGGCTGCAAAAACATTTCGGAGGCTATATAGGGATCTATCATAGCAAATTCAGCCAGAACGAGCGGCTCGAGGTATGGAACAAGATCCGGACGGGAGAATTGAAGATCATTCTTGGGGCGCGCTCGTCGATCTTTTTGCCGTTCAGCGATCTTGGAATGGTTGTCGTAGATGAAGAGCATGATCCTTCCTTTAAGCAGCAGGAGCCCGCGCCGCGTTATCATGCCCGGGATGCGGCGGTCTATTATGCATCGCTTTTTGGAGCAAAAGTGCTGCTGGGAAGCGCGACGCCTTCGGTTTAAAGTTACTTTAATGCGATAAGAGGAAAATATGGATTGGTGACGCTGGCCCAGCGGTTTGGACAGGTTGAGCTGCCGGAGATCCTGGTAGTGGATACAAAACAGCTGCGATCCGAGCGCTATGCTATCCGGAAGAAAGAACAGCGGGATGCAGGACAAAACCGACCGGATCATTATGCCGGCGCCAGCTGGTTGACGGATCTTCAGCCGGCTTTGCCTTTTGACGGACCTGGCGCGAAGGACGCGGCAAGCCAGGGCGGGGTGCAGGGACCTTCGCCTACTCCGGCAGATGACAGCGGTAAACCTGGGGAGCGCGGTGGGGCGGCCGACGCCGACTCTACGACAGACGCTGTTACGGGCGCCCGGGATAACGGAAAGCCGATCCTGACTCCTGCGCTTCATGCAGCGATCACCCAGTCTCTCGATGAGAAGAAACAGGTGATCCTGTTTCAGAACAGGCGAGGATATTCCCCCTACCAGGTTTGTGACGTCTGCGGCTGGATACCGCAGTGCCGGAACTGCGACGTCTCGCTGAACTTTCACAAGCTGACCAACAAGCTGCACTGTCACTATTGCGGTACCGTCTATCCGCCGGTGCAGACCTGTATGGCATGCGGCAACCATCGCTTTGTTCAGCGGAATTTTGGAACCGAGCGGATCGAAGAATACCTGGAAGAAGTCTTTCCAAACGCAAGAGTTGCCCGGATGGACGTGGACAGCGTTCGGGGCAAGTCGGCACATGATACCCTCATCCAGCAGTTCGAACAACAGCGCATAGACATCCTGGTTGGAACCCAGATGGTGGTCAAGGGATTGGACTTTCAGCACGTGAACCTGGTTGGGATACTGGATGCGGACAGCATTCTGAGCTTTGCCGATTTCAGGGTCAACGAGCGGGCTTTTCAGCTGATGGAGCAGGTCAGCGGCCGGGCGGGAAGACTGGATGGAAAGGGAAGGGTACTGATCCAGGTTGCCAATACGGCTCACCCGGTACTGGGTTATCTCAGGGCGCATGACTATGCCCTTTTCTTTCAACACGAGATTGCGATGCGGCAGGCTTTTCATTATCCCCCTTTTACAAGGGTCATACAGGTAACGTTCAGGCACAGGGATAAGGAAACTGTACACTCGGCGGCAAATTTCTTTGCGAATAATCTGAAAAAAGACTTTGGGGCTTATCTTGTGGGGCCGGCGGAGCCTGTTGTTGCACGGGTTCGCAATCAATACCTGATGGAATTGATATTGAAACTGCCGAAGGATGGACATACCATCAACTTCGCCAAGCACGTGATCCAGCAGCAGACGGCTATCGTGCAGAATGACCGCAAATGGAAAAGCGTGGTGATCATTCCCGATGTGGATGCGTTGTGATGCGGCTGATTACCCCCGTTAAAAATTTACTATGATCAATGTTTTAAACAATACATCGTTAAAACCCTATAACACTTTTGGGATTGAGGCGACGACAAAGCATTTTGTGACCTTTTCATCCGTAGAGGAATTGTCGGCCGCCCTGGACCAGGTTGGAGCAGATAGATGGCTGGTATTGGGCGGCGGAAGCAATCTCTTGCTGACCGGCGATTTTGACGGCTGGACCTTGAAGAACGAGCTGAAAGGGGTGGAGCTGGTCAATGAAGACGAAGACTATGTCTATGTCAGGGCTGCTGCGGGACAGAGTTGGAATGGATTTGTGCAGTATGCGATCGATCGGGATTGGGCGGGTATCGAAAATTTGTCGTTGATCCCGGGGAACGTGGGCGCTGCGCCGATGCAGAATATCGGGGCCTATGGCGTGGAGATCAAGGATGTGTTTTATGAGCTGGAAGCCTATGACCAGGTTGAGCGCCGGGTTTGTGTCTTTACCTTGAACGACTGTGCGTTCGGCTATCGGGAGAGCGTATTCAAAGGGAAGTTCAAGGGCCGGTTTGTGATTTTGAACGTAACCTTCCGGCTTTGCAAAAAGCCCGTCTTTCATACTGAATATGGGGCAATAACGCAGGAGCTGGAGAAAATGGGCATAGAGCAGCTGTCTATCCGCTCTATATCCGAGGCAGTTATCCGTATACGACAGTCTAAGCTGCCCGATCCCGCACAGATCGGCAATGCCGGAAGTTTTTTTAAGAACCCTACGATCTCCGATGAGCAGTTCGAACGGCTGCAGGCCGAATTTATGGACATCGTCGGGCATCATGTCCTGGGGACGGACACGACCAAACTGGCGGCGGGCTGGCTGATCGAGCAATGCGGCTGGAAAGGCTTCAGACGCGGAGATGCCGGGGTTCATGCGCAGCAGGCGCTGGTGCTGGTCAATTATGGACAGGCCAGGGGTGAGGAGATCTATGCGCTTAGCGGGGAGATTATACAGAGCGTGGAAGAGAAATTTGGGGTGACGCTGGAGCGGGAGGTCAATATCATATGAACAATAAACCCGGCTAACTTTTGGCGGGCGGTTCAGACCGCCGGGCTTATTGCTTAAAAGCCCTGACGCACTGACGCGCCAGGGCTTTTTTTTATTAGTTGAAGTCGTCGGCTTCGAGGTCTTCGTCTTCGTTGCCGAAGCCGCTGCCGGAAGAACCGAGATTGACCATGGAACCGATGAGGTCCTTAAATTCGATCTTGCCTTCGACCACTTTTTTGCTGATCAGCGAATAAGAGGCAAGGCCATGCAGCACAAATTCCATCAGCAAGGCTGCTTCCCGTTCGTTGGCGTGTTTGAAATACTTCTTTACCAGCGCGTGCAGCCCGTCAACCTTGTACAGCTGCTGGATCTTCTCCGCATCGGAGGTATTGAAGAAGAGGTTGAGGTGATTGCCTTTATCGAACCAGTGCGTGATAGGGCGGAAAGGGTTGTCGTCCCTGGCGTCGGCCTTTCTTTTCTTCAGCGTATCGGGGTTGGGGAAGTAATTGACGAACTGGCTGCGGAAAGCTTTCTCCAGCAGGTTAAAGGCCACTTGATAGGGGCCTTCCTGTTCGCCTTCATAGACCAGTTCGATCTTCCCGGTGATGGAAGGGACGATGCCGACGAGGTCGCTCATCCAAACCTGCGTTTCCGATTCGTTGTTGAGCAGGGCTCTGCGCTCCGCGGCACTGACGGCGTTTTCAAAGGCGGCGATGGTCAGACGCGCAGAGACACCGCTTTTCTTATCGACGTATTCACTGGAACGGGCTTCGAAAGAAACCTGTTCGATCAGCCTTTTTACCAGGTCGCTGATGATAACACGGCCTTTTTGTTCTTCATGGACATCCGCTTCCTGTTCGGTGATGGCCAGCGCTGTCTCGAGGCTTTTGGGATAGTGCGTCAGGATCTGGCTTTCGATACGGTCCTTCAGCGGCGTGACAATGGAGCCGCGATTCGTATAGTCCTCCGGGTTAGCCGTGAAGACGAACAGCATATCCAGCGGCATCCGGAGCTTGAAGCCGCGGATCTGGATATCTCCTTCTTCGAGGATATTGAAGAGCGAAACCTGGATACGCGCCTGAAGATCGGGGATCTCGTTGATAACGAAGATGCCGCGGTTGCTCTTTGGGATAATGCCGAAGTGGATAACCTCTTCGTCTGCAAAATTCAGCCGCAGGTTGGCCGCCTTGATGGGGTCGATGTCACCGATCAGATCGGCGACGCTGACGTCGGGGGTGGCCAGTTTTTCCCCGTAGCGTTCGGTGCGGTGCAGCCAGCTGATGGGAGTATCGTCGCCTTTTTTGGCAAGGATGTTCCGGGCAAATTTGGAAATGGGATTGAATGGGTCGTCGTTTATCTCGCTGCCCGTAACGAATGGGATGTATTCGTCGAGGAGGGAGATCATTTGTCTGGCCATTCTTGTTTTGGCCTGTCCGCGAAGACCGAGGAACAGGATATTATGACGGGAAAGCAAGGCCCTTTCCGTGTCGGGAATGACGGAATCCTCATAGCCGAGGATGCCGGGGAAAGTTGTTTCTTTGTTCTTTAGTTTACGGATGAGATTCTCCCTGATCTCTTCTTTTACAGATCTGTTCTTATAGCCGGCTTTTTTCAGTTGCCCAAGTGTCGTTATCTTTGTTATGTCCATTTGCTCGTTTTAGTATTTAGTATACTGTTTTGCGTTTACCGCTTTCAAAATCCCGGAAAATGAAGCTTCCAAGCCTGTCGAGGGAGGCAAAGAAGGCCTTTCCATTGTTCGTTTCTGTGAATTCGTTGACAAACCGCTGCAGATACGGATCGCTTGCTATCATAAAGGTCGTGATCGGTATTTTCAGCTTTTTACACTGCGCAGCCAGGTTGAGACAGCGGCTGGTGATCTTGCGATCCAGTCCGAAAGAGTTCTTGTAATACCGCTTGCCGATCTTCAGGCAGGTGGGTTTCCCGTCTGTGATCATAAAGATCTGTTTATTGGCATTGCGGCGGCGGCGAAGAATGTCCATCGCCAACTCGAGCCCTGCTACCGTATTGGTGTGATAAGGCCCTACCTGCAGATAGGGAAGGTCCTTGATCTCGACGGGCCACGCGTCGTTCCCAAAGACGACGATATCCAGCGTATCCTTTGGATACTTGGTGGTGATGAGCTCGCTGAGCGCCATCGCAACCTTTTTGGCCGGCGTGATGCGATCTTCACCGTAGAGGATCATGGAGTGCGAGATGTCGATCATCAGCACGGTGGAGGTTTGTGACTTGAAATCCGTTTCGCGGATCTTGAGGTCGTCCTCCTGCATGTTGAAGGCTTCGATACCGTGGTTGATCTGCGCGTTACGGATAGACTCCGTAAAGTCGATCTGTTCGAGCTGGTCGCCAAACCGGAAGGGTCTTGTCTCCGGGTTGATCTCGTCGCCGGCGCCCGGTTTGAAGGTGTTGTGATTGCCCGAGCGCGTCTTTTTCAATTTGCCGAAGATCTCTTCGAGCGAGCTGCGGCGGATACCCTGTTCCGTTTTGGGCGTAATGGAGATCTCGCCGGTCTGTTTATTGTCGTCGATGTACCCTTTGTCCTTGAGGTCTTCGATAAAATCCCCCATGCCGTATTCGTCGTCCGTCAGCTGATATTCCTTGTCCAGCTGGTTCAGCCATTGCAGCGCCTCGCCAGCATCCCCATTGGTATAAGTCAGCAGTTGCATGAAGATATCCAGCAATTGCTCAAACCGGGGTTTGTCCGATTCGTTGGGATCATAATGTTTAAATTGGAAACCTATCATAATGTCTGAAGTTACAATTAAAAACAATTAATTTACCCTTTTGGTTGTACCCCTAAAAAAATGAGCCGGCCTCCATGGGCCGGCTCATTTTTTATAGAAAAATTCGTCTTAATTAGGGCGATTTTCAACCTTTGAGGGGCTTGCAAACTGCTTGTTCCAGTCTTCCAGCTGCATCAGCATCTGGTAAGAGGAAAGGATGTCCTGCGCAAAGCCGGCCTGTTTTTCGGACAGATTACCACCCTTATTCTGCAGGATCATCTGCGCGTTGATCGCCAGCTGTTCGTTGGACAGGTTCTCGCCCAGCGAGTTGTAATAGCGCATCTGCTGCTGCAGGTCCTTTTTCAGGGAGGCGTATACTTTTGACGCGAGGGTAAGATCGCCGGATTCGTAGCAGGCCAGCAGGAAGGACATCGAGATGCGGTTGTGCTGGTTGCCGCGGTTTGACGTCATTCCGTAAGGGAAGTTCGACTCGAGCACGTTCTTGTCGAAATGCTCAAGGAGGTTACGGGCCGAATCCTTTTTGCCCGCGTCGATCAGGCTCAACGCCAGCTGCGCATGTGATGCGCGCAGGGTATTGAGGTGGCGGCGGTTTTCCTCGTCGTAATAGACGCCGGGGGTGCTGGCGTTGCCAAAATCAAATTTGGTCATCATGTTCTTGTAGGCCAGGTCATTATTGTAGTAGCCGAAGTTGGCGTTCTTGCTTTCTACCGGTACGAGTTGCCCCGCCAGACCATTCTGACGGATGTATTTGCCCAGCCCAAGGTCCTCCAGCTCATACGTGGAGTTGAAGCAGATGGGACGCTGCCATTTATTCGCGGCGATGACGGCCAGTACAGCCAGTTCGTTCTTATAGAGATAATTCTTATTCTTGGAAATATCCAGGTGCAGCTCGCTGACCACGCTGTCGCTGGCGCTAACGGTGCCGTTGGCCCGAACAACATTCACGTCGACGGGTACCGACAGTTTTTTCACCGGCAGCAGGCTGTAGTTTTCGCCGTCTTCCATAGTAGCCTGGAACTTGGGATCGTTGCTTCCGACGACGTCCTTGAGCATGCCGTACATGTCGTAATATTTCTCCTGGTCGAAGCCGCGGACCGTTTCATTGAACAGGACCACGTCGCGGGTGTTGCCCTGGATCTGCTCGGGGGTAAAGATCACGTCGGTAGGGCCGCTTTCATTGACCTTATACCGAAGCTGGTTGATATACCAGTCGGTACCCAGCAGGCTATAGTTCATAACGCGGACGTCGGGGCGGATGCCTTCTACTTCCTGGGCGTACCACAGCGGGTAGGTATCGTTGTCACCGAAGGAGAACAGAATGGCGTTGGGAGGGCAGCTTTCGAGGTAGTCGCGTCCGATATCACGGGCGAGCGTCTTTTTGCTACGGTCATGGTCATCCCACTCCTGGCTGCCCATCAGTACGGGGACGGCAAGGAAGCAAAGACCGGCAGCGGCATAGCCGGCCATATCGTCTTTGCCTTTAAACGCGTATTTGGTTAACAGCTCCTGTATCCAGATCACACCGAGGCCGATCCAGATCGCAAAGGCATAGCAGGCGCCCGCATAGGCGTAGTCACGTTCGCGGGGCTGGTAGCCGGCCTGGTTGAGGTAGACGACGATGGCAAAACCGGTGAAGAAGAACAACAGGAAAGTAACCCAGAAGTCATTCCGGCTGCGGTTGAACTGTAACAACAGGCCGATCGCACCAAGGATGACCGGAAGGAAGAACATCCGGTTATGGGACTTGTTGTTGTTCTTGATCGTATCCGGCAGCTGGCTTTGGTCGCCAAGGAAGAATTGGTCGACAAAGGAGATACCCGTGATGGCATTCCCGTCGCGGACGTTGCCAAAACCTTGCAGGTCGTTCTGTTTCCCCGAGTAGTTCCATAAGAAATACCGGCCAAACATTTCCCAGTTCTGATAATTGATAAAGTACTTGATATTGTTGGCCATGGTCGGCACGTCGCCGTCGCCCAGGCCGCCGTATGCCCGGTAGCAGTCTACCTGGCCGCGGTCATTGCTGCCATCCCACATACGCGGGAAGATATGAGAGGAGGGGGTATTGCCCCAGTCTTGTCCGTACAGCTTACCGGCGATCTCATACTTTTCCTTACCCTTTACATAAAGGTTGCCGGCATCGACGCGGGGCGCGCGATCCTGGAAGTCGGGGCCGTAAACGAGAGGCCAGTCGCCGTACTGATCACGGCTGAGATAGCCGACAAGGCTCACGGGATTGTCTACGTTGTACATATCTACGCCGGGATCTGCATTACTGCGGATCAGCGTGGTAAAATAGGTGGAATAACCCAGCAGCATAAAGGCGGCGCACCAGAGACCCATTTTCAGGTAATAGTGCCCTTTCTTTACCGCCCAGCGGATAGCCAGGATCAGTGCGACGGCCAGCAGGACGAAGAAAGTGCCGAAACCGCTGAAGAAGGGCAGGTTCAGGTTATTGACAAAGAAGATATCGAAGGCGCCGGCGCCCTTGATCGTATACTGGATCACGAACTTCTGGACAACGCCGGTGATGACGCAGCCGATGAAGAAGGCGAAGATCGAACCCCATATAGTGGGTTTGTACTTCTTAAAGTAATAGACCATTACGATCGCCGGAATGGTCAGCAGGTTGAGCAGGTGGACTCCAATGGAGAGCCCCATCATATAGAAAATAAAGATGATCCAACGGTCGGAACCGGGTTTATCCGAATTATGCTCCCATTTCAGGATCGCCCAGAAGACCAGGGCGGTGAAAAAGGCAGAGGAGGCGTAAACTTCACCTTCGACAGCGCTATACCAGAAGGAGTCGCAGAAAGTATAGGCGAGGGCGCCGACGACGCCGGCAGCCATGATGATAAAGGTTTGCTTATTATCCGGGTCCACTTGCGTGCTGCCTTTCTGCACGAGCTTACGGGCAAAGTGGGTGATGGTCCAGAACAGGAAGAGGATGGAGAGACCGCTGGCGATAGCGCTCATGAAGTTGACGCCGCGAGCCGCAGTATGCGGGTTGTCGCCAAACAGGATGATAAAGAAACGGCCCATCATCACGAACAGGGGCGCGCCGGGAGGGTGCGGGATCTGGAGCTTGTAGCAGCTGGAAATGAATTCGCCGCAATCCCAGAAGCTACCGGTAGCTTCCATCGTCATGACGAAAATGGTACAGGCGATCAATCCCACTATCCAGCCCACAATGTTGTTCACGCGGTTAAAATTCATAGTCGAAACATGGCTTTTAATAATTGGGCTAACCCCAATTACAGTCTTAGTAATTTGGACGGAGTCCAATTAGTGCTTAAGGCCCTAAGGCCGAAAACACAGATCTTAGATGAATAAGTGATAAAAAATACGTTTTTTAATTTTTTATCGCTAATTCAATTTGGACGCGAATTAACACTAAATACTGCTAATTTCCGCGGCTGGAGGCCATATTTTACGATTTAACCTGTATTTAACGACTGCGCAAGCGAGACGGCGCTTTATTCGAAGAATACCCTTACCGTCTGGTAAAAGAGCCGGCTTTGAAGATATTGGTTCTGGGATTGTTCCGTAAAGTCGTGGAGACCGAAGAGCCCGGCGGCATTTCCTTTCTGGATGGCGATCTCGAGATAGCCTGCGGAGTTGAAAATGGCGAGTTTTTCACCTTCTCCGGCGTCGGCATAGGTTTCGCTGATCTTTTCAATGATCTCGTCGCGTTTGAATACGATCCGGAAGCTGCGGCCCTTACGCCTTTGCTCGAATTCTTCTCTTGTGATATTGACGATCACGTTTTCGAAATGATCGATGAAAATGATCTGCCCTTCGATCCAGTTGTCGCCAAAGACCGGCCGGAGATGGTTCTTTTCGGTAAAGGGGGGATCGGGAGCGCCGATACTGAGCAGGGGCATTCCCTGGACCAGTTGTTGAATAGCGGCAGCCATTACCCCGACGCAGTACAGCGTATTCTTTACGGCCGTCTTATCGAGCGGAAGCCCGATGACCATCTCGGGCCGGCCTTCGAGGATCATGCTGAGCAGCCCGTTGTCGGCGCAAAGCAGGTATTGATCGTTGTGAAAAGCCAGCAGCAGCTGTTCTGGTTTCTTTTCAAAGAGGTTGACAAGAATAATATGATAGGTATAGGCGGGAAAATGGCGGATGGCATTTCGACAGACGTAGGCCGCCTGTGGATAG
>JAATGQ010000169.1 GCA_015654595.1 Chitinophagales bacterium | reverse complement strand
TGTGGGCCGGCGATGCTGGGGGGTTGGGGGATGTGCGGTCGCGATGATTGGTTGCCGGTGGCCCTGTGCGGCTATACGGGGCGGTTGGGGGGGGCGGCCAGGTGGAGTGTGCGGCCGGGGAGTTGTGCGGCCGGGGGGCTTGTGTGCGGCTGCGCTGTTTGGCTGCGGGCGGCGCCGGGGTGTTACAGGGAGTTTCGCAGCGTCAGATAAAAGGGGACTTCTTCGCGCTGGTGCATGTTCTCCACGATCTGTCTTGCCGCCATCACTCCCATCTCGCGGAAGTCTGTAGAGATGGTGGTCAGGCCGTTAAGGATGATCTTCTTTAACGGTGTCTCATTATAGGAGATCACTCCTACCTGTCGTCCGACCTCCAGTTTTAAAGAAATGATCCGTTCGATCAGCAGGACTAAGTCTTCTTCCATCAGGTTGATATACACCTCCCCTTCTCCGATAGGTTCTTCCGCTATGTCCGCAACTACTTTAAAGGTGAAAGCATATTCCTGGCAGAAGCGGTTGCAGCCCTTCAGGATCTCGTGCGGATGATAGGTATGAGCGGGGAAGATGATCTTGATCGTATGATACTTGCTCAACTGTTCCTTTGCCTTTTCCAGCGCGGAATAGATGTCCTTTTCGAAGTTCTGGAAGACGGATGCATATTCTCCTGTAATGCCGGGGATCTCCTTGTCGAGCAGGAGGAGGCGTTCTTTGGGAAGGGCGTTGATGATGTCCGTCGCCCGCTGGCCGCCCTCCAGGAAGTGAGGGATGATCACATAGTGCGAGTAGTCTTCCTTGCGGGAAGATAGCAGCTTTTTAAATAAGTTAAAATCGTTGTTGTAAATGTAGAAGTCGACGACTGTGTATTCGCCGAGAGAGGCTATAAAGGCGTCGTAGATGATCTTTTTGTGCGCGCTGAGTTTATTGAACAGCAGGAAGATCTTCAGTGTCTGCCGGAAGTCTGTGTTTTGTATGAAGTAGCCCTTGCCTGGCACGGATCCCAGCACCCCCATTTTCTTGAGATACTTATAGCCTTTTTCTGCGGTATCCCGTGATATCTCCAGTTCAAAGCTCAGCTCATTGATGGATGGCATCAGGTCGTTCTTACTGATCTTGCCGGTCTCGATCGCTTTGAGTATCGAATTAGTAAGTTGCAGGTACTTTGGCGTGGCAGCAAATTCGTCCACCCTGATCCAGTCAAAAATATTCTCTGGCTTCATGATGCCGACGAATATAAAACTTTTTTCGGGTGCTGCTAGAAGAATCCTGCGTCAAACATTTCTTCGTCGAGCAGAAAGACGGTCATGCTCTTTGGTCCGTGGGCGCCCAGCACCAGCGACTGTTCGATATCCGCCGTCTTTGAGGGGCCGGCTATAAAGGTTGCAAAGCCATAGGCTCCGTTTGCGGCTTCTGTTTCTTCGATGCGGCTATAGGCTTCGTGCATGTCTGCCACGATATCATTTCTGCGGATCACCAATACCAGGTTCTGCGCGATAAAAGGCAGGGCGCGTTCGATCATCCTTTCTTCCGTGATCCAGCAGGCGCCATTTTCCGCTACGCCGAAGTGTGCGGAAAGCACGGCCACATCGACATTCTCCAACGTATGCGGATCGGGATACCGCTGGCCTGATTCTCCCAGACTTTCCAGTCCTGGGACGCCGGAAATGATCCGACGGGCATCGGGGTATTCTTCGTGCAGAAGGGAAACGATCCGTGAGAGGCCGGATACGATATAGGCGGTTCCGCCGATGGCTTCGAGGACGGTGATGAATTTTTGTACGAGTGCGTCGGGGTCGGACGCAGGGTCGGGCGCAGGTGCGGACTCTGGCGCGTCCGGGTCGGGCGCGGCAGAAGCGGTGGGGGTGTCGGCTGATGGAGTGCTCGCGGCGGGGTCGGACGCAGGGTCAGGCGCAGGTGCGGCGGGGGTATTGGCTGATGGAGTGCTTGCGGCGGCTATGGGTTCGGCGGCTGAGCTAGTGCTTTCGGCGGGGGTGGCGGATGCTGTGGGGGCAGGGGTGCCGGGGGTGGCTGCCGCTGCGGTGCCGGGCTCGTGTGGCCCATCGGTGGATGGAGTGCCCGCGGTGGGTTCGGGCGCTGGGGCGGCGGGCTCCCCATACCCTGCCTCTCCTGGCAAGGGCGGTAAAGGCCGCTGCGCCGGTTGGTTCCCCTTTATCGTATTCAAGATCTTATCCCTGCTGCTCATGATTTCTTATTTTTCTTATACCATTCTCCAAAGGATTCCTTTGGCGGCGCCGGCATATCCCGCTGGCGATACCAGGCATTGAGCCCATTGTTTACCGTAAAAGGAACTTTTCCCATAAGCCAGCGTCCCGCCTTACCGGCAGTATGATAAACCGACGGATGTGACAAAACCCAATTCATCCCCTTCATCGCTACCTTCTTCCCTACGGCTGCATATCCTTCCTGTACGATCACCTGTCTCCATTTATAGAGTTGCTCATGGATGTCGATCTTTACCGGGCAGACGTTGGAGCAGCTGCCGCAAAGCGTAGAGGCAAAAGGCAGGTCCGCATATTTTTTCATATCCAGGTTCGGCGAGAGGATTGATCCGATAGGTCCTGCCACCGCGGTGTGATAGCTATGGCCTCCGCTGCGTCGATAGACGGGGCAGGTATTGAAACAGGCTGCACAGCGGATACATTTCAGCGAATTGCGAAAGTCAGGTCTTCCCAGATGCACGCTTCGGCCATTATCTACGAGCACGATGTGCATCTCCTGGCCTGTTCTTGGTTTTTTAAAATGGCTGGAATAGGTAGTGATCGGCTGTCCTGTAGCGCTTCTTGTCAGCAATCGCAAAAAGACGCCCAGATGACGCCGCTGCGGGATCAGCTTCTCGATGCCCATACAGGCGATGTGTACATCCGCCAGATGCGCCCCCATATCAGCGTTGCCTTCATTTGTACAGACGACAAATTCTCCCGTCTCCGCAATGGCAAAGTTGACACCCGTCAGTGCAGCCCGCCGTGTCAGGAACTTCTCGCGTAAATGAAGGCGGGCGGCGTGTGTCAGGAATTGCGGATCTGCATTTCCCGCCGGCGTGCCCAGGTGTTCGTGGAAGATCTCGCCGATCTCTTCTTTCTTCTTATGGATACAAGGCAGTACGATATGGCTGGGCGGCTCGCCTGCCAGCTGTACGACCCGTTCGCCCAGATCCGTATCGATCACCTCTATTCCCTGTTCGTGCAGGAATTCATTGAGATGGCATTCTTCCGTCAGCATCGACTTGCTCTTCACCATTCTGTCGACCTGGTGTTTGCGCAGGATGGACAGGACGATCGCGTTGTGCTCGGCGGCGTCTGCGGCCCAGTGGACCGTCACGCCGTTGGCGATAGCTGCTGCCTCAAAACTCTGCAGATATTCGCTGAGATTGGAAAGGACATTTTCCTTTATACGGGAGGCGGTATTGCGCAAGGCTTCCCAGTCAGGAACCGTATGCGCGGCCTTGTCCCTTTTCTGACGGATCCACCAAAGCGTCTGGTCGTGCCAGTCGACGCGTGGCTCGTCTTTATTGAAGTCGGCCGCCAGGGCGGCATGATCGTGCGAATTTGTGCTCATGTTACAATCGGCTGTTCAATATTTCTGCAATATGACGGACCTGAACTCCACTCTTCTGACGATGCAGTATCCCTTCCATGTGCATCAGGCAGCTCATGTCAGCGCCCGTGATAAACTCTGCTCCGTGATGAAGGTGATCCGCCACCCTATCCTTTCCCATCTTGACGGAAACCGCTTCTTCGGCGACACAAAAGGTACCCCCGAATCCGCAGCACTCATCCTGTCGGGCGAGGTCGATCAGCTCGATCCCTTTTACCATCTTCAACAACTTCACCGGTTTTGAAAAAGCGGGTCCTACCACTTCTGTCATCTGCGACAGTTTCAATCCCCGTTGTCCGTGACAGCTCTGATGTAGCCCTACCTTATGCGGGAAGGAGGCTTCGAGCGTTTCGACCTTCAGGATATCCGTCAGGAATTCTGTCAGCTCATAAACGCGGCTACGGACTTCTGCCGCTGCGGATGCCGCGGCATAGCCCTCCAGCTTGTCTAAATGTAAATGTTCTTTAATATGAAGTACACAGCTTCCGGAAGGTCCTACAATATAGTCATAACCTAAAAAGTTCTCGGTAAAAAGCCGGTTGCAGTCCTTGGTCAGGTGTTCAAAACCCGAATTGGCCATGGGTTGGCCGCAGCAGGTCTGATTGGGAGGATAAAAGACAGTACAACCTAATTTTTCAAGCAACTCCAGGGTTGCTATCCCAACCTGCGGGTAAAACTGGTCGACATAACAGGGTATAAATAGAGCAACGCGCATAGAAGCCAGAAAGCTACTTATAATATTTCAATTCTATGATATCACCGGGCAAAATTCGCGTATTCCAATGAGAATGGATGGCTAAGGCGGCCCCCATGGCTGTTGCCTGTGGGATGGAAGCCGCAAAGACCTCGATATCGGGAAAGGCTTCTGCCAGCAGATGCATGTAGATCTGGTTCTTCCCGAAACCGCCGTCTACGAAAATGCGTTTTACCTCGGGAGAATGAAGCACCAGCTTTGTCGATGCGACCTGCTGCTCCATGAGGTCCATGATCAGGCGGTGATAGGCCTGGTCAAAGTCTTCGAAGGCGGAGAGGTCGCGTTGTCCAAAGGCGGAGGCGCCGAGCGTAGCCATGGCTGTGGTTCGCGCAGCGCGACTACCGCCCGCTTCTGCCGATGCCGCTCGTCCGGCATGGCTGCTGGCTGCATCGGAAGCCCCGCCGCGGTCAGGATTGCCGTTTCCTGTACCGGGTAAAGGCCGCAGCTCATCCCAGGCGCGCAGCAGCTCGACCGTATCGGGATTATATTCCACCTTCGATACATAACCAAGCTGTTTGTGAAAGTACTCCGACAACCGCTGTACCTGTTGTTCGTGTTCATATCCTGCAAACAGCCGGGATGCTTTTACCGGGCGGCCCTGGTAGGTCATGTAGCAGAGACAGTCCTTTTGGAGCTCGGCGACGGTTAACGGCGCTTCGTTAAAGGGATTCATCGTAATGCACCATGTCCCAGTAGAGATCAGGACAAAGGGCTCCCGAAAACTTTCGAGGTAAGGGATCATCGCCGCAGAGCTGTCATGGAGTCCTATTCCAGCCTTAGGGATGGACGGCAGCAGTGTAGGTCCGGGAAAGGCGGGCAGGTCATCGTTGGAAACGGGACGCAGCGGGTAGACCTTGGAGGCCGATACGATCGGGGCCAGTTTGTCGATCACACCTTCCCGGTATACCCACTCATGATAATGCTGCTGGGAAAAGTTCCAGAGATTGGTATGACAGCCGATGCTGGTCAGATCAGAACAGGCAACCCCTGTGAACAGGAAGCACAGGTATTGCGGCAGATGCAGGGCATGCCGGATACGGGCAAAAAGCGCCGGCTGCTCCTCCTTGATCCGGTAAAGCTGCATCCCGGAATTGAGACTGCCCAATACGGGCGAAGCCGTCAGCATGGAGAAGGTCATCTCTCCGCCATAGGCGTCGTAAAATTTTTTCTTCAGCGATTCCGGGTAAGTCTTCAGATAGTTGTAAAGGGGAGCGACGGGCGTGCCGTCTTCTCCCACATAAACAAAGCTGGCTCCGTAGGCAGAAAAGTTCAATGCGCGGATGGAGAACTCCTTTTCCGCGGCCACCGTTGCCAGGGACCGGTAGGCCCAGTCTGTCAGCTGCGGCAGATGCTCGCAGACATCGCCGTCTTCATCGACCGTCGAATCAAAGACGCTGGATTGCTCCCAGACGATGCGGTATTGTTCGTCAAAAAGAAAGAGCTTCTTATTGGTCTTTCCGATATCTAATATCGCGATAACATTCATAGTCTATAAGCCGGTAGCCACAGTAGCCGACCCTCTTTGTTTTATCAGCTGTTCACGAATCTTTTCCTTCCGGTAAAAGCTCAGCGGGTCGAGTGCGCCGCCTGCTCTGAGCCGGGCTTCTGCTACCAGTGCGCGGACATCCATGCGGAAGGTGTTCTGAAGTACTTCCTGTGCCGCCACAACGTCATTTTCCTGCTGCGCCGTCTGCAGCTTTTTGCGGTCTACGAGCAAAGCCTGGGCGTAGCTGATCATGATCGCTTCCACCGACTGGAGCAGGTCTTCCAGCGGGTCTTTTACATTATGCGAAGCGTCGATCATCCATCCCAGATCCGTTGCATGTTCCATCCCTCTGGCATCCATGCCTTCCACCAGCTCGTTAAAGATCAGGAAGAGCTGATAAGGTTTGATGCTGCCAACCGTCAGGTCATCGTCGCCATATTTGGAGTCGTTGAAATGGAAGCCACCGAGTTTGCCTTCCATCAGCAGCAAAGCCACAATTTGCTCAATATTGGCGTTTGGCAGATGATGTCCGAGGTCCACGAGCGTGTAGGCCTTAGGGCCCAGTTTGGAAGCGTATAGCAGAGACTGTCCCCAGTCCCCTACGGTTGTAGAATAGAAGTTGGGTTCGAAAGCCTTGTATTCTACAAACAGTTTCCAGTTTTCCGGCAGCGCCTGATAGATCTCCGACAATCCTTCCAGCGTATTCTGAAAAGCCTTCCGAAAATTCAGCTGCCCGGGGAAACAGCTGCCGTCGGACAACCAGACGGTCAGGCTTTCCGAGCCCAGTTCAATGCCATGCCGGATAACTTCGATATTGTGGTCGATGGCCTGCTGCCGCACTTCCTTACGGACATGCTGCAACGATCCGAATTTATAGCTATGCGCCTGACCTGGCTGATCCTGGAAGGTGTTGGAGTTCATGGCGTCGAACCGCAGGCCGTGCTGTGCCGCCAGTGCCTTTATCGACGATGCCTGTTTGGGGATGTCCCAGGGAATGTGGAGGGAAATGGCGCCGCTGCTTCGATTCAGCGCATGCAGCAGTCCCACGTCTTCTATCTTTTCTTCCAGGCTGCGCGGCTCGCCGCCTCCCGAAAATCTGCCAAAACGGGTCCCGCCAGTGCCCAAGGCCCAGCTGGGGATAGCTACCTTAAAATCGATCAGTTTGGAAAGGATGCTCTCTGTATCAGACAAGCCGGCTTTTAGAAATTCCAGCCGGCGGTGATGTTCTTTTAGAAGAGATTCGTTATGGTCTTCGACCCTGTATTTCTCTAGCTTCATATCGTTATGTTTTAAAGATCGGCCGGGCTGCCCTGGATCTTATGCCCTGTTGTCCGGCCGATCCGGTAATTTATGAAATTTAGCGTACAAAAGCCATCGCAACGCCGCCGTCCACATTCAGCACGTTACCGGTGGACTTATTCATCAATCCGCCAACCAGAACAAAACAAGCGTTTGCGATATCTTCCGGCAGGATGATCTCATTCAGCAGGGTCCGCCTGGCGTAGTAAGCCGGCAGTTCTGCTACCGTGACGCCATAAGCCTTGGCGCGGCCTTCTGCCCAGCCGCTTTCCCAGATCTTGCTGTCGGAGATGACCGCGTCGGGATTGACGACATTGACACGGATACCATCCCCGCCCAGTTCGGCAGCATTGAGACGGCTAAGATGCAGCTGCGCCGCCTTTGCCGATCCATAGCCCGCGTTATTGGGACCCGAAACCAGTGCGTTCTTGCTGACGATGTTCAGGACGTCGCCGCCGATCGCTTGTTTGCGCATAACTTCTACGCCAGCCTGGGTAACCAGGAATTGTCCCTTGACCAGTACGTCATACAGGATATCCCAATCTTTTTCAGTGTGGTCCTGCAGTGGTTTGGAGATAGAAAGACCCGCGCAGTTGACGACGATGTCGACGCCGCCAAAAGCCAGCGATCCGGCCTTGAATGCGTTGTGAATAGCCGCAGCGCTTGTCACATCGAGCACGACGCCGGTGAAGGCGTCCTTGCCATATTTCTGTTGAAACTCCTTTCCCGCGTTATCCAGTCTCTGTTCATCGTTATCGTTGATGATCACACAAGCGCCTTCTTCCACGAATTTTTTGGCAATCGCTTTACCGATACCGCCGGCGCTGCCGGTGATCAGTGCGATACGGCCGGACAAGGCTTTC
This sequence comes from Chitinophagales bacterium, assembly GCA_015654595.1. Lineage (GTDB taxonomy): Bacteria > Bacteroidota > Bacteroidia > Chitinophagales > Chitinophagaceae > Puia. Next base: position 5,788 of record JAATGQ010000169.1, on the reverse strand, counting down.
GGCTTTGGCATCCGCTGTAGTTTGGCTTCTTCCAGCAACCAGTACTCGATGTCGAAAGCTTCCTGACGAGGCAGGGAGGTGTAGGAAGAGATTGCTTCCGCGCCTTTCATGACGTTGATCGCGTTGATGTAGAACTCTGCGGCTACGCGGGCTGTCTGTTTGTCTTTTGAGAACGTGAACATCCCCACGCCTGGATAAAGGATCACCACGGGATTGGCATCGCGGATCGCAGGGCTGTTCGGATGTTTGCAGGTTTCATAGTACTCCGTATACATCCTCCGGTAGCTTTCGAACTGCGGAGTCAGCTTTTCTTTGAGCGCTTTTACGTCGCTCAGGTCATCGGCGGGCTGCAGATCGAGGACCAGCGGACTGATCTTTGTACGAAGGAAGTGGTCGGGACAGCTCGTTCCCATTGGCGCGAGACGTGCCAGGTCATTGGAATTGATATATTCCAGTACCCGCTGGTCATCCGTAAAATGGCCGATCATACGGGTCTGCGAAGAGCAGAAACCTCTCAACACGGGGGCGAGTGCGGCGGCTTTTGTCAGCCTTTCTTCTTTTGGAAGAGATTGCAATTTTGCTCCTCCAAAAACGGGTGCTTTTTTGCCGATGTTTTCTTCCAGGTATTGCGCGCACCGCTCGATTACTTCCAGTGTATTGATATAACTTTCATAGGCCGTATTTCCCCAGGTGAACAGGCCATGCGATCCCAGCATGATACCGCGGATGCCGGGATTTTCGTCGAGGCATTGTTTCAGTTTCAGCCCCAGGTCGAATCCCGGGCGCTGCCATTCGACCCAGCCGATCGTGCCGCCAAACAATTCCTGCGTGATCTTCTTGCCATCCTTTGCCGCTGCAATAGCGATAGCTGCATCAGGATGCAGGTGGTCGATATGCGCGAAAGGAAGGAAACCATGCAGGGGCGTATCGATAGAAGGCGCTTTTGAAGCCAGATCATAGATACAATGATTGAACAACTCCACCATTTCATCTTCATGCGCCTTACCGCGATATATATTTTTCAGGCTAAGCAGACGGTCTACGTACAAAGCAGCCAGCCCGCTGCGTTTCAACGTTCCCAGATCACCGCCGGAGCCTTTTACCCACATCACTTCCGTCTCCTTTCCTGTCAGCGGATCGGTCGCCATTGCCTTGCAGCTGGTATTGCCACCGCCATAATTGGTCAAACGCAGATCGGCGCCCAACAAATTCGAACGATAGATCAACAGAGCAACTTCATCCCCCGCCAGCTCCGCGGCTTTCTTTTCATCCCACAAATAACTTACGTGTTTGAACTTCGTAGTTGTAACAGACATATACTATACTTTTACTTTTACACTTTTAATGAATTACCATAACCAACCAGGATCACCTACAATAAGATGGCAAGGATCCCCAACAGGATCGTCGTACGGGTCTTTGCGCTGACGCCTTTCCATTCTTTCAGCGCAAATCCCCACATATTGGCCACCAGGATGATAAAGGCCATGTGCAGGATCCATGAACTGGCGCCATTGCCCAGCCGGCTTTCGCCCATACCGTAGAAAAAGAACTGCAGGAACCAGACCGTTCCAGCCAATGCGGCGAAGAAATAATTTCTCGCCAGCGGCGCGCTTTTGCTCGTGTAGTCTCCAAAGGTCCGGTTCCGTGTATTCAGGTAAAGACACCAGACCAGGTTGGTGGTCAGACCACCCCACAGCAAAACAATATAGGTTACGTTATTTTGATAAAGGAACTGCGTTGTAGCGTCCGGGTGCGCCTGTTTCCAAAACGTATTGGCTACTTCTGCCATCGGGCTGCCCGCTTCGATCCCATAATTAAAACAGGCGCTAAGTATCCCCGATATAGTACAGACGATCAACCCCTTTATCAAATTAAATTCCTTTACGCTCTCCTTTTTCTTTTCTTCCGGCAGTTCCCTTTCTTTGAGCATACCGGCCCGGCCACAGATATAGATCCCGATCAGACAAAGAACTACTCCCGCCAAAACGATCTGTCCCCAGGACGTGGTCAGCAACTGATGAAACGTCGTTTTGCCCGGCGTAGGAACAAGGTTGTAATAAATGGAAGGCACCAATGCTCCAAAGGCCGATGTAAAGCCGAGCAATACCGAATTCCCAAGTGACATGCCCAGATAGCGCATTCCCAGTCCATACATCAGTCCGCCGATCCCCCAAAGGATGCCCCAGAAATAGGTCCACCAGAATGTTGCGGGACCCGCCTGCGCCACTATTTCTGTAAAATGCGGGACAGTAAGCCAGGCTGCCAGCGGCGGGATGATCAGCCAGGAAAAAAGGCCGCCGACGATCCAGTAACTTTCCCAAGCCCATCCTCTCACTTTCTTATAAGGTATGTAAAAACTGCCGGAAGCGAAACCGCCGATAAAATGAAAGAGAATGCCGATGAGTATCATGTATACAAGGGTTTTCGATATGGTGCAATCACAAAACCAAATGTAAACCCTGGGCGCGGCACAACTGTCATGTACTATCCCGCGCGCCTTCTATCGACACGCCGCTGCACGTTTCCATTCGCGTCGACCACAGCCGCAGCCGGCGCCCGCTGCCCCTACGAGCGTTGCCTGGTCGAATGAAGGTTAAAATAAATGTTATTTAGACATTTATTTTTCTGCAGACAGCGTTTTCAGGAATTAAATTTGGAGCTTATTCATGCGTTAAAACATTGACAATCTATTAATTGCGCTTATACCAACGCCAATATTTTTGGGTTTTTACTCCTATAGGATTTAGCTACATTGGTGTCCCAAAATTCGAAAGCATGAACAAAGAGTATATCGATCTGATCGCTTCGCTGAAAAGCAGCATCATACAAAGCCGTTATGCGGCGGCCCGGATAGCCAATAAAGAGCAATTGATGCTTTATTTCAGGACGGGCAAAATGTTGTCGGAGAAGATTGCCGCGAATAAGTGGGGGATGAAGATTATTGAGAAGATCTCAGAAGACCTTCAGGTGCAGCTGCCGGGGTTGAGAGGGTTCTCGCACCGCAATCTTTTAAATATGAAACGATTTTACACTGAATATCAAGATGTTATAATTTCGCAGTCGTTGACTGCGAAATTAGACGGCCTTTCAAAAGATCAGTTATTCTGGGAAATCAGCTTTACGCACCACATATTAATTTTATCGAAGTGTGCGTCCCCGGAAGAAAGAATGTTCTACATCGAACAAGCTTCAACCCAACATTGGTCCCTTATTGTCCTCGAACACCACATCGACTCCAACCTCTTCTCCACCCAGGGCAAGCTCCCCAACAACTTCTCATCGACCCTCTCCGCCCCGCTCAAGGAATCTGCGCTAAAAGTCTTCCAGGATGAATACCTCATGGACTTCCTTTCCCCCGGCGAGGTGGAAGATGAACGCGTTCTCGAAGACAAAGTCATTGCCGACATCAAAAATTTTATCGTTCGTATGGGTAAGGGCTTTTGCTTTATCGGCAACCAACACCGGATAGAGGTTGAAGGCGACGAATTCTTTATCGACCTCCTTTTTTTCAACCGCCATCTACAATGCCTTGTCGCCTTTGAATTAAAGCGCGGCAAGTTTAGACCGGAATATGCGGGACAGCTGAATTTTTATCTTAACGTCCTTGATGAAAAGGTAAAACTTGCCACGGAGAATCCCTCCATCGGCATTATTCTCTGCAAAGAGAAAAGCAACACCGTCGTCGAATTTGCCGTCAAAAACATTGACAAAGCCATGGGTGTGGCTACCTACAGGACCACAAGGGAACTCCCCGAGGAAATGCGAGGGCTCCTGCCTGATGCCAGCAAATTGGCTGAATTGTTATGACTGTTCTGCCTCCGGCCGGCGGCGGTATCAAAGACGAGCGCGTTCTCGGGGACGAGGTCGTCGCAGCGCGGTTAAGCGGCAATCTTCACCGCCTGCCTGGCAAACAACCTCCATTCTCCTTTCTGCTTTATCCATACGAGCAATATGGACAACTTCGTCGTCCCGGGCTTGCCGCCATCATTCGTCGTAGCGCTGAGCACATGCCGCACCCAGGCCGTGTTGCCCGCGACCTGTATCGTCTGGGCGGTCAGATCGATCGTCACAAAATCTGAAGACCTGCTGAGCAACGCCTCTTCAAATTGCGCCTTATCCTGGACTACTCCGCTGGAATGACCATAAGTCAGCTGATCTGTCACCAACTTGTCCAATACGGCTTTATCGGGATCGATCAACGCCTTGCGGAATGACTCTACAGCCGCCGCTACTTCCTGTTCGGACCTGGAGGAAGACTGCGCCATCACCGCGCCGCCGATACAAAAAAGGATCGCTGATAAGAAGAAGGATTTCATATAAATTGATTTTAAGACCGATTAGTCGAGTGTTGGGGGTGGGACTCGTCTTATTCAATCCCCAGCTCGCGCTGGATCTCTTCGAGGGTCCTGCCCTTCGTCTCGGGCAGCACCCGCCATACAAAGAGCAAATGCAACACCATCATTGCGCAAAAGAAAGCAAACGAATACATGCCGCCATTCTTGAAATGCTCGACGATATAGGGGAAAATCCAGGAAATGATCGCGGCCATCACCCAATGCGTAGTACTCCCCAAGGATACGCCCTGCGACCGCACCGAGTTCGGGAAGATCTCCGAGATAAACACCCAGATAACCGCTCCCTGGGAGAAGGCAAAAAAGGCGATAAACCCGATCAGGTAATAAAGCAGATAGCTTTTCCCTGTAAGGTCTCCCTGGAAGGCGACTGCCGTCAAACCGAGAAAGAGGATCATCCCAAGCGACCCGATGACCAGCAGCCGCTTGCGACCAAACCGGTCGATCAACGTCATCGCCAGCAGGGTACAGATGAAATTGGCCACCCCGATATAAATGGGTTGTATAAACGACTGGCTTTCGCTAAAGCCAGCCATCTTGAAAATACGGGGTGCATAGTAAAGGATCGCATTGATCCCCGCCAGCTGGTTGAACATCGCCAACAGCATAGCATACAAAATAGGCTTTATATAACGACGCTGAAAAAGCTGCTCCTGATGCTCTTTGGTAGAATTTTTTATCGACGCGATCAGCCCCGGCACATCGCTCTCGCCCAGCCGCTCCAATACCGGGATCGCTTCCGCCTCTCTTCCCTGAAGGATCAGCCAGCGCGGACTTTCGGGGATAAACCGAAGTAAGACAATAAATAATAAGGCTGGCACCACCATCACTCCCAGCATCCATCGCCAGGCATCAGGCAGGTGCAGCGACACAAAAAGATAGTTGGTCAGAAACGCGATCAGGATACCCGCAACGATATTGAACTGAAAAGAGCCCGCGAGCCGTCCACGCAACGAGGCAGGCGAAATTTCGGAGATATACATCGGGGCAACCACCGACGAAGCGCCAACTGCCAGACCGCCGAGGATACGAAAACATATAAATAACGCCCAGGCTGATACGAAAGCGCATCCCAGCGCAGCAACGACAAACATAAAAGCGATTACCTGCAGCACACTTTTTCTGCCATACCGTTTGGCGGGAGCGCCGGCAAAGAGAGAGCCCAGGATCGTCCCCAGCAGGCTGCTGGCAACGGTAAAGCCCTGGGTAAAAGAATTCAGGCTCCAAAGATGCTCGAGTGTCTGTTCGGCGCCAGAGATGACTACTGTTTCAAAACCGAAGAGAAGACCTCCAATCGCGGCGATAAGCGCTATTCTGACGGGGTAAAAACGCATGACAGACAATTTAATTAAGTCACCGAAAATAACACTAATTTTAATCCAACTTGCATATGATGAAATTTGAAGCCACTGCTTAAATAAAAGAGCCGATGC
>JAATGQ010000100.1 GCA_015654595.1 Chitinophagales bacterium | reverse complement strand
TCCCTTCGGAGATGACGACGCAGATCATTCCTGTGGTGAAGAATGGAAGTTGCTTTTTTATCTATTATCCATCGAAGAAGTACCTGGCGGAGTCGTCCGTATTGAATAGCTAAGCCCCATTACCCCGAATACAAATGGAGAAGCCGCCCGAAAGAGCGGCTTCTATCTTTTTTAGGTCGGTCGGCGCCCGATGATTTTTTACTTCGCGTCGGCGAGTTGGGTGGACATCGTGATGGGCTTCCATTTTTCCAGTTGTTCAGAGAGCAGATTGATCTTGGCGGCGGCTCTGTTATAAGCGTCGCTTCCCAGAAAGAGGAGCACAGGGGGCTGTGGGTCGGAGACGATCTGGATCAGCGCTTTTGCAGCCTTGACGGGATCTCCGATCTGGCGTCCGTCCATCGATAGGTAGCGGGCGTGGGAGTCATGTACAGCTTGGTAGTCTGCGATCTTTTTCTCGGACAGCACCAGCGACTCGGGACGGAGGAAATCGGTCCGGAAGGCGCCGGGGGCTACGGCAGTGACGTGTATACCCAGCGGCTGCAGGTCCTGAGCCAATACGTCGGACAGACCGATGACGGCGTGTTTGGCAGCAGCATAGACAGACCAGCCCATTGCACCGGCGAAACCGGCAATCGACGCGATATTGATGATATGTCCCGAGCCTTGCTTCCGCAGATAGGGCATGACGGCCTGGATAACCGTAATGGTGGCGAAGACGTTGACGTCAAAGCTCTCCATTATCTCTTTCCGGGACAGTTCTTCGACAGCGCCGCCGACGCCATAGCCTGCGTTGTTAACGACGACATCGATCCTGCCGAAAGTGTCGATAGCGGTCTTTATTGCCCCGGCTACAGACGATTCGCTGGTCAGGTCTACTTCCAAAGGAAGAAAATCCGCCGATGCATCTGATCCTACTGCCTGTACGAGGGAAGACAAAACTCTTGAGGTGACTGCTACCCGGTATCCTTCACTCAACAGTTGGCGCACCAGGGCAAGACCGAGGCCCTTTGACGCGCCGGTGATAAACCATACTTTTTTGTTTTCCATAAAACTTGTCTTTGAGTCCTTGAATGAACACAAATGTAGGATGGCTTTTCACCGGGACAGATACACATATCAAACCAATAGTTGTAAAAATCAAACATTGGGTTGGCCGGGTTCGCTTCCCTGACGGAAGGCTCCGGGGGACAGATCGGCGTTTTTACGGAAAAAATTGATGAAGTGAGGAGCTTCTTCAAAGCCAAGACTCCAGCCGATCTCGCTGATATTCCAGTTGGTGTGGAGAAGAAGGCTCTTTGCTTCCTGGGTGATGCGTTCGGCGATCAGGCGGGAGGTGGTCTTTCCGGTGGTTTCCTTTAAAGCCCGGTTAAGGTGATTGACGTGGACAGAAAGGTGATCGGCAAAATCCGATGGGGATTGCAAACGTACCTGCTGGGCGGTGGATTCAATGGGAAATTGTCTTTCGAGCAATTCCATAAAAAGGGAAGAGATGCGGGTAGCGCCATTCGAGCTGGAATAGATCGAAGGGGGGGCCGGCTGCATTTTTAGCGCAAAGTGGGCCAATTCGAAGACGAGGTTACGTAGCAGGTCGTATTTAAAAGCGTAGTCAGAGTTGAGTTCCGTATGCATGCGCTGGAAAATGGCCCTGATCACGGCGGTTTGTTCTTCCGAAGGGAAGAGGACGGGATTGCCGGTAGGCTGAAAGATCGGGTAGTCCCGAATCTGTCCGAACTGTCTGAAAAAGGATTCGGTAAAAATGCAGAAGACCCCGGTGGGATCGCCTTCCAGCGACTCGAATTTATAGGGTACCATCGGGTTGCTGAAGATCAGCGCCTGCTGCTGGTCCACATCGATGGACCGGGATGCGTATTGGAGTTTGTATTTCCCCGACATCAGGCTGATCTTGTAGAAATCTTTCCGGCTGTAGGGGACAGGCCGGTTATGCTTGCCTGCAAAATCTTCCATCCGGAAAACGTTGAAATGCCCCATTTCCTTTTTAAGGTTATCGGGCAGCCAGTTCTGCTTCTGCATGTAGAAGTCCTCCAAGGTTTCGGTGCGCTCCATTTTGCAAAGGTACAAAATTCAAACAATTCAGGATAGGGGCATTTGGCGGGCGAGTTGCATCGCGGGGATAGAATGCGGAGCGCTATCGGTTCCGTGGGCGGTTGTTAAAGAGCGAATCCGAACCCGTACTGCAGGCCCGGACTCAATTGATAGGAGAAAAGAGGGACGGAGCAGGACGTAAGTAGAATTAAAAGCGGAAGGCCAGTCCGATATTGGCATCGGCAACGCCATAACCCAGTTCGGCGAAGACGGCGAGATTGGAGACGAAATAATAGCGGGCGCCGATAAAGGCGGTCAGTTCAACATTGCCGTTACCATAGCCGCTGTAGCCGGTGGGTGGTTCACCAAATCCGCCGTTATCGTGCCAGGAATATTTTAGATGATCATAGGAAAGCATGAGCCCTCCGTAGAGATCGAGGTTCTCTACATTCAGACCTGTGTAGTGATAGGCGCCGCGAAGACCGATGATCGTGTAGTTCCATTTTTCGCTGACGTCGGCGTCAGAATATTTAAAGCTTTTGTATCCTACATATAAACCGCCGCTGATCACACCGGGGCCTGCATCTACCAGGCCGCGTTCATATTGCAGACTAAAGGCTGGCGTGGAGGAGGTAGAGCCATAGCCATTGATACTGCTTCCAAGGCCGATGCCGGCGCTGACAACATTATCTCCGACATGGTAGCTTGCATCATTGCTCTTGTTCTGTGCATAAGCGGAAGAGATCGAAACGATAGCGGCGATAGCCAGCATAAAACCTGTTTTTTTCATGGCGTGTTTTTTATGCTAAGCTAGTATCGACGGATCGCTCATCCGATGACTGATCGTTGAATGACAGATAAAATCGATGAACGTTTAATGGATTGATCCGCCTGCAGAGCAATAATCGCCATTAAATCCTTGCTCCGGTATTTCGATAGGGTAAGGAATGGCAGGGCTGAAAAAGGCAAACGCCGGGTCGTTGACCTCGACGCTTTGATCGCCCGACCGGGATAACGCCCCAGCTTTGTATAAGACAAAGATGGATAAACGTAATAGGGATGAATTGTTGTTGGCAAACCAATCCTTGTATATTCAAACAACAAAAAACGACGGCTTTGAAAAAGGAAAAGAAAGATTGTCGTCTTGAATATCCTTTTTGATTAAATAAGAAGATGAAGGTAAAAGGAGGTAAATATATTTGATGCACATTTGTACCCTAAAATCCATTTCGATGAAAAAGCTAACCCTTTTGGTTACACTCTCCGTTTTCTCTTTGGCCGTCTTTGCAAGCGATGGACCCAAAAGAACCTCACACAGTCCCCGCACTTATATAATGATGAAACATGGCAAGTTGATCGAGGTCAACAAGGGTAAACGCCAGGTTGTCAAGACGGACGTGACATTGGTGAATATGACCACGATCCATCCAAATGGGTCGATCGATGCTTCCAGCGGTCAGAATCTACAGTTACAGGAAGGACAATACATAACAATGGATGGTAGAATTCGCAATTTAAAGGATATGGCCAGGTCGGGTTCGGGACATTGACCTTTGGCTAAGGTATGGTATAGGTTGAAAGGCGCCGGCTTCTTCCGGCGCCTTTATTGTTTTATTCCGGTACTTTTTTATGTCAGTATTATCTTATGCCAGGAGTCCTTCTACATAATCGCTCCATACTTTCAGTTCAGATATTCCCGGTTTGCGTTTACCAAAGAACTGAACGATGAGTTCTCCGTCCTTGTCGAAAAGTTCAAGGGAATGAACATCCCCATCTGCCGTTGGTTTTTTTACCGCCCAGGAGGTCGCGATCCCATCCAGCCTCAGGTGCAGATTGAAGGCGGGGTCCATCACATTTATCCATTCGGGGATGGCGACGATATTTTTGACTTTTCCCGTATGGATCTGGATGTTTCCGATATTGCCGGTAAAGACCATGATCTCCCAGTTGCCGGCTGAAGCGGCCTTCAACATCTGTACAACGATGTCGTTGTCTATGAGGCGGGCATAGGGGCCGGCGATCTTCATCGCGTGCAATCTTGAGACGTTGTGACGTTTCAATAAGGGAAAGAAGTCATGGGTGTCTTTCAGCTGGCTCCATTCTTTTTGAAACTGGTCGATATCGACGTCCTGGTCCTTGTATGGATGCGGAGGCGGAGGCGGTTGCAGGAATAATTGATTTGTCTGCTGAGGGAGGGCAAAGTCCCGCACGATCGTTTCAAATGCCTCTTCGTTACTATTTTCCGTCAGATAGATCTTGATGATGGCATTGCCCTGGTGATCGAAGATCTGTATGGAAGATTTAAAGCCAGCAGCGGTGTCGTTAAAGACGCCAAAGGCGGAAGCCCATTGCCGGACAAACATCCGTAGGTCGATATCGGGGCCTGTAACGAGGCCGACATGCGGGCTGTCGAATTGTATGTTTGCAAAAGTTCCCTTGCGTTCATGAACACAGTATTGGTTGCGGGTGAGTGCCATAACAGGGCCCAGCTCGGGGAAACGCAGGAACAACTGCGAAAAGTTATCGTTCAGCCGCAGCACGCTGCTGCCGGTAAAGTCAGACAGGATCGCTGCTTCAGCAACGCCCAGTTCAGCTGCTGCGTCCCGTATCCGTCTGCGGGGGTTTGCCAGACGTATGTTTATCCATTGTTCTTTCAGAGAAGTTGTTGTCAGTTGCATATACATCGGTTTTAGTATCAGGAGAATAAAAAGGGGGCCGGGTCACAATGATCGGAAAGTCATAGGCTGTATGATAAACGATCTCGACATCGATCCCGTATGTTTCGCGGATCCGGTTGGGTTGTAGCAGGTTTTTGGGCGAACCCTGCGCGGTCAGCCGGCCCTTGTGCAGCAGCAGCAGCTGATCGCCGAACTGGGCGGCAAGATTGAGATCGTGTAGTATGGCGATGACGATAGCGCCTGCTCTTGCTTTTTCCTTTGCCTTTTTCAAACAGAGCTGCTGATGGAAGACATCCATTCCGGAAGTCGGCTCGTCCAGCAGCAGTAGTCTGCTGCCTTTCTGCGGTTGCCCGTGGAGTTGCGCCAGCACCCTGGCGAGTTGTACGCGCTGCTGTTCTCCACCGGAAAGCGTATGGTATATCCGGTCTTTAAAACCGGCGACATCCATTTCTTCCATACAGTCGTTGATGACAGCCTTATCGGCTTGGGTTGGCTGCTGTCCAAAATGCGGGTAGCGGCCCATTGTCACGATCTCTTCGCAGGTAAAGGGTAGCGACACGGTAAAATGCTGTGTCAGCATGGCTCGTCGAAGTGCCAGCTGATGCGGTGTATAGTCGGCGATCGGTTTTCCGTCCAATCGTATATCACCTTTCTGCGTGCTGCTTTCGCCTGCCAGCAGGCGGAGCAGGGTTGACTTGCCTGCGCCGTTTGCACCCAGCAGGATGGTCAACCTGCCGGGTGCCGCAGAAAAGGAAACTTCCTGCAGAATAGGCTTTGTATTGGCGTATTGGGAGACTTGTTGGACGATTAACATAGAAATATCAAAAAGATAGGGAAGACAATTGTTTCTTTTGTTTGAGCAGCAGACCAATAAAAAGGGGAGTTCCCAGGATAGCCGTTATGATCCCGATCGGCAGCTCTGCCGGTGCAATGATGGTCCGGCTTATTACGTCAGACAGTGTCAGTATTATGGCGCCGAGCAGAGCGGAGTCGATCAGCAGCCGGCGATGGTCCGTGCCATTGGTACTGCGAAGAAGATGGGGGACGATCAGTCCGACGAATCCGATGATCACGGTGACGGCGACACAAGCGCCTACGGCCAGCGCGGACAATAGCAGCAGCTGTATTTTGAGCCGGGCTACATTTACTCCAAGGTAGTGTGCTTCCGATTCGCCAAGCGAATAGACATTTAGTGATTTGCCCAGTGTCGGCAGCAGCAGGACCGGGATCAGCACGAGGGGCGTTACTACGGCAAGTACAGACCAGCTGGCGGCTCCCAGGCTTCCGAGCATCCAGAAAACAATACTGCGTAATTGTTCATTGGTGGCGGTATAGGTCATCAAGCCGGTGCACGCGTTGCACAGCGCGTTGACGGCAAGACCTGCCAGCAATAGAGTGGCGACGGGTGTCCTGCCGCCTGTCCTGGCCAGGCGCAAAACCACAAGGGTGGTCAAGCCTGCCCCGATAAAAGTGGCGATGCTGATCAGATAGTTTTGAAGCATGGCGTGATGGCTTATCCCAGGCCAGCCGGCAATCGACAGGATGACCAGTACCGCAAAGAGCGAAGCGCCTCCCGATACGCCGGTCAGTGCCGGATCGGCCATTGGGTTGCGGTATAATCCCTGAAAGGCGGCGCCTGAGACGGCCAGTCCCGCTCCGACAAGTATTGCGAGAATTACCCGAGGTAATCGGATCTGCCAGAGCACGTTGGCCATTCCTTCTGTATAGTTGACGGGCAGATGAATGCCGGCTTTTCCCAGCAGGATGGCGACGGTTTGTGCCGGAGAGATCGTCATGGCGCCGATACCCGAGGCCAGCAGCGCTGTCAGTGGAAGCAGGATCAGCAGCAGTATGCGGGCTGGTTTATTCGTACTCAAGGGTGCGCAATTTTTTGATGCAGTTGTTGAACGGCTTGGGGAACGCGGAGGTCCCATCCGCTGAGCAGTTCGCCATCCATGGAAATGATGGCTTTGTTTTTTCCTGCCTTTGTGTCACTGACGCCCGGGATCTTTAACAAACCGTCCACGCCGCCGATACTTTGAAGACCCGAGTCGAAAAGCAGGATCACATCCGGATCGGCTGCGATCAGTGCTTCGGTGGACAATGGTTTATAGTCTTTAAAGCCGGAGATTGCGTTGCTGGCTCCTGCCAGCAGGATCATTTGTTCAATGGGGGTTCCTGTGCCGCTGACGAGCAGCATACCTGCGCCGCGGGCATAGAGGAATAATACCTTTTTATTGAGTGGGGCAAAGTGAAGCTGTGCGGTTTGTTTGTCAAAGTCCGCCAGCAGTTTTGCTGCCTTGTCCAGTGTGCCGGTCGCTGCTGCGACCTGTTTCAGCAGGGTCTTTGTGCCTTCGATACTATAGGTTTGCTTAAAGATCTGCGTATTGATGCCTGCTGACGTCAACTGCGGTTCCAGTTGAGGGCTGAGCATATTGTCTGTGCCAAGTACAAGCGTGGGCTGAAGGGCCATGATACCTTCTGCCGAAACATTCCGGTTATGACCCACCTGGGGCTTTTGCTTTAAAGAGGCGGGCCAGGTGCTGGTAACATCGACGCCGACGATTTGTTGTTCGAGACCAAGATCGCAAAGCATGGAGCTGACTGTACCGTTGACAGATACGATACGGTGAACTGCCGGGGACTGGGCTATCCCGGAAAGAAAGGGCGCGAGGGCCGTCAATGACAGCAGCGTCAGGCGAAAGATGGATTGCTTCATGCCGGCAAAAATAGCGGGTCGGCCGGCGGGAGGCTTACCTTTAGAGGAGAAAGAATTACCAATATAGGAGAAATGGGCTGTCTTTTGGTCAAAAGTAAGACAGCCCATTTCTTGCTTATGCCCAGCAAAGCAAAGCTTTGCCGGGGGCCCGCTCTCATCGGAGGGCAGGCATTTTAAAAAAATTACCCTTGTTGTTTGACCTTCCAAACGATGACGGCTAGTGGAAGGGTCAGTGCTATCCACGATAACACATGCCAGATGCCGGTTCCCAGAAGAGCGGCCAGGAGACCAAACACGGAGGCAAGTGCGAGTAAACAGGGGATCAGCCAGACTTTCTTAAACATAAGAATAAAATTAAACAGTTGCAGCAGGCTGCGTTTCGGCGGATTGCTGTTCTTCTGTGTTGTTAAAATAGCTTTCGTATGTCTTTTTTCTTTTGAACCAGAGATAGACGCCGCTGCACAGTACAATGATGGCTGCGATATCGAAAAGGCTCCAAAGGATCTTCAGCGGGGTACCGCCATAGTCGCCAAAGTGCAAAGGGCGCGAGACTTCCAGCGATCGGAGATACCAGGGCATTTTTACGACGGATGTCAGTTTTCCATTTCTGGCGTCTACCAGGGTTGGGTTGAACAGCCGTGATGTCAGCGGCGTATTTCCTTTTGCCCAGATCAGGTAATGCTGGCTGCTGCCATAGGGTGAACCTGGGAATACCAGGCTGGTGATCTGCATATTGGGCAGTGCTGCAGCAACCGTGTCATAGGCCTTTTGCTGCGAGCTGAGTTCCGTGTTGGCAACGGGAGGCAGTCCTTTATAAGGCGCCAGCATCTTCTGTACGTCCGTCATTTGAAAGATGCCAAACAAGGGAGTGGACAATTCGTTGAAGAAACCGGTGAAGCCGACGACAATAAGCCAGATACCGGTGGCGATACCCAGCAGGTTGTGCAGGTCAAGCCATTTGAGTCGGGGAGACCGTTTGGCCCGGACTATGCCAAAGGGCAGTTTTTTCATAAAGGGGCCATATAGCGCAAATCCCGAGAGGATGGCTACGACGAATAGCAGCCCCATCAGGCCCAGGAATAATTCACCGCCAAGGCCCATGAATAAGCCGCGATGAATATCCAGCATCAGCGTAATAAAATCAATCTTCTTCTTCCCAAGCGCCTCAGATTCCCGGATCAGCTTGCCTGTCCGGGAATCGTATTTCATCCAACGGGTGCTGTCAGAGTGAGGCGTGTAAAATTGTTTCCAGGAAGTAGCCATATGGACCGTGATCTGCGGTTCGTCATCGTCGAAGTAGGCAAAAGTGGGGATCAGACCCGGGTTTTTGACGAGCGATTCTTTGATCAGGTTATCTACGTTGGTCATCGGCGTATTGGCGGGCAATACTTCCTGCGGCGGATCCGGGTCAAGATAGTTATCGATCTCTTCTCCAAAGATCAGGGGCAGGCCGGTAAGACAAAGGATCAGAATGAAAATGGTGCAGATAAGGCTTGTCCAGCGGTGAACCCAGAACCATTTTTTAATGGTGGAATTTCTCATATTATACAGCTATTGCATTTGTGGCGGCCATGGAAGACCGAAACGTATGATATTTAAAATGTTAGCTGTAAAAGTGCGCCATTTGTGCGGGTATGGGGTGCGCGATAAGGAATTTGAGTTACGAGAAAAGGAAAAAATAGGGTCGATCTTTAATGCGGGGAGCTCCCGGTTGCGGCGACATAGCCTTTAACGGTATCGTGCGCAAGCAGTATTGATCATCAACAGCAAGGAATGATGTGCGCAACGCACTGCATTTTATATTCGCGGCCTTGCCGTTTTTGACCTTTGCTTATTTCTGTTTTTTCCTCTTTACCAAAACGAACCCAAGTGGAAAGATGACGAGGAAGAAGAAGCAGAGGAATGTCGTTTACGCCGTTTGCGGAACGCTTATTTTATTGAGTGTCGGAATGACCTGTTTGTTGTCGCTGATGCCGATAAAGGGCGGCGGCTTTCGGCTTGGGATTTTCACTTCCGGGGCAGTCGGTCCTTCTATCCGAGCGGGAGGGAAGGTGTGGATATCTTTTAATTTTAAATTACTAAAAATATTAGTAGTATTGCTGAAGAATTTAGCCTTTACTCATGTCTATGGATCAACGTAATATCATTGCCCGCCTGCAGCAGGAGATCCTTCCTTTGCAGGGCTTTAAGCCGGTTTCGCTGGATGCCGCGGCCGATGTACGGCTTGGGCCGATGGACAGAACGTTTCCGAACAGGCGTTTTCCTACGGGGGCAGTTCATGAGTTTTTGAGCAGTGCTCCCGAGCAGTCGGCGGCGACGGCGGGCTTTGTATCGGCGATAGCCGGCATGTTGATGCAAAAGGGCGGGGTTGGTATCTGGATCGGCTGCAGAAGGACGATCTTTCCGCCTGCGCTAAAGGCGTTTGGTATCGATCCGCAGCGGATGCTGTTTGTGGATCTTTTACAGGAGAAGGAGTTGCTTTGGGTGATGGAGGAGGCTTTGCGGACGGAGGGGCTGGCGGCTGTCATCTGTGAGTCGCCGGGGCTTGATTTTACCGCTTCGAGACGGCTTCAGCTGGCGGTCGAGAAGAGCCGGGTCACTGGATTTGTGCTACGTCATACCAATCGCTCTCCTGGTACAGTGGCCTGTGTCACGCGGTGGAGGATTACGCCTTTGCCAAGCCGGACGGAAGAAGGAATGCCGGGTATTGGTTTCCTACGGTGGAATGTGTCTTTACTAAAGGTCCGTAATGGTCAGCCGGGGAGTTGGGATATGGAATGGCGCGAGGGCAGTTTCCGGGGGATTGTTCCTGATCTGAAAAGTCTGTCAGGGGAGCAGCGGCGTAAGACCGGTTAAGCCTATGCCGCGGTTTATGTATATATGGTTCCGTCATCTGAAGACGGATTGGTTTTCCCGCCGTCGGCCGGAGTTGCGTATGCTTCCTTTTGTACTTTCTTCCTTACAGCAGGGCCGTGTCGTTATCGTTGCTGCCAATTCTCTGGCACAGGCGCAGGGCATCGATGTGGGGATGGCTGTGGCGGATGCCCGTGCCGTCCTGCCTTGTCTGGAAGTGATCGATGATCTTCCGGAGTTGGCCTCAAGGCTGTTAAAGACGCTTGGCGAATGGTGCATCCGTTACACGCCGGTGACGGCGATCGATGGGGAGGATGGTCTTCTATTGGATATATCAGGATGTCCGCATCTCTGGCAGGGAGAAGGCGCCTATCTCAAACATATTGTAACCCGGCTAAGGGATAATGGTTACGACGCACGTGCTGCTATTGCCGATACGATCGGTGCTGCCTGGGCTATTGCCCGCTATGGCCGGGTAAAGCCGATCATAGAGCCTGGCGAACAGCTCGATGCGATACGATCCCTGCCTCCTGCTGCGTTGCGGTTGGACCCGGTTGTGGTGGCACGTCTGAACAGGCTGGGGTTGGTCAGGATCGGCGATATCCTTTCTTTAACCCGTCAGGCGCTCCGCCGTCGTTTTGGAACAGAGCTGTTGCTTCGCATCAGCCAGATCCTTGGTGCAGAAAAAGAAATGATCGTACCGATCGAGCCGCTCCTGCCTTTTAGCGAACGCCTGCCCTGCCTGGAATCCATCTGCACGGCATCCGGCATCGGGATCGCGCTGCAGCGGATGCTGGAAGCGCTTTGCGCGAAACTTCAACAAGACGGCAAGGGATTGCGTAAAGCCGTTTTAACCTGTTACCGGGTAGATGGCCAGGTCATAAGAACGGAGATCGGTACTTCGCGGGCGTCGCATCATGCCATTCATCTCTTTAAATTATTTGAGCTCAGGATCCCTTTGATCGATCCCGGACCAGGTATAGAACTCTTTGTCCTCGACGCCGCTGCAACCGATGAGGTCTCGTCACTGCAGCAGACCCTATGGGCCGGAGATACCGATCTGGAGTCCCCGGCGCTGGGCGAGTTACTCGACCGGCTGATCAATAAACTCGGATCGGATGTAGTCCACCGTTACCTTCCCGATGAACGCCACTGGCCCGAGCGAAGTTTTAAGGCGGCAGCGAGCCTGGAAGAAAAAACCGCTGCAGCCTGGCCCTGTGACAGACCCCGTCCGGTCTTATTGTTGTCCAGCCCGGAGCCCATCGAAGTTTCGGCACCGATCCCCGATTATCCGCCTATGCTTTTTCGGTATAGGGGGAGGCTTCATACCATCAAAAAAGCCGATGGGCCTGAACGCATCGAACGGGAATGGTGGCTCGAAAAAGAGGAAGGCCAACACCGTGATTACTATAGCCTGGAGGATGCTGCCGGCGCCAGGTATTGGGTTTTCCGTTCGGGTCATTATGGAATGGAGAACACCCGATGGTTTATCCACGGATTTTTTGCTTAAACCGACAATGCCCCATGTCTTATACCGAACTTCAGGTGACTACCAACTTTTCCTTTCTTCGGGGCGGTTCGCATCCCGAAGAGCTGGTCACGCAGGCTGCGGATTATGGTTATCGCGCCATTGGAATCACTGACCGGAATACGCTGGCGGGTATTGTAAGAGCGCATGCTGCTGTCAAGGGAAGGGATATCCGTGTTATCGTCGGGTGTCGTCTCGATCTGCTGGACGGTCCGAGCCTGTTGGCTTATCCAACGGATAAGGATGCCTATAGCCGGCTTTCGGGTTTGTTGACGACGGGCAATCTCCGGGCGGAGAAAGGGATGTGTCACCTGTATAGGTCGGATGTATATCAGCGGCTGGAAGGTTGTTTGCTGGTCGCTCTTCCTCCCGATACCCTTACGGCTTCTTTTGAGATAGAACCCGATTTTATCCGGGCCTTCAGCGAATACAAGGAGGCGTTTGGCGGGCGGCTTTATCTGGCTGGCCGCCGGTCATACCGCGGTGACGATATGAAACAGCTTTTCCGGCTGGCCCAGCTCTCGACAAAACTTTCCGTTCCGCTGGTGGCCACCAATGACGTGCATTATCATCATCCCGACCGCCGTCAGCTTCAGGATGTACTCACTTGTATCCGCGAGAAGTGTACGATCCATACGGCAGGCTTCCGGCTTGATCAGAATGCAGAAAGACATTTGAAGCGTATTGAAGAGATGGAAAGGCTGTTCAGACAATATCCTTATGCGTTGAGGAGAACACAGGAGATCGCTGAAGCTGCGCAGTTTGTCCTTTCTCAATTACAATACGTTTACCCTGAGGAGATCACCAGCGATGGGCGAACGCCGCAGGAAGAACTGACTCATCTGGCCTGGCAGGGCGCGCGTGAACATTTTGGAGAACAGATCCCGGAGAAGATCAGCTCCTCGATCCTGCACGAGCTGAAGTTTATCGGGGAAATGAATTATGCGCCTTATTTTCTGACGGTATACGACATTGTCCGTTACGCACGCAAAGCGGGCATTCTTTGTCAGGGTCGTGGGTCTGCGGCCAATTCAACCATTTGCTATTGTCTTGGGATAACGGCGGTCAATCCTGCCAAATACGATCTGTTGTTCGAGCGGTTTATCAGTTCTGCCCGCAACGAACCGCCGGATATCGATGTAGACTTCGAACACGAGCGGAGGGAGGAAGTGATCCAGTATATCTATAACAAATATGGCCGCGACAGAGCCGCGATCGTTGCAACGGTGACGCAGGAACGTCGAAAAGGGGCGATCAGGGATGTGGGTAAGGCGATGGGGTTAAGCGTGGATACCATTGCGCAACTGGGACAATCGATGGAGGCGCCGGGCTTTGCTCCGAAAGATCCGCACGTGATCAGGGTACTTGACTTAACGCGTCAGCTGATCGGGTTTCCCCGGCAATTAGGCCAGCACACCGGTGGATTTGTGATCACGAATGGCCCCTTGAGTGCGCTTTGTCCGATCCTGAATGCGCGGATGGAAGAAAGAACCACGATAGAGTGGAACAAGGATGACATCGATGTGCTGGGTATTTTAAAGATTGACGTACTGGCGCTGGGGATGTTAACTTGTATCCGAAAGGCTTTTACGCTTGTGTCCACCCATTACGACCGGCATCTGACCCTTGCCAATGTTCCGCAGGACATCCCGGCCGTTTATGAAATGATCAGTCATGCGGATACCCTTGGTGTTTTTCAGATCGAAAGCAGGGCACAGATGGCAATGTTGCCGAGGCTTCGGCCCGAAAATTTTTATGACCTGGTGATCGAGGTGTCTATCGTCCGGCCAGGGCCTATACAAGGGGATATGGTGCATCCTTACCTGCGTCGGCGTAGAAAGGAAGAAGCAGTAGAGTATCCTTCGCAGGAGTTGAAAGAGATCCTCGAGAAAACCCTTGGCGTGCCTTTGTTCCAGGAGCAGGCGATGAAGATCGCCATCGTCGCGGCAGGGTTTACGCCGGCAGAAGCCGACGAGCTGCGCAGGGCTATGGCTACGTTCAAGCTGCCTGGGGTCGTGGATCGCTTCGAGCAAAAGCTTGTCAATGGAATGATTGCAAAAGGATATACTCCCGAGTTTGCGCAGCGCATCTTTCGACAGTTGGAGGGGTTTGGTTCTTATGGATTTCCGGAAAGTCATGCAGCGAGTTTTGCATTGTTGGTTTATGTGTCGGCCTGGCTCAAATGTTTTTATCCCGATGTCTTTGCCTGTGCGCTGCTCAACTCAATGCCGATGGGGTTTTATCAGCCGGCGCAGATCATTATCGATGCCCGTAAGAATGGAGTGGGGGTGAGGCCTGTGGACGTGAACTTTTCCAGCTGGGATAATGTGTTGGAGGAGCGGGCCGGGAAATACTGCGCGCTTCGATTGGGCTTCCGACAGGTCAAGGGAGTGAGTGAGGAGGATGTGGAGGTGTTGAAGGAGGAGAGTGGGGCCATGCGCGGCAGTGCCGTGAAGGCAGCTTATGACCCGTCGGGCGCCGCTTCGGCCGGAGCGGATGGCGACCCGCTGGATGTTGTGGCTGACGCTGTCACTTCAGCAGACTCGCTGCGTTATCACTCGATCGCCGAACTGAAAGATCTTGGCTTGTCGTTGCGCACATTGGAAAAGCTGGCGGACGCCGATGCTTTCCGTTCAATGGGATTGGATCGGCGTAGCGCTCTATGGGAGGTGACGGCATTGAATGACCATCCCGAAGCCCTGTTTGCCGGGCAACCAGGAGAGAGCCATTACGAGGTCGGGATTGCCTTACCGTTGATGTCGGATGGAGAGCAGGTGATCCAGGATTATGCGGCGCTGTCTTTGTCGCTCAAAGCTCATCCGGTGAGCTTTGTCCGGGATACGCTTGTCGGACTGCATGTTCGTTCGTGCAGTGAGTTGCAGACGCTGAAAGATGGCGACATAGTCCGTCTTTCCGGGCTGGTGCTTGTACGGCAACGACCAGGGACCGCTTCTGGTGTAGTGTTTATCACGATAGAAGACGAGACGGGGTTTGCCAATGTTGTCGTCTTCAAAAAACTATTCGACCAGTACCGGTCAGCTATTCTTCAATCGAGACTATTGATGGTGGAGGGCAAGATACAGAAGGAGGGAGAAGTGATCCATGTGATTGCGCGCCGCTTCGAGAATTATAACCGGCTGTTGATCGCGTTGAAGTCGGCTCATGGAGAGCTTTCGGCTGCTGGCGCCCCTGACCGCGAGGAGAAGAAGGCTGTACAGCAGGCGCGGATCTTTCCGGATGCGAGGAATTTTAAGTAGAATTGCCGCTGGGCGGTTTCCATTGAATGATTCTATATTTACATTATGATAGATTTGTCTCATCCCGAGAATCGAATGCACTATGTAACCAATTTTCAGGATCTTGTTTCTACGCCATTTAGTGGTGAAATAAATGCGATTTGCTGGATCCGGGAACTAAAAGGCGATTTTTTTGAGATTGTTCAAAAGGCAGAGCTAAACGGAAATATAACGGAAATTGGAGCAGCGGAACTTAGTGCGCTTCCGTTGAGTGAACAAGGGCAGCTTGCCCGTGAAAATATTTTAAATGATCTGAAGGCATTGAAGGCTCATGGTGCATTGCCATCGCTTAACGTGATCAAATACTACGATCGGGATGATACCTATCCGTTTTTTCCGGCAGATGTTTATTCTTTTCATGTAGATCGCTCTCCCATACCAACCGATACCTTTTTATGTACTTACTATGGTGAGTCGAGTGAAATATTACCCAATTCACAGGCTGAAAAGAAAGTGCTTATTCCTGAAATACGGGATGAGCTCAAAAGACTATATCATGGAGCGGAGGAAGGTTTTGAATCATTCTTAAGCGAACATTTCTTTGACCTGCATTATCAGGCTAAGCCCGGTGCACGTACAATAAGCCTGGGCCTCGGTCATCTATGGAGGCTGGCGGTTGATCATCCTGAAAGTCAGGTTTCTCCTTGTATTCACCGCGCACCAATCGAAAAATCCGGGCAGAACAGGTTATTGATGATCTGCTGATGAAGGCTTATTTGCTAAATAAATGGCTGCAGACTACCGAAATAACAAAATCCGCAGTTATTTGAAGTGCCCCTTTCCCTGGAATGCCTTATGGCCCGGCACCGGCAGTGCTTTATGCCACGGAGATGGCCTTTCCCATACTAATCAAATGGGGCATTGGGGGAATTCATCGTTTCCTGGCCATGTGTTTTCTCCTTATCGCTCTTTTCGCCTGGGGATGGAGGTTTAGAAAAGCTTCGGCTCAGCCCGTTCCGGCTATAAGCGGGATCGTACCCGCATGGTTTCTCCTCGAATGCCTGAATATAGGCAGGGTAGAGTGGAGACAGGTCCAGGTTGGCCAATGGATCATAACTGGAAGGATGAATTGTCAAAGGCAAAGACATAACATGATCATTTTCCTGTTTAGCTATTCCCGGGTCTTGTTTCCAAGGCGTTCAGGTTCTTCCGGTTTCTCTTTCTTCCAGTTAGGGTTGTAACGGTCACAGAATGACAACCAGATAGCCCTGGATAAGCGCATTAAATAAGGCTGGGCAATCAGCAACGCAACCATATTAAAGCCCATCCATAAAAAGAACCTGTTATCATTCAGGGAAAACCCTATCAGCACCCACCAGGCGATACAGGTAAACGCAGATAAGGCAACCGTCAGGGCATAGCTCACATAGCTGGTGCCATAATAGAATCCAACTTCTATTTCCATCGGTTGTCCGCAATCCGGGCATTTATCATTCATTTTCATGAATTGTTTTAGGTTGTAAGCGTTCCGGATCTGGAACATGTCTCCAGTTCTGCACCGCGAGCATTTTTGTCGCAGCAGACTCCACAAATAGCCAGGCTTCTGATCTTTTTGATCGGCACACATAGTTTATATAGTTATATTTTCATCCAGCATTTGAGCAATGTGCCCATGTGTTGTTCGATCAATTGATAGCCCGGAGGTATTTTGCCTTCCAGACAATGAAAGGTGACCACCCTCGTCCCAATGGGCATTTCATTCAGTTTCTTATAGAGAATACCGTGATAATAACTATACAAATGGGGAGAATAGGTAATGGTATCATCTATTCTTTCGTTGTCCAGGAGGTTTTCATAAAAGGAGTTGTAGAAATAGAAGTGGTTGAATTGTCTAAAATCCAGCTGCGTTATATTCAGATGAAAGAAAAATGCATTCTCCAGGCCGAGGGTCCTTCGTGCCTTTTTTGCATGTGCCACCAGGTGTCCACGCTGCTCTGCACCATACAAAAGTGCCTTGGGCTTATAATATGCCGCGCTCAAAGCAAATTTCCCAACGCCGCTGCCGATGTCCAGCACTTTGACACCATCATATGGCACAAGAAATTGTATGGCAAGATTGGCTATGTGCAATGGAGTCCAGTGTCTGGCGGCTAAGTTCTGAATGTGCTCGGGATATAGCTGATGAAATTGAACGTCGGAGCTAAACCAGTAATGTACATCTGACGGAATCGGAGCTACCGGATGTCTCATCGAACGGCTATCTGGCATTTCCCCTTTAAGGTGATTCATAATGCAAAGCTATCAATGGATCGCTATTGGCCGAGTGACCTTTTTGCACTTCAAAAAGTGACTTTTTTCACCTTTTGAATTATGTCTATCTTTGGATTCGTTATGAGTATCAGAGAAATATTCCCCATTGATAAATGGGATTTTAAGAGCCAGTCCATTCTTTCCAATCTGCCTGCAGAGGATTATGCCATGTTAACTGCCCATCAAAGCGAGCAAAAGTATGCAAAAGGAGAGATCATTTTCCGGGAAGGCGCTTATCCTCCGGGTATTTTTTATGTTAAGAGCGGTAAGGTAAAAAAATATAAGGTAGTTGCAGGAAGCGGCGAACAAATCATTTATGTTGCCAATGCGGGGGAGCTTATCGGCTATCATGCTGTATTATCAGAGGAGAGATTCCCCGATTCGGCTGCTGCTTTGGAAGAAAGCCTTATAGTATTTATTCCAAGGGAAGATTTTTTAGTGGTCTTGCGACAGTCCTCCGTCCTGAATGCCCGGCTGTTAAAGATACTCAGCCATGAATTTACGGTATTGGTGAACGGCATGGCACTATTTTCTCAACGTTCTGTAAGGGAACGATTTGCGCTTCAACTGATCGTCCTTCGCGAAAAATATAAATTGAATACTTCTCCTGGTATGCCTGTAGAGATCAATCTGTCACGGGAGGATCTGGCCAACCTGGTGGGTACAGGCAGGGAAAATATCGTTCGGATCCTTTCGGAATTTAAAGAGCAGGGAATACTCGAAACAAAAGGCAGAAAGATCGTCGTAAGAGATGTGAAAAGGCTGATAGAAATAGCTAATTTCAGGTAGATTTTCTACCTGAAACGCTCATTATGCCTTAATGAATTACCTTCTTTAAATCAGCTGATAATTACTTACTTTTATTTTTTGAAGATTAATCGGAAGAATGAAAAACGATTTAAGATTTGAACTTAGTCAAGCATTGTTTGAAGAGTTAAGCCGGGTTTACAAGACAACGGAAGATCGACCGCTTCCAGCTGCAAAGAAATACAAAAAAGGGGAGTCTATTTATCATGAAGGACAGATTCCCAAAGGGATTTTCTACCTTAAATCCGGCTCTATCAAGATCACACATAATTCTAATAAAAAGCCGGTTACCATCCGCTATGCTTTAAGCCCCGATTTTGTGGGTTATTTATCGCTGATCAAGCATTGGGACTATGTGACGACAGCAACAGCTGTCGAGAATTCCGAGGCATACTTTATTCCGAGGCATATCTTCAATAAAGTGATCCATTGTGATAACAAATTTACTAATATTTTACTGGATATACTTTGCTCCAGGATAACCGAAACCGATAAGGAACTGCTTTATATGCTTACGAAGGAGGTTCCGGAGCGCCTTGCCCTGTTGTTATTGTCCCTGAATAATTGTAAGCTTCATGAGCCGGGTCATACGGACGGTATACTTAAGATCCCTAAAAAAGATCTCGCATCTATTCTCAATATCAGCCCCGAAACGTTGAGCCGGAATTTGTCTAAATTATCAAAGGAAAAAGCAATTAAGCTTCCCAGTAAAACGAGTATCGTAGAAATTATCAGTAAACAAAAGCTTGCGCAATTGAGTCGCCTCGAGGATTAGTCCGCACGTTTGACCTGAGTCAAATGTTGCTACGAATTTTATACATATTTTCGATCCCGGACTAAAATCATTACTATCAATGATAACCAGATCTTTGATCGCAGATAGTGAAGCTGGGTTCAAGGCGCTTTTTACACATGCCACGGTTGGTATTATTATAGTGAATAGCTCAGGCACTATTGTACATGCCAATCCATTTGTTTGCCGGATGCTGGAATATGAAGAGGCTGCATTTGTCGATAAGGACGTTTCTATCCTGATCCCTGAATCTCTGAAAGACAGGCATACAGCACATATACAGGCCTATTTTAAAAAACCTGTAGACAGGCCGATGGGCCAGGGATTAAAACTTGTAGCAATGAAGAGAACGGGTGAGACTCTTGATGTAGAGATCAGTCTTTGTAGTTATTGCATTGACAAGGAGCGGTTTGCCGTTGCATTCGTCACAGATATTACGCGGCAAAGATCAGAAGCCCCAAAGCTGAATAGTTACCGGGAAAGCCTTGAGACCCTGGTAAAAGAAAGGACAGAAGATCTGGACGAGGCTCTGGAAAAAGAAAAGCAGATCGGATATGCAAAATCTCGTTTTGTATCTCTTGCCTCGCACGAATTTCGTACTCCCTTAAGCATCGTTCTTTCTTCTGCGTCCCTGATCAGCAAATACAATGAAAATATTGGTTCGGAAGACATTTATAAACACACATTGAGAATAAAGAATGCCGTAGTCTCCTTAACGCATATATTAAATGATTTTCTTTCGCTGGATAAATTGGAGCAGGGAGTGGTCAAAGTTAATGCAGAATCTTTCCACTTAAAGCGTATGATTTCAGAATTGAGTGATGAGCTTGAGGGTTATTTCAAAACCGGACAAGTCATTCAGCATGTTCATTCAGGAGAGGAAATAATTTATACGGATAAAAATATTTCAAAAAATATCTTTCTCAATCTCATATCCAATGCCAGCAAGTATTCCGGCGAACATCAGCCGATAGTAATAAATACATCGGTGGAAAAGGATACGGCCATAATAGAGGTGATCGACCAGGGGATCGGCATCCCCCGGGAAGAGTTGGAGAAGCTGTTCTCTCTTTTTTACAGAGGATCCAATGTCGGAACGATAAAAGGAACCGGACTGGGATTAAACATTGTGTCGAAATATATCTCTCTTCTTGGAGGAGACATCAAAGTGTCGAGTATCGAAAATGGGGGCAGTACTTTCAGGATCACGCTTCCAATAGGGAAAGATTATTTCAAATCATAATATCACTTGACAACGCTCATACGAAAGCAGCCCCCACAGTACTACGTTTGCTTTGATGAAGCAAAATAAACTAATATGGATATTGACAGCCTCTGAATCATTGGCCTCCAATTTAGAAGAGCTACTCGGGTTGGAGGGCTATTCCTGTGGCATATCCAAGGACATTTTGGAATTAAAAACCTCTTTCAGAGAAATATCACCACATGTCGTTATATTGGATGAGCTGAACAACAAAGGGGGGTATAACGAGCTGCTTAAGCTTGTTATAATCTCCACCATTCCCAATATCATCGTTTTGAGCATTGACAGCGATAAAAGTGAATATCCATTGGCTAGCTCGTGTTTGGGATTACCGTCCAGTATCGATACTATCGTTGAGGTGCTTTCAAACCAATATGATTCATGTCATGATTAATCAGGAGCCAGATCACCTTCTTACTCCGGAGGTCTCCCTACTTTAGAGTAATAATTTAAAATAAGTATATCATTAATGCATTGGAGGATGGATATTGGGTAATCTTATTGATGGCACCCAGGCGGCGTATACCCGGATACCTCATGCGGACAACAGCCTTTATCCTATCCCTGCCGACGCTGACGAAGAGGCACTGGTCATGCTGAGCGATATACTGCCTACCGGCTTCGAATGCGGTGTACTCAATGAACAGGTAAAACCAGGAGACAGACCTCAAAAAATAGGAAGAACAATTTATTTCATTAATTATAAGTTAATGCAGATTTTAGCTAATTGAGGCTTATTTCTTTGCATGCTAAAGAAAGGCCCTGGCAATTGAGGCTTATGAGTTGAAACTGGTGGTGAAACATAATGTCGAACTTTATTTATATAATTTAATTGAAATTCAGCAACTTACATTATAGCGATGATATTGATTCGCAGAATAGTCGATTAAAATTATTTTGATATTCAACAAGTTGTGTATATTAGAAGACTGAGGCGTCGGCCATTAAAAAATGAATTCGATAGCATTTGTTGATACAGAGACTGAGCCAAAGAGCCGAATAATTCTTGATATTGGAAGTGTCAAGGATGATGGAAGTTCTTTTCACAAAAACTCAATAATCGAATTTATTCAATTTCTTAAAGGCACCCAATTCATCTGTGGGCATAATATTTTCAACCACGACATAAAATATATTGGCAAAGCGCTTGATGACGCAGGCATAGATTCTGCCAATATCATTGATACCCTTTTTCTTTCTCCGCTGCTTTTTCCCACAAAGCCGTACCATGCCTTATTAAAGGACGACAAACTTCAATCAGAAGATGCTAACAATCCTTTGAACGATTCAATTTAAGCAAAAGATCTATTCTATGATGAAGTAGCGGCTTTTAAAAGACAGGGAGGAGCGCTCAATCAAATTTTTTACTGGCTATTAAATAGCAGGAAGGAGTTTCACGCCTTTTTCCGCTTTATTGAATACGTCAGTACCGACGTGGAAATTGAAGGTCTGATTCGCACTACCTTTAAAAATGAAATATGTGAGCAAGTTGACTTAACGAAAATAATTTTAGCGCATCCAGTAGAATTAGCCTATTGCTTATCGCTCATTAATTCTTTTGTCCAACACAATAAAGTACATTCAATCACACCGCCCTGGGTGCTGAAAAATTATCCCGAAGTTGAACGGATAATGTTCCGGCTGAGAAGCCAACCCTGCATAATTGGCTGTTCATATTGCAACAACGCTTTGGATATCCACAGAGGGTTGAAGCGCTTTTTTGGATTTACCACTTTCAGAACTTATGGCGCCGAACCATTACAGGAGAAAGCAGTTAAGGCCGCTGTTGATAACAAATCAATACTCGCCGTGTTCCCGACAGGAGGCGGCAAGTCAATCACTTTTCAGGTTCCTGCTTTAATGAGTGGCGAAAGCTCAAAGGGATTGACCGTGATCATCTCCCCTCTCCAATCCTTGATGAAAGACCAAGTGGACAATCTGGAAAAAAATGGGATCACTGAGGCAGTTACCATAAACGGATTGCTTGATCCCATTGAAAGAGCCAAAGCATTTGAAAGAGTGGAAGATGGGTCGGCTTCTATCCTGTACATCTCGCCGGAAGCATTGCGCTCACGGACCATTGAACGATTGCTCCTGGGAAGAAAAATTGCTCGTTTTGTAATTGACGAAGCACATTGCTTTTCTTCATGGGGCCAGGATTTCAGAGTGGATTACTTATACATCGGCGATTTTATTAAATCAATCCAGGAAAAGAAGAACCTGGATGATGGAATTCCCGTGTCATGTTTTACTGCAACAGCAAAGCAAAAAGTCATAGAAGACATTCGGACCTATTTCAAGGAAAAATTATCTATCACCCTTGAATTATTCGCCTCCAAATCTTCAAGGACAAATCTTCGATATAAAGTATATGAAAAGGAGAGTGAAGAGGAAAAGTATCAGGCAGTAAGAGACTTAATTGAAGAAAAGAATTGCCCAACTATTATCTATGTGTCAAGAACGAGAAAAGCAATTTCGTTGGCAGGAAGGTTAGAAGAGGATGGTTTTAATGCAAAACCATATCACGGAAAAATGGAGGTAAAGGAAAAAACTGCCAACCAAAATGCTTTTATAGCGGGAGAAATTCCAATTATGGTTGCTACCTCCGCTTTTGGAATGGGAGTTGACAAAAAGGATATTGGTATGGTGATTCACTATGAAATATCAGACTCTCTAGAAAACTATATTCAAGAAGCAGGTAGAGCAGGGCGAGATGAAAATATGGTGGCCGACTGTTTTGTTTTGTTCAATGAAGAAGATCTTGGCAAGCATTTCATTCTTCTGAATCAAACTAAACTTTCCATCAAAGAAATTCAACAGGTTTGGAAAGCGATAAAAGACATTACAAAATTCCGGTCAACAGTTTCAAACTCGGCTTTGGAAATCGCGAGAAAGGCCGGTTGGGACGATAATGTCGTAGCAATTGAAACAAGAGTAATCACGGCAATTGCAGCCTTGGAGGATTCGGGATATTTGAGACGTGGTCAAAACATGCCCAGAGTTTTTGCAAACAGCATTCTTTCCAAGAACGCACAAGAAGCCATTGACAAGATAAATACCTCGTCAAGATTTGAAGAAAAGCAAAAAGAAAAGGGAGTCAGGATTATAAAGAAACTTTTTTCAAGCAAAAGCAAAAAGCAATCAGAAGATGAATCTGCCGAATCAAGGATCGATTACATTAGTGATCATTTAGGAATTACGAAAGAGGAAGTGATAAATATTGTAACTCTTTTACGTGAGGAAAAAATTCTAGCTGACGCAAAAGACCTCACCGCATTTATCAGGAGAGGAGAAAACAAAAATCGCTCTTTTGATATCGTTGAAATTTTCAGTAAGATTGAAAAATACCTGCTTTCTGTATTTGGAGATGAAGAAAAAACATATCACATCAAGGAACTGAACGAAGACGCAGAGGCCAAAGGCTGTAAAGATGTAGATATTAAAAGGCTTAAAACCATTATCAACTTCTGGTCGATTAAAAACTGGATCAAGCGACAGAATTCGGAATATTCCAAGAATCACTTCGCGGTAATCTGCCTATTTCCGAAAGATATCCTTAAAGAAAAACTGGAGAAACGACATGAGCTGGCAAGATTTATAGTCGAACTTCTTTTCGAGAAAAGTAATTCAATTGCTTCGGGAAACGATTCCACGAAGGAGGAAGTGTTGGTTGAATTTTCAGTACATGAATTAAAAGAATCGTATGAAAGGACCCAAAATCTCTTTAAATCGAACATAAGTATCGATGAAGTTGAAGACGCACTATTTTATCTATCCAGAATTGAAGCGATAAAAATTGAAGGAGGATTTCTTGTTACCTATAACCGATTGACTATCGAGCGACTTGAGCAGGACAACAAGAAGCGGTACAAAGTCGAAGATTACCAGAGGCTAAATCAGTTCTATGAAAACAAGATTCAACAGATCCATATTGTTGGAGAGTTTGCCAAAAAGATGATCGGCGACTATAGGGATGCTTTGCAGTTTGCAGACGATTATTTCCAACTGAATTACATATCCTTTCTTAATAAATACTTTAAAGGATCAAGGCAAAATGAGATTAAACAAAACCTGACGCCAGCTAAATTTAGACAACTCTTCGGAGAACTTTCCCCGACACAACTGAAAATAATCAAAGACAGCGAATCAAAATACATCGTTGTCGCGGCTGGACCAGGAAGCGGTAAGACAAAGGTATTGGTCCACAAACTCGCTTCGCTGCTTCTGATGGAAGACGTAAAACATGAGCAGCTGCTTATGGTTACTTTTTCAAGAGCAGCCGCAACAGAATTTAAAAAGCGTTTGTTAAAGCTCATTGGGAACGCCGCCAACTACATCGAGATAAAAACATTTCACTCTTATTGCTTCGATTTACTTGGAAAAGTGGGAAGCTTGGAGAAATCAGATGCAATACTTAAAAAGGCAACTGAAAGAATTAAAAACAGGGAAGTTGAGGCAAGCGGAATTACAAAAACCGTATTGGTGATTGACGAAGCGCAGGATATGGATGAAGATGAGTTCAACTTGATAAATGCCCTAATGGAACAGAATGAAGAAATGCGAGTGATTGCAGTTGGAGATGACGACCAGAATATTTATGAATTTAGAGGAGCAAATTCAAAATACCTTGAGCAGTTTATTCGAGTGAACAAGGCTACCAAACATGAATTGGTTATAAACTATCGAAGCAAGAGCAACCTGGTTGATTTTACAAATCAGTTTGTAGCGCTTATTAGTAGCCGGCTGAAGAAAGCGCCAATTATTTCCCATCAGGAAAGCAACGGATATATCAGACTTGTCCGTTATCAAGGTGGTAATCTTATCACACCGCTGGTAAAGGATATTACCACAACGAACCTAATCGGAACTACTTGTGTGCTCACAAAGACCAATACAGAAGCGCTTCATATTACAGGTCTTCTACTGAAAAATGGAATTCAGGCGAAATTGATTCAAACAAATGACGGATTCAGCCTCTTTAACTTACTGGAAGTAAGGTACTTTTTACGCTTATTGGATGGGGCTGAAGATGTCTTTGTAATTAATGATGAAGTTTGGGAGAATGCAAAACGAGAACTGGCAATCAAATTCCGTACCAGCGACAATTTGGATATTTGCATTAACTTGATCAGAGATTTTGAATCTACCAATACAAGAAAAAAATACAAATCAGACTTGGAAGTTTTCATCCGAGAGTCCAAACTGGAAGACTTTTTTAGCGAGAACGGAGAGACAATTTTCGTTTCAACAATCCATAAAGCCAAAGGAAAAGAGTTTGACAACGTCTTTTTAATGCTTGAAAACTTCAACACAACCACCGATGAGGCTAAACGTCTGTTGTATGTCGCCATGACGAGAGCAAAACAGAATTTGATAGTACATTCTAACACAGATCATTTTAATGGGTTTTCAGCAGAAAATATGGAACGAATGGAAGACCGAGAAATTTACCCGCCGCCAAACGACATTGCTATGCATCCAAGTTACAAAGACGTCTGGCTGGATTATTTTATCAACAAGCAGCAGCTAATTTCTCAGCTTTCAAGTGGTGATACCCTAATTTTGAACGGAGATGGGTGTATGAATTCAAAAGGACAATCAGTCTTGAAATTCTCGAAACAGTTCATGGCACAAATTGAAGACATGAAAAGAAGAAATTATAGATTGAAAAGTGCCAGGGTAAACTTTATTCTCTTTTGGCTGAAAGAAGGCGCCGCGCAAGAAATAAGAATTATCCTGCCAGAGCTTTTATTTGAAAGGAGAAATGACGAATAATATTTCTTTCATAAAATCTACTCACAAGACGATTTCTAACTAAAAAAGCCTTCAAACTCAATGAGTTGAAGGCTTTTTTGTTTTTCGTCGGGACGACTAGATTCGAACTAGCGACCCCTTGCACCCCATGCAAGTGCGCTACCGGGCTGCGCTACGTCCCGAACTTTGTTTCGGTGGGCTGCAAAGGTAAGGGAAAAAGTTTCAATTCCCGTGAAAAAATATGAAGTTTTTTTGCAGCTTTTTAGATGATAGCAGGCTGAAAACCAGAAAGCAGCGCTTGAATCCTGCATGAGCTGGGGTGGCAAAAGGTTTTAGTTAGCGGGGGCAAGGCTTTCGGGTTTAATTACAATTATCCTTGATTTTTATTTGGGGGCGTCGTTGTGTTTGTCTTATGCTGAATGTAAGCTTTGTACAATCTTGGATACCCCTGAAATTAATCGTATTTTTTGTGAACCAATTGATCAAAGGTACTCAGCCACCGGAGGCCTCCGCAACAAATTAAAACGGCAGGTTGTATTTGCCATAAAGTGCCTTGTTCTCAATGCTTTTTGCAAAATTGGGCGTTTCTTCATGGTTATGGGCATCCGATGCTGCCTGTCTTGATCTGGCCGCCTGCTCCAGGGTAATATCATGTGTTTTAATAAACTCAAGGAAATCCGGTGTTGCCGTTGCATGAATGATGTTGGAGTAGCGGGTAGTATGGTCATCAATACGTTCCGCTTTCAATTCCCATAGCACCTGGACTTTTGATTGCCCCTTAGCAGTAAGGGTATCGGAAACAGATAACATACGGCAATAATCCGGTCTTGCTTCGACAGCTACATAATGCTAGACGACCAGGGCATCACCGATCGTTTCCACATTTATTGACATGGGCTGGCCCTCAAAGTTGACGGTAGAACCGGCCGCAATGTGATGAACAGAACAGCGCTGGTATTCGGCATCGGGCAGATTTAACAGCCAGTCGGCAATATTTACTTTTTCAAAAGGAGCATTGATGATAGCGCTTACAGAAGAAGCGGACAATGCATTTTCCGGCGTTTGTAGAATTTCCATTGTTTTTTGTTTTATAAAACGAAGTTTATATTAATTTCTAAATCGTATAAATTGTATTTTTAGATTTGTTAAATCGAAATTTACGATTTAGGAGGATAATCCTTTTTTATGGAATTAAGACAACTCCGATATTTTGTACGTGCCGCAGAACTGCAGAATTTTACAAATGCAGCAGCCGAGCTATATGTTACGCAGAGTACGCTTTCGCAGCAGATAAAGCAACTGGAGGATACGCTGAACGCTCCGTTGTTTAATAGGTTGGGCAAGCGGGTAAAGCTAACGGAAGCAGGAGAGTTGTTTTTGATGTATGCGAGAAAAACGCTCCGCGATGCCGAAGAAGGGAAACAATTGCTGCAAGACCTGAGTGGATTGAGAACCGGAAGGCTGTGCATCGGCGCCACCTACGGTTTAACCGCAGTGTTGGTAAAAGCTGTTGAGGGGTTTAGTAGACAGTATCCCGCCGTGGAGATCAGCGTGGTTTATGGTTCAACAGACGATCTGCTGCAAAGGCTGCACGAATTCAATATCGATTGCATGCTTTCCTTTTTTAATGGGGGACAGGACGATACGTTGTCTGTTCAGTCACTGTTTAGTTCAAGGTTGTCGCTTATTTCGCATCAGTCAAACGAGGTAGTCCGGCGGAAGAAGATTACGGCTGCACAACTCCGCCAGATGCGGCTTGTTTTGCCTTCCCGTGCTTTTAGCGTCAGAGGATATTTTGATGAGCTGATGAGGGCGGCTCAGGTGGACATAAAGCCAGCGATCGAAGTGAATGATATCAATGCCTGTCTGCAACTGGCGAACACAGGCGCCTGGCATACGGTATTGATGGATAGTTCGCTTTTTAACTTTCCTGCATTAAATGCTGTGCCCTTGCAATCCAACGGCACGAAAAGGCAAGCGACAATGGTCCGTTTAAATAACATTTATCAAAAGAGAGCTTTACAGGCCTTCCGGCAGGTGCTGATCCAGTCAGCGGGGAAATAAAGTGGACGATTACTTATAGCCGCCCATCAGCGGCAAGGCCGAAGGCATCGATGGGTTGGCTGTGAGATTGGTCAGAATGCGGCTTTCGCAGGGCGATAATCTTTCCAAAGCCACACTAATGCTTCGGGAAGCGTTTGTTTTTTTACGTTAAAATCAACATGCCGGGCATTTCGGGCAAAGACGAATTGGTAAGAATAGTGCTTAGAGGCGAGTACTTTGGCCATGTTTTCGTTGGCAACAACCCAGTCATGCATGCCGTCGCGCATTACATTGGGGTTTAAAAGATCCTGGTCCCCCACCTCCATCCATATCCGCAATGATTTCCGGTGACTTTGCGGGATCAGGCGCTCATGGAACTCCCAGGCGCCGTGCGGTGTTCTTTTGTTGTAGGGCCATTGCTGGTTAATAAAAGTGCCGGAATAGGTGAGGACGCGGTGATATAATTCCGGGTGATACCAGGCCATGATGAGAGCGCATGACCCGCCGGAGCTGCCTCCCATAGCAGCGCGGCCGGCAGGGTCTTGGGTTAGTTTTACTTTGTACCTGCTTTTTATCTGAGGCAATACTTCTCTCTCGACAAATTCTGCATATACACCATTCATTGCATCGTATTCCAGGCCTCGTTGACTACCCTGGGCATCTCCGCCGCCGTTGCCGATCGAGATGGCGATCATCGGCGGGATTTTGCCTTCTGCAATAAGGTTGTCCAATACAGTGAAGAGCAAATCGTCCGGCCCATCGGCGCCAACGATAAAAGGCGCTTCGGTACCGGCAACATATTGTTTCGGAACATACACTGCTACCTGGCGGGTATAAGGAGCAGGATGGCTTGTCGTGACAATAAGCCTGGCAGGATTTGCAGGGTCTACAGTGCCGAATGTATTGGCTTCCCGGGCGATTCCGGGGTAGATCCTGCTGTCCTTCGAATCCATGGTAAAATGGTATACGGTGCCTTGTGGTGCGTCAGCCTGTTTTGACGACTCTGCTGCCGGGATATGGGTTGGGCCTATGATAAAATTCCCGTCGGAGTCAGGCGAGGGATTAGCGCCATCTGCCAGCTCTGTCGCCAATACATAACCCCGCGCATGCGGGTCGCGGATGGGAGGCTGGGTTATGGACGGGCCTGCGGACCTGCCGACGGGTTCATCGACAGTGCGGTGGCGCTGTGCGCAGAGGGATAGGGCAAGAAGGAGCAGCCATGGCGCGAGGGCTGGAAACCGGTGATTTGACATGTAACAATATAGCCAATAATGGGATCACCTGGCTTATCAATTTTACGCTATTTGTCTCCAATAAACTTCATGTTCTCCTGCGAATAGCCAGTCCTGGAATCATTATCGGATGTAAGCGAAAGGGAGTTTATGAAAGTATTCCTCGAATAGAAGGTTTTGGAACTCTTCCTGCTTCCAGCGGAATACTTCGACCGGAGCAATTTCCAGCAGCCCTGTCATCGGCTGGCTGAGGCAGCAGCCGATCTTCAAAGGCCGGCCCGTTTTCAGGCGGCCGCGGGGCGAATCATTGGACTGTGTTCGGGCAGCCGCGGGGAGGCGGGTCAATTCTTATTGAACGTCTGTCGGAACTCCAGTGGTGAGAGACGGGTCTTTGCCTTAAAGAGTTTGCTGAACGACTGGGGATGTTCAAAGCCCAGTTCGTAAGCGATTTCGCTGACCGACAGATGTGTGGTAGACAGCTTTTCTTTCGCCTTGTCGATCAGTTTTTCGTGGATGTGCTGCTGCGCCGTCATACCCGTCAGTACTTTTAAAAGGCTGCTGAGATATTTGGGAGATACATTCAGGTTCTCCGAAAGATACTGAACCGTGGGCAACCCCTTTGAGATGAGGTCGCCGGTATTGAAATAATGCGTCAGCAATTGTTCGAGATTATCGAGGATCTTGTGGTTGGCCTTTTTACGGGTAAGGAACTGCCGGTTATAAAACCGTTCAGAATAGGAGAGGAGCGTTTCGATCTGGGAAACGATGATGTTCTGGCTGAACTTGTCGATATTGGCGTGATATTCCTGCCGGATATTCTCGATGATACCCTGCATCGTATGCTCTTCCTTTGCGGAGACAAACAGCGCTTCATTGATCGAGTAATCAAAGAATTCATATTGCCGGATGCTTTTGGCCAATGGGGTATTCCAGAAAAAGTCCGGGTGTACCACGAGCAGCCACCCTGACTTGTCAGAGGGGCTGTCGTGATCCCGGTCGATACGGAAAACCTGCCCCGGAGCGATAAAGAACATGATCCCTTCGTCAAAGTCATAGTTCAGCTGACCATAAGTGATCTTGCCAGGGATATGCTTCTTCAGCGAAATAAAATAGAAGTCGAATAACCAGCTGCAATCCCTGTATTCCGGCAGGATACTGACCTCGCTGTAGTCTATCACGCTGATCAGCGGATGTTCCGGAGGAGGCAGCATCCTGGTCCGGTGATATTCTGTGATTGTTCTGACTCGTTGGATGGGTTTCATGCTCATTGTTCAAATTTACTCCTGGTGATACGCTTCAGCAAATTCTTTGGCAAAGTCGGCCAGCTTAACGCTGCCCAAAACAGGCCGGTTCTGATAGTAGTCCTCGTACAGCCGGCCCGTTCCCTGGCTGGCCTGCATTTCGATAAAGCCATGGGCGATCCACGGGTTGAAGCCGATGCCCAGCCAGGTGTTGAGCAGCTGCTCGTCGGGGATCGTATTCCATTTCAGATCCGGCATTCCGATCGCTTCCCCAAGAGCGCGGGCTATTTCGTTTGGAGATACTTCGTCGCTGGCGATATAGCGGACGGTTCTGCCTCCGAAGGGCTTTTCCATTTCATCGGCAATCGTAACGGCGATATCTTTTGGCGATACCCAGGGCTCCTTTTTGTCGCCTCCATAGTTGGAGATGATGGCGCCCTTGGATTTGATGTTGCGGATAAATGAGAACATATTGGTGTAGAAGCCCACCGGTCGCATGAATTTGATGGCTACATCCTGGGGCAGCTGACGGAGGATCGTCTCGACGTTGTAGTGGAAGATCAAAACGCCGTTGCCTTTGTTCGTATGTGCGCCGATGCTGCTGAGGTGTACGACCTGTTTTACCCCGGAGTGCTCTACCGCCTGTTTGTAGTTCTGGCCGATCTGGTTGATCGTCGCAAGAAAATCCACGTCTTTGTCAAAAAAGCCGCCGGCGGCTTCGAGCGTTTCCATCAGATAGACGATGTCTGCCCCTTTAAAGGCGTTCGTCAGGAACGCGGCATCCAGTATGCTGCCGATGGCTGCTTTTGCGCCCAATGCTTCTATTGCCGCCTTTCTTTCCGTGCTGCTGCTGATGACGGTTACCGAATGGCCTTTCTTTACCAGTTGGGTTGTCAGCGGTTGCCCGATATTGCCCAACGAACCTGTCAATACAATGTTCATGATCTTGTTGTTTTGTTGCAACAAAGTTCAGGTAAGTCCGGCAACCGGGCGTAGCCAAAAGGCAGGTTGTTGTAGTCAAAAGGATTCCGGTCTTATTTCTTTGCGTCTTTCAGCGGATAGGCCTTTCATGGTGTCGAAAATAAACCGATCCGCTCAATCTGACCGCGTTTGGGTATAAAATACCCCAATGTGGGTACTTTGGCTTAAAAGTTGCATTGATGATAGCAACCGTTAAAACGCACTTATCGTATACTATCTACACCGGTTCCCCATACCTAAACCAGGACTTTGACGCAAAGTCGACCCTTTTTAACAATCCGTTTCCCCTGCGTTAAACCACTCACTTTACGTTAAACTAAATTCCAGACAGGATGAGAAAACTCTTGTTAGTAGGGGTATTGCTGCCTCTGTTCACCCGTGCCCAATGGAAAGTCAATCTCTTTGGTGGTTTTTCCAATTATATCGGGGATCTGCAATCGCATTCGTATACGACGCAACAGTCGAACGGCTCGTTTGGCGCTGGTCTTCAGTATGATCTCAGCGGTCATTTCTCCGTTCTTTCCAATCTTACTTATGGCCGTGTTTCGGCGGCGGACGGATATAGTGATGAGGCTGTTCTTCGTGCACGGAACCTCAACTTCGAGACGGTGATAGGAGAGTGGAACCTATTGCTGGAATACAATCTGCTCGATCTCCGGGATCACCGGCTGACGCCCTACGTCTTTGCCGGCGTAGCGGTTTATCACTTCAATCCTTATTCTTACGATACCCTTGGCCACAAGGTCTATCTCCGTCCCCTAAGTACCGAAGGTGAAGGGCTGTCGCAATACCCCGACCGGAAACCGTATGCGCTCACCCAGATGGCGATACCATTTGGCGGCGGGATAAAATTTCGGGTATCCGACAGGGTGACGATAGCCTATGAGATAGGTTTGCGTAAGCTGTTCACAGACTATCTCGACGACGTAAGCACCCGCTACGTCGACAGGGCCACGCTGCTTGCGGCAAAAGGCCCCGAAGCCGTCGAAATGGCTTACCGCGGGAACCAGCTGGAAGGAGGATCAGCCTATCCGAACGAAGGTGCGATCCGGGGCGCGTCCAAATATAAAGATTGGTATTATATGTCCGGCATCCGCGTGACCATTGCGTTGAACGATGGAACCTCTGGATTCCTCCGTCATAGAGGGGTGATCGACTGTCCGAAAAAAGTATATTGATCGGGTTGGTTTGTGGCCTATTTTTGTGCTATGGCCTATAGAAATCAGCAGGAATTTATCCAGGCATTAGAGAAAGCAGGCGAGCTGGTCAGGATAAAAACCTTTGTCGACCCCAGACTCGAGATAGCAGAAATTACAGACAGGATCAGTAAGAGCGGCAATGGCGGTAAGGCGCTGTTGTTCGAAAATACGGGCACGGCATTCCCCGTGCTGATGAATGCCTATGGCAGCGAGAAAAGGATGTGTATGGCGCTTGGCGTCGGGCACCTGGACGATGTGACCCGCGAGATCGAGGGATTGTTTAAAATGCTTTCGGCGCCAAAGGAAGGCATTCTGGACAAGCTCAGGATGCTGCCCATGCTTGGACAGTTCGCCAGCTGGATGCCTGCCGTAAAGAGCGGCAAAGGGGAGTGCCAGGAAGTGGTGCTGACCAATCCTGATCTGGGCCAGCTGCCGGTTATCACCTGCTGGCCAAAGGACGGCGGACCCTTTATCACGCTTCCTGTCATTCATACCAAGGATCCCAATACCGGATCAAGAAATGTAGGCATGTACCGCATGCAGATCTTCGAGCCCGCTTTGACCGGGATGCACTGGCACAAACACAAGGTCAGCGCCAAACATTTTACCGAATATAAAAAGCTGGGAAAAAGGATGCCGGTAGCGGTTGCGCTTGGCGGGGACCCCGCTTATGCCTATAGCGCTACGGCGCCATTGCCGGAAAATGTGGACGAGTATATGCTCGCCGGTTTCCTTCGCAAAAAGAAGGTCGAGCTGGTCCGGTGTATCACCCAGCCGGAGATAGAGGTCCCTGCAGACGCCGATTTTATCATAGAAGGCTATGTAGACCCCAATGAAGAATTGATCTGGGAAGGGCCCTTTGGCGACCATACCGGTTATTATTCGCTGCCCGACTGGTATCCCCGCTTTCATGTCACGGCTATTACCCACCGCAAAAATGCCGTCTATCCCGCGACGATCGTGGGTATCCCGCCGCAGGAAGACGCCTGGCTTGGAAAGGCGACGGAGCGTATCTTCCTGGCCCCGATAAAAATGACGCTTGTTCCCGAGATCGTGGACATGGATATGCCGGTAGAAGGCGTCTTTCACAACCTGGTGATCGCCCAGATCACAAAGGACTATGCCGGGCAGGCACTGAAGGCAATGAATGCGATGTGGGGCGCAGGACAGATGATGTTCAACAAGATCCTGGTTATTTCTGATGAACATACCGCTATCACGGATTATCAGAAACTGGCGCAATACGTCTTTAAAAACCTGAATCCGGCGACTGACGTCTATTTTTCGCAGGGCCCGATGGATGTACTCGATCATAGCTGCAGCGCATTGGGATTTGGAGGCAAAATGTGTATCGATGGTACCGCCAAATTCCCTGAAGAGACGGATCCTACCCAGTTGAACGCGGCGCCGGCGCTTACGGAGACCCTGTTAAAAACAAAATGGCCGGAAATTACCGATGTCAATCTGCAGCTGTTGCAGCAGCAGATCCCTTGTATCATTTTATCCGTTAAAAAAGAAAGACCCGGACATATCCGGCAGCTGCATACGGAGATTACCGCGCTGCAGGAAACAGAAGGCATCAAGATGATTCTCTATGTCGAGCATACGGTCAAGGCCGGTGATCTGCCGATTGCGTTGTGGCGTTTCTGTAATAATCTGGATCCGCGCCGGGATCAGCAGCTGACGATGCGGTCTTCCCTGACAGATGCCTCCAAACAGTGGGCTTGTCTGGGATTGGACGGAACCCGCAAGACAAAAGAGCTGGATAATTTCCAGCGGGACTGGCCAAATATCATTGTTGCGGATGACGCTACCATAAAGGCCGTGGATGAAAAGTGGGCTTCTCTTGGATTGGGCGCATTCCTTCCTTCCCCTTCTCTTAAGTTCAAAGACCAAATATACGGCGAGGAGGCCGTTGTCTCATGATCAGAAAGACCATACTCCTGGCTGCGGGGCTGCTTGCCGGCGCCCTCGGCTTTTCTCAGACGCCGCACACGCTGCTGTGGCGTATTTCCGGAAAGAATATAAAGCCTTCTTATCTTTTTGGAACGATGCACGTGCTTTGTCCGCAGGATGCCGTATTGGGTGATAGTCTTAAAAAGGCGATCGCTGCGGTGGACGAGATCTATTTTGAGATCGACCTCAGCGATATGATGGGGATGCTGACGGCGATGAAGTACATGCGGATGAACGGGGACAAGAAACTGTCCGATCTGTTGAAGCCGGATGAGTATACACGCGTAAAGAATTACTTCTCCAGGCACGCGTCCGCATTGCCTTTTAGCATGCTTGAACGGTTCAAGCCTATGCTCGTGAGCGGTCTGATAGAAGAGCAGGCGCTGGATTGCGAGACGGCTGATGGGATGGAACTTTCCATTATGCAGGAAAGCAAGTCGCATGAGAAGAAGATCAACGGGCTGGAAACCGTCGCCTTTCAGGCCGGGCTATTCGACAGCATCCCTTATACAGAGCAGGCAAAAGAACTGGTCAATGGGGTCGACAGCGCCGAAGAGAACAAGAAAGCGACCAGGATGCTGGTGAATGCCTATAAAGCGCAGGACCTGGATAAGATCGACGAACTGAGCCAGAAGTACGATGGCGGGATGAATGGTTATATGGATCTGTTACTGTACGGGCGTAACCGGAAGTGGGCGAAGAAGCTGGATAGTCTGCTGCCGCAAAAGTCGCTGTTGATTGCCGTGGGTGCGGCGCATCTGCCTGGGAAGCAGGGAGTGATCGAACTGTTGAGAAAAGAGGGGTACACCGTTGAACCAGTAAAGAACGAGGTGCAGATGGGGCAGGTGGCGGAAAGAGAAACCGCCGATGACCGGAAGAACAACCAGCAGGGCTTATAAATACGAAAAACACCGGGTTTCGAATGGGCAACTGGTTAAAAAATAACTCTGTCACCCAGCCGAAGCCCGGGATATAAAAGCACTTTAACCCTTAAGGGAAAAGCGTTTAGATTCTTTCGAAAGCGCTGAAGAAGAAGTTGCCTTCGATGGCTGCATTCTCGTCGCTGTCGCTGCCGTGAATGGCGTTCTCGCCAACGGAAGAAGCAAACAGTTTGCGGATCGTGCCTTCGTCAGCCTTTGCCGGATCGGTTGCGCCGATCAGCTTGCGGAAATCAGCCACAGCATTGTCCTTTTCCAGGATAGCCGCGATGATGGGACCGCTGCTCATGAAATCGACCAGTTCTCCGTAGAAGGGTCTTTCTTTGTGAACGGCATAGAATTCACCAGCTTTTTCCTTGGAAAGACGGGTTAATTTGAGGGCGATGATAGAAAAGCCGCTCTTCAGGATCTTGTCGATGATGGCGCCGGAATGTCCTTTGGAGAAAGCGTCCGGTTTGATCATGGTAAAAGTGCGATTGCTCATAATTTCCTAATCTTTATTTTGGCCCGCAAAAATAGTATATTGTTTCGGTTTAACTAAAACTTGGGAGTTGGAATTTAATTCTGCACCTTTGCAAGCATTTTGCGGGTGGACCCGGCATAATTGACGGTCCAGAGGGCGTTTCGGGATAACCGGCTGCTTTTGGGAAGATCCGCCGCTGTTTTTAGCATGAAATCAATCGAGGAAATATATCCATTACTGCTTGAGCCCCGGAAGGTGGCGATCATTATGCATCAGAAACCTGATGCGGATGCGATGGGCTCTTCCCTGGGTTTATACCATTTTTTACTGCAGCTGGGTCACCAGCCGACCGTTATTTCCCCCACTAATTGGGCCGAATGGCTGAAATGGATGCCCGGCTGTGAACAGGTTATCGATTACGAATACAGCACCGAGAAGGCCATTGCCGCTCTGGAGCAGGCCGAATGGGTCTTCTGTCTGGATTTCAATACGATGAGCCGTACGCGGAATATGGCATCCCGGCTGCGCAGGCTGCCGACGACCCGTATCCTGGTGGATCATCACCAGCAGCCCGAATCGGAACTCTTTGCCTACGGGGTCAGCAATACACAAAAAAGCTCTACCAGCGAGATGATCTACGATCTGATCGTTGGATCGGGTAATGACGATAAGATCAATAAGGACATCGCCGAATGCCTTTATGCCGGGGTGATGACGGATACCGGCTCATTCCGGTTCCCCGGCGCCTCTGCCGACGTCCACCGGATGGTTGCCCGCCTGAAAGATACGGGGATCAATCATACAAAGATCCATGAAGATCTTTTCGACAACTTCCTGGAAAACAGACTCCGGTTTATCGGGTATGTGCTGCAGAACCGGATGGAGATCTTTTACGAACATAATGCCGCGCTGATCTCTATACCCTGGAAAGACCTCGTGCGGTATGAAATAAAGACCGGAGATACCGAAGGGCTGGTCAATTACCCGCTGTCGATTCAGGGGATAAAAATGGCAGCGCTGATCATCGACCGGGATGAAGAGGTGAAATGCTCTTTCCGCAGCAAGGGAGATTTTGACGTCAATGTGTTTGCCCGTACTTACTTTGACG
This sequence comes from Chitinophagales bacterium, assembly GCA_015654595.1. Classification (GTDB taxonomy): domain Bacteria; phylum Bacteroidota; class Bacteroidia; order Chitinophagales; family Chitinophagaceae; genus Puia. Next base: position 6,065 of record JAATGQ010000100.1, on the reverse strand, counting down.
GCGGGGGACACGTCAACGCAGCCGGAGGACACAGCGGCGATACGCTGGAAGTAACAGTAGAACGATTTATCGAAGCCATAAAAGAAAATTCATCACAATTACAATAACACTTATAAGAATGAAATCCATCTCGTCGTATTTATTGGTAGGAGTGTTGGCGCTGGGAGCTGTTTCCTGCGGCAATTCCGAATTTAAAAAAACCAAAAGCGGCCTGCTCTACAAGATCATTTCGGATGGGAAAGGAGAGGTCGCTAAGAAAGGCGAGTTCCTGAAGGCCAACGTGATTGAAAAGATCAGGGACTCCGTTCTTTACAGCTCTTATGGCAGTATGCCGGTTTATGTCCCCGTCGACAGTCCAAGACCGGTGTATAATCCAACCGAAGTTTTCTCGATGCTGCGTAAGGGTGATAGCGTTGTCGTGGTGGAAATGGCAGATACGCTGCTGCGTCGGTTTGGCGGACAGCTGCCCCCTTTTATCAAACGGAAAGACAAGCTGAGCTTCAGCTTTAAGATCACCGATATTTTTGCTTCCCAGGATCTGCTGCTGAAAGACCGTGCAGGCGAAGTTGAAAAGCAGAACAGCCGCGAAAAGGCTATCGTTGAGGCCTACCTGCAAAAGAAAGGCATTCAGGCCCAGAAGACGGCAAAAGGCTCTTACTACGTGATTACTGATCCCGGTACCGGCGTTCAGGTGGATTCCGGCAAGCAGGTTGAAGTTCGCTATACGGGCAGACTGATCCCTTCTGATAAGGAGTTCGAATCAAACATGAAGGGACCTGGCAATACGCCGTTCAAGTTCGTGATCGGTTCCGGTCAGGTTATTCCGGGTTGGGACGATGCGCTTCGGGTATTCAAAAAAGGCGGCAAAGGTACGATCTACCTGCCTGCTTACCTGGCTTACGATCAACGTCCGATGCCTGATCACCAGCCCTTTGCAAACCTGGCCTTCGACATCGAAGTGGTTGACGTAACCGACGCTCCTGCCAAGCCTGCCGCTCCGGCTGCGCCGCCGATGCAGATGCCTGGCGGCCGCCCGGCGATGCCAAACGCAAGACCGCTGGCTCCGGGAGCAAAGCCGATCGTTCCGCCGGCTCCTCAGCGTTAATGTAAAAATAAATTTGGCAAACCCCGGTCATTGACCGGGGTTTTGCTTTTTCTTTACATTTAAATTCATAATAAATACCCATAACTATTACAATGAAAGCCATTTCGTCTTATTTATTGATTGGTGCTGTGGCGTTGGGAATCGTTTCCTGCGGCAGTTCTGAGTTTAAGAAAACAAAGAGCGGAGTGCTCTATAAGATCATCCCGTCTGGAACAGGGGCCGTCGTTAAAAAAGGCGAATTCCTCAAGTTCAATGTGATCCAAAAGCTAAAGGATTCCGTTGAATTCTCTTCCTATAGCGGCATGCCGGCCTATGCGCCGGTCACCGCAACAAAGGCCAGCTATCATTGGAGCGAGATCCTGCCGATGCTTCGCAAAGTGGATAGTGCTGTCGTTGTGCTGCTGGTCGATTCGCTGGCGCGTCAGAATGGGGGACAGCTGCCTCCCGGTATGTCGAAGAACGACAAGCTGACTTTTACCTTTAAGGTGATCGATATCCTTACTTCGAGAGATTCGGCGATGGCGGATCATGCGGGGGAAATGGAAAAGCAGAATGCCCGTGAAGTGACGATTGTCGAAAGCTATCTGAAGAACAAGGGCATCCAGGCGCAGAAGACTGCCAAGGGATCCTACTATATTATCACTGACCCCGGAAGCGGCCCTCAGGTAGATTCCGGCAAACAGGTCGAAGTCCGTTATACCGGCAGGGTCATCCCCTCCGATAAGGAGTTCGAATCCAATATGAAGGGACCGAACAATACGCCGCTGAAGATCGTGATCGGTTCTCATCAGGTGATCCCCGGATGGGAAGATGCGCTTCCCGTTTTCAAAAAAGGTGGGAAAGGCACCATCTTTTTGCCGGCCTTCCTGGCTTATGATCAGGGTCCTGGGCCCGATCACCAGCCCTTTACCGACCTGGCTTTCGACATTGAAATCGTTGACGTAACGGATGCCCCGGCACAGCCTGCTCAACCAGCAATGCCGCCGATGCAGATGCCAGGCGGACACTAAAAAAAGTACGCTTATAAAAAAACAAACCTGGGTTTATAAACCCAGGTTTGTTTTTTTATAGTGATCCACAAGCGTGATGGCTTCCCTTGCTTCCCTGGGGTCGTGCACCCGCAGGATGGCGGCGCCGTTGAGTAGCGCGATCGTATTGAGAACGGTCGTCCCATTGAGCGCTTCTTCCGGGGTTACGCCCAGTGTCTTATAGATGGTAGATTTTCTCGATACCCCAATGAGTACCGGCTTTCCCGTCATCCGGAAAACGTCAAGATACCGCAGCAATAAGAGGTTATGCGTGCGGGTCTTTGCAAATCCAAGACCCGGGTCAAGAATGATATCGTGTATGCCTGCCCGCCGGCAGTCTTCGATCTTACGGATAAAATAGTCCAGGACTTCTTTTACAACGTCTTCATAGACGGCTTCGGCATTCATCGTTTCGGGCGTTCCTTTCATATGCATACAGATATAAGGAACACCCAGTTCTCCTACCGTCGAAAGCATGGCCGGGTCGAGCTCGCCTCCGCTGATATCGTTGACGATCGCTGCGCCTGCAGCCACGGCTTCCCTTGCCACCCGGGCATACCAGGTATCGATCGAAATGAGCAGATCGGGCCATCGCTCATGCAGGAGCCGGATGGCGTCTATCACGCGTCGCAGCTCTTCCTCCTCACCCGCCATCGGCGCTCCGGGGCGAGTGCTTTGCCCGCCTATATCCAGTATGTCGGCTCCTTGGCCGATCAATTTTTCGGCGTGCTGTAAAAAGGACTGGTCGTCGGGAAACCGGCTGCCGCTATAAAAAGAACCAGGGTCCCGGTTGATGATCCCCATGACAAGCGGCCGGTCAAGCGTGATTAATTTGCCTTTCGCATTCAAAGTGAACATAGCTTATCTTTACATTCGGACAAAATTCATCAATAATATCGACAATGGAGAAAATAGCCGTTATAAAGGATACGAACCGGCAATATGACTAGGCGGTAAAAGCATGTAAGGACATTTTTATCAAGAAGACCCGGGACTATGGAACCTCCTGGCGGGTATTGCGGACGATCTCCATTGCCGACCAGCTTTTTATCAAGGCTAAGCGGATCAGGACCCTGCAGGAAACAAAAAAAAGCAGGGTGGGAGAGGATAAGGCCGGAGAATTTAAGGCGATGGTCAATTATGGGATCATTGGATTGATCCAGCTATCCCTTCCCGCCGGCACGCCGGAAGAGCTGTCCCCGGAAGAAGCAGGCCGCTGGTATGACGAGAAGATGACCCTGACGCGCGAGACCATGCTGGCCAAGAACCATGACTATGGCGAAGCCTGGCGGGACATGAGCCAGGAAAGTTTTGTGGACCTCATCCTCACCAAACTGCTGCGCGTCAGACAGATCATTTCCAACGATGGCAAGACGCTGATCAGCGAAGGCATCGATTCCAATTTTATCGACATTATCAACTATTCCCTTTTTGCGCTGATCCTGATCGCTGAAGGGAAGCATACCTCATAAAACCCCTCGTCCAATGAAGTGGCTTATTGCTTTTGTCCGCGCCCTGGTAGGCATCCTCTTTATATTTTCCGGTCTGGTCAAGGCCAACGATCCGCTGGGATTGAGCTATAAAATGCAGGAGTTCTTCGAAGTCTGGAACTTTCACTGGCTGGATCATTTTACGCTTGGCTTTTCTATCCTGATGATCGTATTCGAGATCGTTGCGGGTATCTCCGTCCTGCTGGGCTGGCGGATGAGATTGTTCAGCTGGCTGCTGTTGCTGCTGACGATCTTTTTTACTTTTCTCACCGGTTATGCGTACTTGTCCGGGAAGGTCCGGGAATGCGGCTGCTTTGGAGATTGTATACCGCTGACGGCGGGTATGACCTTTGTAAAGGATATTGTACTGACGGTGGTGATCATTTTCCTTTTCATCGTCCGGGATCAGATAAGGCCGGTGATGGGGCAGACCGGAAGTGTCGGCGTATTGGCTGCGGCTGTCTTGTTGTCCTTCGGCTTTCAATGGTATGTGCTGGTTCATCTTCCCGTGGTCGACTGTCTTCCATATAAGGTGGGCAACAATATCCCTGAAAAGATGAAGATCCCTCCGGGCGCTATTCCCGACAGCACGGTGATTACCATGGTATACGAAAAGAACGGCAAAAAGGTGGAGTTCAGCGCCAGTCAATTCCCCGCGGATTTCGACGACTCTTATCATTTTCAGAGCCGCTATGACAAGCTGGTTCGGAAAGGCAATGCTGAGCCGGCGATCAAAGACTTTGATCTGCTGACGGGCGCCGGTGTCGACACCACAGAGGCCGTACTGACAGCCAGGGGTTTTAAGCTTTTCCTCTTCCGGAAGGAGGCCGCCGACGATGGTGCTGCCTGGTTAAAGAACTTCAATATCGTGTTGACGATGGCCAAGGCAAAACATGTGCCTTTGATCGTCATCACCGGCGACTATGATAATGTTGAACCCTGGGTTGAAAAGCAGGGGATAGCAGCGGATGTCACCGTCCTCAAGTGCGATGCGACGGCGATCAAGACTGCAGCAAGGGCCAATCCGACGCTGTATTTGTTAAAGGGCGGTACTATCCTGCAGAAATGGAGCTATGCTGACCTGGGCAAGGCGATCAATGCGATTGGTTCTTTGTCTGAACAGATCGTATCCGGGCCGGCACAGTCTGACCCAGGGGGAACAGCTTCGCAGGATTCTGCCGGTTCTACACATGCCCATCAGCTGCAATCGCCTGGCGATACTACTCACAAATGATGCTACGTTACTTCATACGAAAGATCGTTTATGGCGGCCTGGTTTTGCTGGGTGTCGTTATTACGGTCTTTTTCCTTTTTCAGGGGTTTGGCGATCCCTCGCGCCTGGTGATGGGACAGCGGGCGGATGCTGCCACGCAACAGAATATCCGGAAGGAGCTTTATCTCGATCAGCCTCGCTGGAAACAGTTTGTGTTATACCTGGATGATGTCTCGCCGATAGGCGTCCATAGCAGAGAAGAGATTGCGCAAAAAGGGTTGAACGGCTTCTTTATCGGCGGCAGCACCGCCATTGGTTTGAAATGGCCGTACCTGCGAAGAAGCTATCAAAGTAAAAAAGAAGTCTGGGATATCCTGATGGAGGCGCTGCCGGGCACCTTATTGCTCGCGGCGGCGGCGATGCTGCTGGCTACGGTTGCCGGCATCGGGCTGGGGGTATTGGCCGCGGTAAAGAAGAATACATGGCTTGACACGGCTTCGATCTTTGGCAGCGTATTGGGTGTTTCTGCTCCTTCTTTTTTCATGGGCATCGTTATCGCTTATCTGTTTGGTTTTGTATTGAGTCAATATACAGGATTGCATATGACCGGGAGTCTCTTCGATACCGATCCTTTTACGGGCCGGCATTTGCAATTACAAAACCTGATCCTGCCTGCGCTGACACTTGGCATACGGCCGATGGCGATCATCGCCCAGCTCACCCGCGGCGCCCTGCTCGATGTACTGGATCAGGACTATATCCGTACGGCAAGAGCCAAAGGGCTGAGTCCCATCCGGATCGTATGGAAACATGCGCTCCGTAATGCGCTGAATCCGGTCATTACCGCGATCACCGGCTGGTTTGCCGAACTACTGGCGGGCGCTTTTTTTGTCGAAACGATCTTTGGCTGGAAAGGCATCGGGAAGGTTACGGTAGACGCGCTGGAAAAACTCGATTTCCCCGTCGTGATGGGATCAGTTCTTGTTTCCTCTTTTTTCTTTATCGTTGTGGGCGTGCTTTCCGACTTTTTATATGGATTGGTCGACCCACGTGTTCGACTGGTGAAGTAGCCGGCACGAAAGGACGGCAGCCGGCATCAGCGGATCACCACTTCTTTGATCACTTTCTCTCCGAGCGCATCATTTACGCGCTGTATAATAGTGTCCTTCTGGTAAAGCAATTCCTGACGCAGAGGGGCGATGGTCGTCGTGATATAAAGCGTCTGGCCG